>NZ_JAGHWU010000033.1:0-136028 GCF_017746145.1 Xanthomonas sp. D-99 | reverse complement strand
GTGCGTCTGTGAACCGGGAAATTCCCGCGGAAAGCGCCAGAAATGGCGAAATTCCGAAGTTCCAAAAGCCACTCTTCGGAACGACGCCACCTTCCGCCCTGTCAGGTCTCGTTGTTCAGACCTTCCCTAGATCTGTGGGAATACGACATCGCCAGCGGCCAGACGCGCCTGCTGGTCGATTCCAAGGTCGTGCTGCCCGGCACCGAGGTCCTGAGCGATGTCGAAAAAGCCCGCCGTGAACGTCAGCGCATCGCCGCGTTCACCGGCATCGTCGATTACCAATGGGCGCCGGACGCGCATGCGCTGCTGTTCCCGCTTGGTGGCGAGTTGTATTTGTACGACCTGCGCAAGACTGGCGCGGCTGCGGTACGCAAACTCACCCACGGCGAAGGCTTCGCCACCGACGCCAAGCTCTCACCCAAGGGCGGCTTCGTCAGCTTCGTGCGTGAGCGCAATCTGTGGGTGATCGAGTTGGCCAGTGGCAATGCGCTGCAGCTCACCCACGATGGTAGCGAGACCATCGGCAATGGCGTGGCCGAATTCGTCGCCGACGAAGAAATGGATCGTCACACCGGCTATTGGTGGGCGCCGGACGACTCGGCGATCGCCTTTGCGCGCATCGACGAAGCGCAGGTGCCAGTGCAAAAGCGCCCGGAAGTGTATGCCGACCACACCGAGGTGATCAGCCAGCGCTATCCGCAGGCCGGTCAGCCGAATGTAGCGGTGCAGCTGGGTGTGATCGCACCGCGCGCCAAGGCGACCCCACGCTGGATCGACCTGGGCAGGAACCCGGACATCTATCTGGCGCGCGTGGATTGGCGCGATGCACAGCGCCTGACCTTCCAGCGGCAGTCGCGCGACCAGAAAACCCTCGAGCTGATCGAGACCACGCTGGCCAGCGGTGCGCAGCGCATGCTCATCACCGAAACCTCGCCCACCTGGGTGCCGCTCCACAACGACCTGCGGTTTCTCAAGGACGGCCGCTTTGTCTGGAACTCCGAACGCAGCGGCTACGCGCATTTGTATCTTGCATCCGAAGACGGCCGCACGCTGACGCCGCTGACCTCCGGCAACTGGGTGGTCGATGCCCTGCTCGCCGTCGACGAGCAGGCCGGCACGGTGTATTTCGCCGCAAGCAAGGACGGGCCTACGCAAACGCATCTTTACGCCATACCCCTGGCCGGCGGCACAATCGAAAAGCGTTCCGCCACCAACGGCACGCACGCAGCCAGTTTTGCCAACAACGTCAGCGTGTACGTCGATACCTGGTCCAACACCACTACGCCGCCGCAGATCGAGTTGTTCCGCGCCAGTGGCGAAAAGATCGCCACACTGCTGAAGAACGACCTGAGCGATCCGCAGCATCCGTACGCCAACTACCGCGATGCGCAGCGCCCGATCGCATTCGGCACGCTCACCGCCGCCGACGGCAAGACGCCGCTGCATTACCGGCTGACCAAGCCGGAGCACTTCGATCCGGCCAGGCGCTACCCGGTCATCGTTTACGTGTACGGTGGCCCGGCAGCGCAGACCGTGCTCGATGCCTGGCCCAGCCGCGGCGATGCCTTGTTCGACCAGTACCTGGCCCAGCGCGGGTATGTGGTGTTTTCGCTGGATAATCGCGGCACTCCGCGGCGCGGGCGCGCGTTCGGTGGCGCGCTGTACGGCAGGCAGGGCACGGTGGAAGTGGACGACCAGTTGCAAGGCGTGGCCTGGCTCAAGCAACAGCCCTGGGTGGATGCCAAGCGCATCGGCGTGCAGGGCTGGTCCAATGGCGGCTACATGACCTTGATGCTGCTGGCCAAGCACAGCGACGCCTATGCCTGCGGCGTGGCCGGCGCACCGGTCACCGATTGGGGCCTGTACGACACGCATTACACCGAGCGCTATATGGATCTGCCGGCTCGCAACGCCGCAGGCTACCGCGACGCACGCATCGCCACGCATCTGGATGGCCTGCGCGCCAAGCTCCTGCTGATCCACGGCATGGCCGACGACAATGTGCTGTTCACCAATTCCACCGCGCTGATGAGCGCGCTGCAGCAACGCGGCACCCCATTCGAATTGATGACGTATCCCGGCGCGAAGCATGGGTTGTCGGGCGCCGCGGCACTGCATCGTTACAAGACTGCCGAAGCGTTTATTAAACGCTGCTTGGGATCATCTTGGGGCCCCGATGTCTGATTGAATATGTCTGTTCAAGACTGACGAAAGCTGCGGAAAAAAAGGGAATGACCACTACTCCTTGGTCAGAGATTCAAACTTTCTATTCAGTAAAATAATAGACGGCTTCATACATAGTGTTGAAGCCGGGTGACCGTTGTATAAAGCAGCGCTCGTGTCTGGATGCAGACTTGAGCGTGGTGAGAGTGCAGCGCTCGCAAGACACCCGCGCTTACTGCACTTCGAACCAAGCGGTATCCGGAAGGCGCCGGTTAATGGTCAAACGGAACTTTCTCAGGCCGTTGCTTTCCTTTCCACTGGCCCTGCTTCTTCGCATAGGGACAGATATTCATGTACTGGCCGACTGCGGTGACGGCAGTTTGTGTCCACACCTTGAAGCAGACATTCCCGACGCAACAGGGCCCCGTGCTCGTTGGCCATGGGCAGTAGCCTGGCACAGCGAGCCAGGTTCCGGAGATCGGGTCAATCGGCGTCCAGTTTTTGTCCTCGTCTTTGCACCCCTGGGTACAAAAAACAAAGGGGTCATTGCTGCGGCATGCCAGCTCTCGATAAATACTTTGTCCCGCTGCGCTACCCGCCTGAGTGAACAGAAGAACTGCAAACATCCCTATCCAGCGTTTCATGACAAGTCCTTGAGTGCTGATTCTTGAAGTGTACGTTCTATCTATGGTAAGTCAAAGTCGGTATGCGTGCAGCTGGCCTCTGTAGTAAGCGTGTGAAAGCAGGTGCGTAGCGCCACATCTGTGATGGGGCCAGTCTTCTGTTTTCCCGCTCAATGTATGAATCGCTTCGCCTGTCTCCTGGCATCGATTCTTCGTGTGCGGCGAGGAGATGGACTGTGTCAGCAGGCACGATGACCTTCGGCAGGTTGTCGGCGCCGCGTGCTCCGCGTACGGTCGCGCATCGCCCTGTTGGAATCTTCTCGATGAAGCCTCTTGTGATTGCCGTCGCTCTGGCGCTCGGCACCTGTTTGCCGCTGCAGGCGCAGACCAACCAAAGCACCGCCAAGCTATCCGCCAGCCCGGCCTGGGTGCAGACCAGCAACGGCTATGCGCAGATCCTGCTCAATGCGCAGGCGCCGTTCCAGCCCGAATATGCCAGCTTCTTCGGTGTGCCCGGCTACGACGACCAGGTCGTCGACCTCGGCCCGGACAACGCCGCGCGCTATCGCGATGCCATGCGCAAGGCGCGCGCCGCGCTGCAAACGAAGTTGACCACCGAGCGCGATGCCAACGTGCGCCAGGACCTGCAGATCATGATCGGTGCGGCCGAGCAGAACATCGAAGGCAGCGAACTCAACGAGCGGTATCTGCTGCCCTGGAGCGATGCTCCCGAGGCGGTCTTCAGTGGTCTCAACGGTCTGCTCTCCGACCAGACCGTGCCCGAGCGCCGCGCCAAGGCGCTGGACCGCCTCAAGCGCTACGTCGGCCTGGTACCGGGAAGCACGCCGACCACCACGCTGGCGCGCCAGCGCTATGAGGAAAAGCTGAGCAACAAGACCCTGCTGCAGCCCACCCAGCGTGAAGTGGAGCAGGCACTGGCCAATGTGGACACCTACGTCGCCGGTATTGGCGAGCTGTTCGCCAAGTACAAGATCGCCGGCGCCGACGAAGCGCTCAAGGCAATGTCAACGCAACTCAAGGACTACGCCGCCTGGACCCGCAGCACCGTGCTGCCCAAGGCGCGCAAGGACACCCGCCTGCCCGAGCCGCTCTACGCTTTCCAGCTCAAGCAGGTCGGGATCGATATCGCCCCACAGCAGCTGATCCAGCGTGCGCAGCTGGAGTTCATGGAGACGCGTTCGGCCATGCGCCAACTGGCGCCGCTGGTGGCCAAGGCCAAGGGCGTGCAGGGCGGCAATTATGCGCAGGTGATCCGCGCCCTCAAGGGCAACACGATCGCCGACGACCAGCTGGAAACCCACTACCGCGGCGTGATCGATCAGATCGACCCGATCATCCGCCAGCAGCGCATCGTCGATGTACCCAACCGCCCGATGCAGATGCGCCTGGGCAGCGCCGCCGAAAGCGCCGCGCAACCGGCCCCGCACTTCCTGCCGGCCCCGTTGATCGGCAATACCGGCCAGCAGGGCCAGTTCGTGTTGCCGCTGGGCAACCCGACCGCCGATGGCGCCAAGAAGGAGCAGTACGACGACTTCAACTTCGGCTCGGCCGCCTGGACGCTCAGCGCCCACGAAGGCCGCCCTGGCCACGAACTGCAGTTCACCGCCATGGTCGAACGCGGCGTCTCGCTGGCGCGCAGCATGTTCGCCTTCAACTCGGTCAACGTCGAAGGCTGGGCGCTGTATGCCGAAGCGGAAATGGTGCCCTACGAGCCGCTCGACGGCCAGCTCATCGCCCTGCAGTTCCGCCTGTTGCGCGCCGCCCGTGCCATGCTCGACCCGATGCTCAACCTGGGCCTGATCGACCGAGAACGCGCGCGCCAGGTGCTGGAAGACGACGTCGGCCTTTCGCCGGCCATGACCCGCCAGGAACTGGACCGCTACACCGTCCGCGCGCCCGGCCAGGCCGGCAGCTACTTCTACGGCTACACCCGCATCCTCGAACTGCGCATGCGCACCGAACTGGCCCTGGGCAAGAAGTTCGACCGGCTAGCCTTCAACAACTTCCTGCTCGACCAAGGCCTGCTCCCACCGGATCAGCTGGCCAAGGCGGTGGAGACGCAGTTCATTCCCGCGTATCAAGCCAAGCGCTAACCAGCTCCGGCGGATGCAAAACCACAGGGCGCGATGGAAGGCTGCAAACAGCCATCCATCGCGCCCTGGCGCATTGATGCGGGTGAATCTTGCGGGCTTTACCGCGTCGCCGCCGGAACATCCGGTGCCGGGCGCTGCTCCGCCCCCGCCGGTACCCAGATCGCCACACCCGCTGCGCGCTTCTGGGTGGTGGGGATGCCGATCCCTAAGCCGCCGCCGACGCGGCCGCCATAGCTGCCACCGCCCACCGACAGGCCGCCGCCGGAACGTTCGGATCCCACGCCGACGATGACCACGCCGTTGGCGCCGAGCTTGGCGGCTTCGCGCTTGAGGCGTTGGACGGCGGCGTCGGTCTGGCCCTGGGTGCCGAAGCCGGCAGCGCTGGTCGATTCGAGCTGGGCGATTTCCACCGAGCCGACCGGTGCGTTGGAATACACCTGCACCTGTGCCGGGTCGATCGGCGCGCGCGCCTGGCCCAGCATCACCTTGGAGCTGCTGGCGCAGCCGGCCAGCAAGGCGGCGGTGGCCGCGGCGATGGCCACGTTCCTGATCAGCGATTGCTTGTGCATGGTGGACCCCCCTTGGGTAATGAAAGCCGGGTAGTGGCCGGCGATGATCCGGCGTCTGGACTGAATCGCGCCGGACTTTGGCGCACCCTAGCCATGCCGGTGTGAGGCTGCCGCCAAACCGCCATTGGTCATGATGACCACCCGCCCACGGCGCGAGGACGGCCGCGCCGGTAAGCTCGTGCTTTCTTCAAGACGAGTTGGCACGTGGGATTGATCAGCCTGTTGTGGGGCATCGTGGCGTTGCTCTGGATGGTGTTGGCCTTCATCCCGCTGCTGGGGTGGGGCAACTGGTTCCTGATTCCGTTCGCGGCGGTGGGCGCGCTGATCGCCGCCATCGCGCTGTTGTTCACCTCGGCAGGCAACCGCGGCCGTGCCAAGACCGGCCTGGTGCTCAACGGCTTGGTGATCGTAGTCGGGGTGATGCGCCTGACCCTGGGCGGCGGGATTATCTAACAAGCTTTTCGATAGGCGGCGATGTGGATGCGTGCCTGCGCGTGTCGCGTGCGCGAGTCGAGCAGCGCCTGTGTCGGCAGCGTTCGGTGCGCTGCGTGCGGCGCACGCACGCAGAGTCCGCGCTGTTGCAGCGCTGCGACACTGCGTCGCAGCGCGTCCTGCGCGTGACGGCGGGCGTAAACTGATGCGCTGTCTCTAGGAGCCTTGTCATGGCCCACCCGCACTATCGCCCCCGCCGCATGCGCCACGATGCGTTTTCGCGTCGGTTGATGCGCGAAAACACGCTGACTACCGATGACCTGATCTGGCCGGTGTTCGTGCACGAGTTGTCTGGCCGCGCGCCGATTGCGTCGATGCCGGGCGTGGAACGCCTGTCGCTGGGCGAGTTGCTGCGCGAAGCGGAAAACGCGCTGGAATTGGGCATCCCGGTGATCGACCTGTTCCCGGTGATCGACCCGGCCGGCAAGAGCCTGGATGCGGCCGAGGCCTGGAACCCGGACGGCCTGGCGCAGCGCGCGGTGCGTGCGTTGAAGTCGCGCTTTCCTGAGCTGGGCGTCATGACCGACGTGGCGCTGGATCCGTACACCACCCACGGCCAGGACGGCATCATCGACGCCAGGGGTTATGTGCTCAACGAGATCACGGTCGAGGCATTGGTCAGGCAATCGTTGTCGCATGCGCAGGCGGGCGTGGACATCATTTCGCCTTCGGACATGATGGATGGCCGCATCGGTGCGATCCGCCGCGCGCTCGATGCCGACGATCATCTCAACGTGCGCATCATGGCGTACTCGGCCAAGTACGCCTCGGCGTTCTACGGCCCGTTCCGCGATGCGGTGGGCAGCGCCGGCAATCTGGGCAAGGCCGACAAGACCACCTACCAGATGGACCCGGCCAACGGCGACGAAGCCTTGCGCGAGATCGCCCTGGATCTGGAAGAAGGCGCGGACATGGTGATGGTCAAGCCGGGCATGCCGTATCTGGATGTGGTGCGCCGGGTAAAGGAAGAATTCCGCGTGCCGACCTTTGCGTATCAGGTCAGCGGCGAATACGCGATGCTCAAGGCGGCAGCAGCCAATGGCTGGCTGGACGAGCGCAAGTGCGTGCTCGAGGCGTTGATGGCCTTCAAGCGCGCCGGTGCCGATGGCGTGTTGACCTATTTCGCCCCGCAAGTGGCGCGTTGGTTGCGCGAAACGCGCTGAGCGCGAGCGCCTGCGGCCATATCACCGCAGGCCCATCTTATGCGGCTAACAAAACGTAGCGCGCAGTCGTCAGGTGGGTGCGGACGGCGCGCTCACACCTGCAGTGTACGGGTGGTACATGCCGGATTTTGAGCACCGGCCGCGTCCGCCTGGCGGCTGCGCAGTCGTTCTGTGAGCTGTTCTCAGTCAGTGCGCTGGTGCCAGCAACGATGTCGGCAGGCAGCCTAATCCGGCGAGCGTCGCCTCGACGGCGTCGTCCAGGGGTGTGTGCGGTTCCTCGCCCAGTACCTCGCGCAGGCGCGTATTGCGCAGGCGCAGCGGGTTGCGCCACAGCGGGCGGATCTCGCGCAGTTCGCGTGCCAGCGGCACGAACGGGCTGGCCAGCGGCAGTGCCCACCACGGAAAGCGGCGCAGTGCTGGTTGCGTGCCGCCGTGGCGCACGACCACCCGGCCGATCGCCGCGGCCATCTGCGTACCGTCTGCATCCCAGTGCCCGGCCATGTGCAGGCGGCAGAACGCTGGCAGCGTGTCGCGGCGCTGCAGCAGCCGCAGCATGCATTGCGCAACGTCGGGCAGGTAGGCCCATTGATGGCCAACGCCCGGCGCGCCAGGCAGGGTCACCGTGGTGACCGGGCGCCCCGCGGTGACCAGCCCCTGCGCGAACCAGCTGTTGCGCGCGTGCGGGCCGAAGTAGTCGCCGGCGCGCACGATCAGCGCCCGCGCACCGTGCGCGGTGGCGGCCTGCAGGCGGCGCTCCATCTCGACCCGGATCGCGCCTTTGCGGCTGGTCGGCGTCTGCGGCGCCTCCTCGTCCGGCGATGGATAGGCGCTGGGGCCGTAGTTGTAGACGGTGCCAGGCAACACGAGGGTGGCGCCTTCGGCGCGAGCCGCGGCGATACTGTTGTCGAGCATCGGCAGCACCAGCTCTGACCAGCGCCGGTAGCCGGGCGGGTTGACCGCATGCACGATCACCGCACAACCGCGCGCTGCCTGCAGGACATCGTGCCGTTGCATGGCGTCGCCGCGGCGCCAGTCGATGCCATCGCGCTGCTCGGCGGTGGCCGCCAACCCGCGTTGCAATGCACGCACCTGCCATCCTGCATCGCGCAGTTGCCGCGCCAGTTCGCCGCCGATGCCGCCACTGGCGCCCAGTACCAGGGCGGTCGCTGTCTGTGTCATGGGTCCGCTCCGCTGTCGAGATGCGGCCAGTGTGGGTAAGCCGTGGCTGCGAATAAATTGCCGAAGATGCGCATGCAGCTATACATTTATGTATGGCCGAGACGATCAGCTGGGAGCTTTACCGGTCCTTCCTTGCGGTGCTGGAGGAGGGCTCGTTGTCGGCGGCAGCACGCGCGCTGGGTCTGACCCAGCCCACCATCGGTCGGCATGTCGCAGCGTTGGAGGACCTGCTGGCGGTGCCGCTGTTCGTCCGTTCGCAAACCGGGCTACTGCCGACCGACGCCGCACAGGCGTTGCGCAGCCATGCACGGGCGATGGCCGACATTGCCGCGGCGTTGCAGCGTGCAGCCAGCCGTCATGGTGAGGCGGTGCAGGGCACGGTCAGGATCTCGGCCAGCGAGGTGGTCGGTGCGGAAATCCTGCCGCCGATCCTGGCTGCGTTGCGTGCTGCGCATCCGCAGCTGCGCATGGAACTGGTGTTGAGCAATCGGGTGCAGGATCTGCTGCACCGCCAAGCCGATGTGGCGGTGCGCATGATCCGGCCGCAGCAGGACCTGCTGGTGGCGCGCCGCGTCGGCAAGGTCGCGATCGGGCTCCACGCTCATCCGGACTATGTGGACCGGCATGGCCTGCCGCAGCGCCCGGAGGACCTGGCCCAGCATGCGCTGGTAGGTTTCGACACGGACACGCCGTTTCTGCGCGGCGCGCGCAAGGGCTTCCCGTTCTGGGAACCTGCGGCCTTCGCGCTACGGGCCGACAGCGATCTGGCACAGCTGGCGCTGATCCGCGCCGGGTGCGGGATTGGCTTCTGCCAGGCGATGTTGGCACGGCGAACGCCGGGCCTGCTGCCGGTGTTGCCGCAGCAGGTCGGTGTGGCACTGGACGTCTGGGTCACGATGCATCAAGACCTGCGCGCCAGCGCTGCCTGCAGTGCGGTGTTCGCGGCCCTGGCAGATGGATTGGCCGCGCACTGTGCCGCGCCGGACGCTGGTCTCGGCAGCAATTGACAGCGGCCGGGTGCCTGCGCCCTGCGTGGCATCCAGCCGCTGCGATCGCCGATGCCGCTTGCCGTTTGCGTGCGATGTCCGCCTGCGTGACGCTGCGCAGCCGACTGCCGCACGCATGCGTAGCCATCGTTACGGCAGCACCAGCGCGATCGCGTGCGACTTCACGCTGGCGCTGAGCGAGGGGAACGGGTCGACGTTGGTCATCACGACCAGGTCGTCGATCGACACCACGTCGCAGTTGATGCTGCTGTCGTTGACGCACAGATACGCGCCGGCGCCCACGCCCGGTTCGTAGATCGCCTTCCACACATATGCCGGAACGGCGACCTTGTCGGTGCCGATGGTCGGTGCCGTGCCGCTGTCGAACGCCGGGCCGGTCACCACGTACAACTCGCCGTGTTGCTTGGCCAGCTGACGCACCTGCTCTTCGATGTGCGCCCACTCGCCGGTGTTGAGCTTGTGGTCCTGCGGGACGACGTTGGCCATGGAAAAGGTCTCTTTTTCCGCGCTTTCGGTCGATGCATCGCCGGCCGGCGTCATGTGCCCGCGGTCGTAGCCGGTGTTGGTGTAGTCGGAACTTTTCGAGCGGTCGGCGGCCGGAATGCCGGTTTCATCGTGAAACGAGCCGACCCGGCCGATCGCCTCGGCTCCGGCCACCTGCTGGTCGGTGAGGTGCTCGGCCGAATACACCGGGTCCTTGGTCACGCCCGAGGCCAGCAGCACGTATTGGGTGTGGCAGACCTCGGTGGTGCGGGTCGTGCTGCTGCCCACGCTAGGCGGGGTGCCGTTCGCGTAAAGGGTGGGACAACTGGTGGCGGCGACCGCCACGGAGGTCGTGCACAACACTGCCAGGGCCACACAACCGCGCAGGAGGAAGGACATTGCAGAGCTCGCTTGCCAAGGGGAGTGGGGAAGGTGGCAACGCGCGATGTCCGAACGATGACCGCGCCATGTGCGCCAGATGACGGCGAGGCAGAACGCATCCGACAAGACGGACCGTTTCCGGTGCGTGGCGTGCAACGGAATGCGGAACGCCAGCGGCATCGATGCAGATCGGATGCGAGACTCATTCTCATCTACAATGGGCGGCCGTCCTGTTTCGTGGCCAGGTCTTGATCAAGACGCTCCTGTTCCAGCTGCATTGGCTGCTCGGCATCACTGCCGGGCTGGTGCTGTCGGTGATGGGGTTGACCGGCGCGGCGATGTCGTTCGAAAACGAGATCGTGCGCATGGCCAACCCGGCCATTGCGCAACTGGCGCAACGGCATGCGGCGGGCGAGCGGGCCTTGCCGGTGGATGTGCTGCTGCAGCGGCTCGATCTGGCGCCAGCCGGTGCAGGGCAAAAACAGGCGGTGACACGCCTGTTGATCGACCCCACCGGTGCGCGCCCGTCTGCAGCGCGTCTTTCCGGCAAGGGCGCGGGCCGGGTGTACTTCGACCCCTATACGGGTGAGCGGGTCGCGCCGCCGCGGCTGAGTACAGCGTTTGCCTTCATCGAAGACCTGCACCGCAACCTGACGGCCGGCAAACGCGGGCAGGCGGTCACCGGTGCGAGCGCCTTCATCTTGCTGTTCTTCTGCGCATCGGGGCTGTATCTGCGCTGGCCGCGACGGTGGTGGAGCCCGCGCACCTGGTGGGTGGTGGAATGGCGACGGCAGGGGCGCAGTTTTTTGTGGAGCCTGCATGCGGTGTTCGGCACCTGGTGCTTGCTGGTGTATTTGCTGGTCGCGCTGACCGGGCTGACCTGGTCCTACCCCTGGTATCGCGATGGCATGGTGGCCTTGCTCGGCGGCCCGCCTGCGATACGTGGCGACAAAGGCGATAGCCGCCCGGCCACCGTCGATCTTGCACACGTGCAGCGCACGCTCGATGGCATTCCCGCCACTCGTAGCGCCGCCCTGGATCTGCGCATTCCCACGCGCGACGGGCAGCCGTTGAATGTGCGGTTCTTGCCCGACAATCCGGCTCACGATCGCGCCTACAACAGTCTTGATATCGCGCCGGACAGCGGAGCACTGCTGCAGCGCCAGGACTACGCGCTGCTGCCGCGCGGGCAGCAATTGGCGGTGAGCATGTTCCCGCTGCATTCGGGCAGTTTTTTCGGGTTGCCCGGGCGCATGGTGGTGATGCTGGCCAGCCTGGGCATGTCGGTGTTCTTCGTCACCGGCTGGATGCTGTATCTGGATCGGCGCCGCAAAAAACGCGCGCTGCGCGCTGCGCGCAAGGTGTTGCACGGCGCAGCGCCGGCCTCGCAGGCGGCACCATGGTTGATTGCGTTTGCCAGCCAGAGCGGTTTTGCCGAGCGCCTGGCGTGGCAGGCCGCCGGGCATCTGCAGGCTGCCGGCTTGCCGGTGCAGGTGCGCTCGCTGGCGCAGCTGGATGCACAGGCCCTGCAACGCAGCGGGCATGCGTTGTTTGTGATCAGCACGTTTGGCGATGGCGAGCCCCCGGATGCGGCACGCGGTTTCGAGCGTGGGCTGCTGCGGCAAGGCCTGGAATTGCCGCACCTGACTTACGCGATGCTGGCGCTGGGCGACCGCCAATACGCGCAGTTCTGCGGGTTCTCGCGGCGTGTCGAACAGTGGCTGGATGCGCAAGGTGCACGCGCGCTGTTTGCTGCGGTGGAACTGGACAACGTCGATCCGCAGGCGCTGGCGCAATGGCATGCGCAGCTGGGCCAGATCGCCGGTGCGCCCATGCGCGTGGCGCCGCTGGCACGGCCCAAACTGACCGAATGGACCCTGTCCTCACGCACGCATCTGAACCCGGGCAGCGAGGGAGCGCCGATCTGGCGCATCGATCTGCAGCCACCTGCCGATGCACAGTGGCAGGCCGGCGACATCCTTGAAGTGCAGCCTGCGCACGCCCAAGCACAGGTGCGCGACTGCCTGGCGGCATGGGGCCTGGCGCCGGACACGCTGGTGCACGTGGATGCGCAGCTGCTGCCATTGCAGCAGGCTGCCGCCGAGCGCGTACTGCCCGAGCCGCCCGCAACGCCGCTTGCCCATCGCCCTGATCCGCAAACCTGGCTGGACGCATGCGCCTGGCTGCCTACCCGCGATTATTCGCTCGCCAGCGTACCGGCCGACGGCACCGCGATGGTCGTGGTGCGGTTGACGGTGCGTGCCGATGGCAGTCCTGGTCTGGGTTCGGGGTGGCTGATCTGCCACGCGGCGATCGGCGCGCCGGTCCGCGCACGGTTGCGCACCAATCCCGGGTTCCATCGGCTCGAAACAATGCCGATGGTCTTGATCGGTAACGGCACCGGCATTGCAGGCTTGCGCGCGCTGCTACGCGAGGCCGAGCTGGCCGGCGTGCATGGGCACTGGTTGTTGTTCGGCGAACGGCATGCGGCGCACGACCGCCTGTTCGCCGACGAGCTGCAGGCCTGGCAGGCGAGTGGGCATCTACGACAGCTGGAATGGGTGTTTTCACGCGATCAACCACAAAAACGCTACGTGCAGCATCACTTGCGCGAAGCCGGCGGCACGTTGCGACACTGGATCGACCGTGGCGCGGTCATTTACGTCTGTGGCAGTCTGGACAGCATGGCGCGCGAGGTCGATGCGGCGTTGCGCGAAGTACTCGGCGACACGCGTCTGGACTCGTTGACGGCGGCGGGACGTTATCGACGCGATGTGTATTGAGTGAGGTGATGATTGCGGCATGCCGGCTGATATCCGTTAGCGACGCGCAGTGATTGATCGTTGAGTTGCTGCAGAGAGTGCAGTGCTGCAGACCGCACTACACGGCTGACCTTGAGCGTGGGCCGCTCATTGCTCGCATGGCATCTGCGCAGCGGTTTGTCGGCCTTGACTTGTTGGATGCCGTCAAAGGCCTGCTCGGTCGAGTGCGCGGTGTCCTCGCCGCTCGCAGGACATGCCGTGAACCCATCCATGGAGCCTGGATGGCGGCATCCATGCCGCAATCGGTCCCGCAAGTGGCGAGGGCACCACGCCAGTCAGTTCGCGGGTTGTTTATTGAAGAATGAAGACTTCGCATCGCATGGTTTGCTGGTCACCTCGTTGCAAGCGATCAGCAGCTCTGCGGCGAATGCCCAGACAACATCGTCTCGATCTGACCGATGCACCCAATCCACCTCAACGGCAACTCGCATCGCCATCGGCTGCCGGTGCCTTCATCCGGTAAATGTCCAACTGCCCTGCGCGCGGCGCGCGGGCACTACCGGTCACCAGCAATTCGCCGGGCTTGGCCGTATCCACGACCGCGCCGAACGTGCGCTCCTGCGGCCCGTTGAACGACAGCGGCAGCGGCAAGCCTTGTGCAAAGTGCCCGTCCTTGCAGATGGCCAGCAGCAACTGGCTGGGGCCATCGGTCTTCCCGCGGGCCCATACCAGCGCGCGCCCGTCGCCGAGCCAGGCGGCGTCCAGCTCATCGGCTGCGCTATTGATGTCGAGCAAGGCCACCGGCGCACTGAACGCCTGCCCATCCCAGTGCGCGACGAATAGATCCATGCCGCCAGCACCGCCATGTCCGTCGCTGGCGAACAGCAGGCGTGTGCCGTCCAGCGACAGCGTCGGTGCGCGCTCGTTGCCGGCGCTGTCGATCGCCGCGCCCAGCGATTGCACCGGGCCTACGGCGCCTTGCGCATCCACCGGTGCTCGGTACAGGTCGCTGCCGCCAGCGCCGCCGGGCCGGGTGGAGGCGAACAGCAGCCAGCGGCCGTCCGCACTGAAGAATGGGGTGGTCTCGTCCTGCGCGGTATTGATCGGCAGCGTCTGCGCGTCCTGCCAACGCCCGCCGCGCAGCTGCGCCTGCCACAGGTCCCAGCCGCCGGCGCCACCGGCGCGGTCGCTGGCCCAAACGATGCGTTGCCCGTCCGGGCTGAGCGTGGCGCGCGCCTCGTTGGCCGGCGTGGAGACCACACCCATGCCCTCGATGCCGAATTCAGCAAGCCCCGAAGCAGACGGGACGCAGAGTAAACTTGCCGCCAGCGTGAGCAGCGGCCATCGATAGTGCATGCGGTGTTCCTGCCTCAAGGAGCGGTTTACAAAATTACTGCGCGGTCGCCAGGCAGGCGCGGCCGGTGCTCGGAATCGGCATGTACCATTCGTACACTCCGGTTCCTGCGCGCCGTCCACGCCCACCTGGCGACCGCTCGCTACATTTTGTTGGCCACTCTAGATTCGCGCACAGTCTAGTCAACCAGAGAGCGTTTCATGCCCGTATCCCGTTATGCCGTATTCGGTCACCCCGTCGCCCATTCGCTGTCGCCGGCCATCCATGCCGACTTCGGGAAGCAGACCGGCATTGCGCTGGACTACACCGCCATCGACGCGCCGCAGGAAGACTTCAGCGCCGCGCTGCAACGCTTCGCCGATGAAGGCGGCAAAGGCGCGAACGTCACCCTGCCGTTGAAGGAAGCCGCCTATGGGCTGGCCAGCAGCCTGAGCGATCGCGCGCGGCTGGCCGGGGCGGTGAACACGTTGGTGCGTAACGACGGCCAGTGGCAGGGAGACAACACCGACGGCGCCGGCCTGGTGCGCGATCTCACCGAGCGCCAGGGCCTGGATCTGCGTGGTCGCCGCGTGCTGCTGCTGGGCGCCGGCGGCGCTGCCCGTGGCGTGGCGCCGGCGCTGCTGGAGGCGGGCATCACCGCAATGGTGGTGGTGAACCGCTCGCCCGAGCGCGCCGATGCCTTGTGCGATGCGCTGGGCGAACCGGCGCGGGTGACGTCGCGTTACATCGAGGGCCTGCGCGAGCTGGGCGACTTCGAACTGATCGTCAATGCCACTGCCGCAGGTCGCGACCGCGATGCCGGTGCGTTCGCATTGCCACTGGGCCTGGTCAACAGCCTGACTGCCGCGGTCGATCTAAATTACGGCGATACCGCGATTGCGTTCCTTGCCTGGGCGCGCGCGGCGCAATGCCGGTACGCCATCGACGGACTGGGCATGCTGGTGGAGCAGGCCGCCGAGAGCTTCGCGCTGTGGCATGGCGTGCGCCCGGATACCGACCCGGTCTACGCCGCGCTGCGCGCGCGCGAGGCCGTGCTGATCAGTGCCGACTGACGTGGGTAGCGCCGATGCCACCGCGGTCCTGCTGACCCTGGTCACCAGCCTGCTGTCGCGCGTGCCGATGCTGATTGCGGTGCTGCTCGGGCTGGTCCTGTTGTGGCGCGCACCGCATAGCCCGCTGCGGCGCGCCGGGCTGGCCGCGCTCTGGCTGCTGCTGGGCTGCCTGTTCGCCGAGGTCGCCGTCCAGGCGATTCCGATGTTGTTGCTGCAGCAAGGCAACGTGCGTCAGATCAGCATGGTGGTCAGCGTCGCCCACTTCGTGCTGATGGCCGTACAGGCCGTTGGTATTGGCGTGCTGGTGTGGACGCTGGCGGCCAGCCTGCAGCGTTTGCCCGCTGGCACTGGTCCGCGCCCGTGATTCCGCTCAAAGCCATCTTGCTGGTGATCGTTGGGCTGGTCTGCGCCGGGCAGGGCGTGTGGACGCTGCTGCATCCGCAGGCACTGGCGGCAGTCAATCGCGGTGGCCTGTTGTACGAACGCTTCGGCCCGAACGGCGTGGGCGCCGGCATGTTGCTGATGGGTATTGCGATGGCGGCCATCGGCTTGGTGTGGGCGCGCCATGCGTGGCCGGCGCGCCGGCGGCGGAACTGAGCGCGCATTGATGCTGCCTACGCTTTAAAGCCAGCGGCGTTTCCTGCATCGGCATTCACTGCGCCGCCTTCCAGGTTACCCCGGCGGCGAATGCCTGCAGGCGGCCGGTGCTGGCAGGCAACCATCGGAGAATCGACCCATGCCCTCGGCCGCTCAGCAGTCGCACCGGCATGGGACTCGCCGGGTCGCCGCTGCAAGCAGGCAACCTGTTCAGCCGTGCGGCGCGCCGGTCGCAGTCACTGCGCCGGTCCGTGCGAAAATAGCGCGATGAGTGAAGTTGCCCCTCCGGCCGCGCCGTCGGCGCCCGTTCCCACCCAGCGCCGCCTGACCGACCCGATCAAGGCCAGCATCCGCGACGCCTACGCCAAGCTGCAGGCCAATACGCCGGGCTTTGCCACGCGGCGCGCACAGAGCCAGATGATCGGCCTGGTCTCGCGTGCACTGGCCACCTCCGGCGGCATCGGCATCGCCGAGGCGCCTACCGGCGTGGGCAAGAGCCTGGGCTATCTCACCGCCGGCGTGCCGATCGCGTTGGCCACCAAGAAAAAACTGGTCATCAGCACCGGCACCGTGGCGCTGCAATCGCAGCTGGTGGAACGCGACATCCCGGCCTTCCTCAAGGCCACCGGGCTGGATGCCACCGTGGCGTTGGCCAAGGGCCGCACGCGCTACCTGTGCACCCGCAATGCCGCCGAACTGGAAGGCGACACCAGTCAGAACGCCATGTTCGAAGACGAGCAGGCGCTCTACGACCGCCCGCTCAGCCCGGTCGATGCGGATCTGGCCAAACGGTTGGCCAAGGCCTACGCCGCCCGCACCTGGAATGGCGATCTGGACGATGCGCCAGAACAGATCTCCGTGCCGCTGCGCATGCGCATCACCACGCCGGCGTCCGGCTGTGCGGGGCGCCGCTGCAGCTACGCAGCGCAATGTCCGGTGCTCAAGGCACGCACCGATGTGCGCGAAGCGCAGATCGTGGTCACCAACCATGCCTTGCTGTTGTCGTCACTGTCGCTGGGCGATGCCGAAAACGGCCAGCCATTGATCGCCCCGCCAGCGGACATGCTGCTGGTGCTCGACGAAGGCCACCACATCGCCGGCGTGGCGATCGACCAGGGCGCAGCCAATCTGCCGCTGGACGACATGGCCAGGCGTACCGGGCGCATGCAGATCCTCATCGCGGCTGCTTATCGCGCAGTGGACAAGGACAAGCTGGGCAATTTGCTGCCCAACGAAGCCATCGAGGTGGCTGCGCGCGTGTCCAAACTGCTCAAGGCCTTCCACGCCGAGGTCGAACGCGTATGGAAACCGGAACCCGGCGAGCGCGATCCGCTGTGGCGCGCGGCCAATGGCAAGTTGCCGCCGCAGTGGGGCCCAGCCATCGAAGAGCTCGGCGAAGAAACCCGCGCGCTGTTCAACTGGGTGCATGCCGCGCACAGTGCGATTGCGAAGGGAAAACAGGACGATTCCGCGCGCGAACGTCTGCAGCGCAGTCTCGGCATGGCCTTGGAAATGGCCGAGCAGCAGCACAATCTATGGAGCGGGTGGCGCCGCGAGGACAAGGAAGGCCAGCCGCCGATGGCGCGCTGGATCACCCTCTCGCGCGATGGCGACCTGATCTGCCATTGCTCGCCGGTGTCGGCCGCGCAGGTGCTGCGCACGATGATCTGGAACGAGGTGGATTCGGTGGTGATGACCTCGGCCACGCTGACCGGTGGCGGCGATTTCCAGTCCTTCGCCATCGACAACGGCTTGCCCGATCACGCCGAAATGGCATCGCTGGCCTCGCCGTTCGACCTGCCCAACCAGGCCGAATTGATCGTCCCCAATTTTCCGGTGACTCCCGATGACCGCGAAGGCCATCCCAAGGAAGTGGCCAAGTATCTGGTGCGCGAACTGGATTGGAACGCCAAGGGCAGCATCGTGCTGTTCACTTCGCGCTGGAAGATGGAAAAGGTGGCCGACCTGATGCCGCTGGCGCAGCGCAACCGCGTGCTGGTGCAGGGCGAGGGCAACAAGTCGCAACTGATCACCGAACATCTGCGCCGCATAGGCGCGGGCGAAGGCTCGGTGTTGTTCGGCCTCAATTCCTTCGGCGAAGGATTGGACCTGCCCGGCGAAGCCTGCACCACCGTGGTCATCACCCAGGTGCCCTTCGCCGTGCCCACCGATCCGCAAACCTCCACCTTGAGCGAATGGCTGGAAAGCCGCGGCCATAACGCCTTCAACCTGATCGCCATCCCGCATGCGTTGCGCACGCTCACCCAATTCGCCGGCCGCCTGATCCGCAGCTCCAGCGACCACGGCCGCGTGATCATTCTCGACTCGCGCCTGCTCACCCGCCGCTACGGCAAACGCATCATCGATGCCTTGCCGCCGTTCAAGCGGGTGATCGGGCGTTGAAGATCGCCTGGCGATGCCATCGCCATCGCCATCATCATCATCGCATCGTGCAATTTCGCGTGCGATGGTGATGCGCTGCCGATACGGATATAGCGTGCCGTTTTGGGTGTTGCACGATGCAAGCCAGTGTCGCGTTGTGCAGCTACACGGGGAGCATGGCCAGTCGCATCGCATCGGCATACGCGCGATGCGCAATGGCCACTCGCATCATCCGCACTGCGCATGACTCTTGCAGCGCAACATTGGCTGCGCGATTGGCATTGAGGTCGCGCAAAACGCAATGACGCACACAGCGCTCGATAATGCGGTTATTTGCTATGCACCGCTCGCGGGTTTGGCGATGCATATCACGCAACGCGGTCATCATCATGTTCCCCTATCGAAGCGATCATAACTAACGACTTCTCACGCTTCGGCCTGCTGGCGATGATTCAGCCTCCTCAAACGAGCCGACGCCATGCGCCCTGGACCCCTCATGGTGCTAGCCCTGCTAGCCCCGACGTTGATCGCTCCGCCGGTCTTCGCCCAATCCGTTCTGACCCGCGACAATGGCGCCAAGGTCGGCGATAACCAGAATTCGCAGACAGCCGGTGCCACCGGTCCGACGCTGCTGCAGGACGTGCAGCTGATCCAGAAGCTGCAGCGCTTCGATCGCGAGCGCATCCCGGAGCGCGTAGTACATGCGCGCGGCACTGGCGTCAAAGGTGAGTTCACCGCCACTGCCGATCTCTCCAATCTGACCAAGGCCAAGGTGTTCAGCGCCGGCGAAAAAACGCCGGTGTTCGTGCGTTTTTCGTCGGTGGTGCATGGCAACCACTCGCCGGAGACGCTGCGCGACCCGCATGGCTTCGCCACCAAGTTCTACACCAGCGAAGGCAACTGGGATCTGGTCGGCAACAACTTCCCCACGTTCTTCATCCGCGATGCGATCAAGTTCCCCGACATGGTGCATGCGTTCAAGCCGGATCCGCGCACCAATCTGGATGACGATTCGCGTCGCTTCGATTTCTTCTCGCACGTGCCCGAAGCCACGCGCACGCTGACCCTGCTGTACTCCAATGAAGGTACGCCTGCTGGCTACCGCTTCATGGACGGTAATGGCGTGCATGCCTACAAGCTGGTCAACGCGCAGGGCGAAGTGCACTACGTCAAGTTCCACTGGAAGACGCTGCAGGGCATCAAGAACCTCGATCCCAAGCAGGTCGCTGCGGTGCAGGCCAAGGACTACAGCCACCTGACCAACGATCTGGTCGGTGCGATCAAGAAGGGCGATTACCCGAAATGGGATCTGTACGTGCAGGTGCTCAAGCCGCAAGACCTGGCCAAGTTCGATTTCGACCCGCTCGACGCCACCAAGATCTGGCCGGACGTGCCGGAGCAGAAGGTCGGCCAGATGGTGTTGAACAAGAACGTCGACAACTTCTTCCAGGAAACCGAGCAGGTGGCCATGGCGCCGGCCAATCTGGTGCCGGGTATCGAGCCGTCTGAAGACCGCCTGTTGCAGGGCCGTATTTTCTCGTACGCCGATACGCAGCTGTATCGCATCGGTGCCAATGGGCTGAGCCTGCCGGTCAATCGCCCGCGTGTGGCGGTCAACAACGGCAACCAGGATGGGCAGGGCAACATCGGTCAGACCACCAGTGGCGTGAACTATGAGCCGAGCCGCCTGGAGCCGCGTCCGCAGGACACCGCTGCGCGCTACAGCGAGCTGCCGTTGTCGGGCACGACCCAGCAGGCCAAGATCACCCGCGAGCAGAACTTCAAGCAGGCCGGCGAGTTGTATCGCTCCTACAGCAAGAAGGACCGTGCCGACCTGGTGCAGAGCTTCGGCGAGTCGCTGGCCGCCACCGATACCGAAAGCAAGCATCTGATGCTGTCGTTCCTGTACAAGGCCGACCCCGAGTACGGCACCGGCGTCACCCGCGTGGCCAAGGGCGACCTGGCGCGGGTCAAGCAGCTGGCCTCCAGCCTGCAGGACTGATCCGTCCCGACGACCTCGCGGCTGCGCCGCGATGTCGTCTTTTTTCGGGAGATTCCTATGCGCACCCTGTTGTTTCTGATGCTTGGCAGCGTGTCTGTGATTGCCAACGCTGCGTCACCTGCATCCGCTGCCAGCGCGACGGCCACCGCCACGCCTGAGCAGATCAAGCTGCAGCTGCGCGAGTATTTCTTCGACGCCGCGCGTGAGGGCCGCCAGGACATGCTGGCCGAGTTCATTCGCTCGCATTACGACCTCAATACCCGCGACGAGAAGGGCTATACCGCCTTGATCCTGGCCGCGTACCACGGCCAGCGGCCGGCGGTGGAGCAGTTGCTGAGCGCCGGCGCCGACCCCTGCGCGCAGGACAAGCGCGGCAACACCGCGCTGATGGGCGCCATCTTCAAGGGCGAGCTGGGCATCGCCAAGCGCTTGATGCAGGCCGATTGCGCGCCGGACCAGCGCAACAACGCCGGCCAGACCGCTGCGATGTATGCGGCGTTGTTCCAACGCACCGACGTGCTCAAGGACCTCGCCGCCAAGGGAGCGGACCTCAGCCTCAAGGACGGGCAGGGCAACGATGTGACCAAGCTGCAACGCGGCGAATTCGCCACCGCGCCGGCGCGCTGAGCGCGCCAGTCTTGCCTGCCAGGGCTGCTGCTCACAGCGTGCCGCATCGGCCGCGATGCGCGTATGTGCTTGCGCTTTACCCGCTAGAAGCAGCGGGCGGCTGCTCGTAGCCAACGGCTGCTGTGCGGCAGGTAGGTGGTCACGCGCGCTCTTGTCGCAACGCGTCCCGTCTCTGGCGAAGCACGCCACGGCTGGGGGTGCATGATGCGCCGTCTATCTGGTCGCTGCGCATCCTCCAGCTCTTGCTGCACCTGCCACGTCGACGTCGTCGAGGGGCATCGCCGCATCCATCGCAGCACTCCAAGCCACTGTCTGGTAGCGTCAAACCGCTCCTGGCAGCGTCGTCGGTTTTCCGCCACGGCCGCGCTGGATCTCTGACGGTGGTGGTGATCTTTTCGCCATTGCGTCAGGATTTTTCTGACGCACAAACCCTTGCGCGCCAAGGTTTTGACAGAAAACTGAGTGCTTGCTGACTTGCTTTGAATCGCCCGGAAAAAACCGCGGAAAACAGTTCAAGAAAGCGCCGGGAACGCCGATGCTGCAGCTATCGCATCGCACCTTGGAACCCCCGGACCATGAAGCTCGATCCCTCCATCCCTTTCCTGATGTCGCTGTTGGCCATGGTGCTGTGCACTGCCACCGCCGTCGTTGCGCTGGTGTTCGGCCAGGTGCACGTGCTGGCCAAGTCGTGGAGCTTCTACACGGTCATGGGCACGGCCCTGATCACGCTGATTGCCTCCTACCATGCGCTGGGCAAGCCGCTGAGCGCCGAAGAGCGTGTCGGTGTCCGTAACCCGTAAGTTTCGCTTCCGTCCGGACGCAGCAATGATTGCGGCACTGGACCGAGAAAGCTCAGCTCGTCACTGACGATGCAACGCGTTCGCTCCGCAGGGCGAACGCAGACAGGCACCGCGTATCCTGCGGCGATGCCTCCGCTCCGGCCGGTCCTCGGCGAGCGAGGGAAAACCAAGCCAGCGCCAATGCAGGGCATTCGCCCCCGTCCGAAGGTCGAGCTTAGCTTGATCCTGGCGGCCCAAGCGCGTCACCAGCGGCATCTGCATTTGCGCCTAACGCTCGGATTCGATCAACCGGTCCTCCTAGATCATCCGGCACGCGAACAAGCGACCTTGCAGCCAGGCTGAGGCGCAGGCGTTCCCACATCCATGCCGCACTGCCGCAGATTCATCGGGGCCCGTGTAAGCTGTTGATCCTGCTTCGCATTCCCATGGCCGCTCGCTGCGGCTACCTTGTCGATGACCGCTTCCACCGATCGTTACGCCGCCTCCCTGCGCCTGTCCGTTGCCCCGATGATGGACTGGACCGACCGCCATTGCCGGGTCTTCCACCGCCTGTTGGCGCCGTCCGCACGCCTCTACACCGAGATGGTGCACGCCAACGCGGTGATCCACGGCGACCGCGCGCGCTTGATCGGCTTCGATGCGGTGGAACATCCGCTGGCGCTGCAACTGGGCGGCAGCGATCCTGCCTTGCTCGCGCAGGCGGCGGCAATCGCGCAGGAATGGGGCTTTGATGAGATCAACCTCAACTGCGGTTGCCCGTCCGACCGCGTGCAGGCCGGGCGTTTTGGCGCCTGCCTGATGCGTGAGCCGGGGCTGGTGGCCGAGTGCGTTGCGGCCATGTGCGCGGCCACCCACTTGCCGATCACGGTCAAGTGCCGCCTGGGCGTGGACGACGATGACGATTACACGCTGTTCGCCCGCTTTGTCGACCAGGTGGTCGCGGCCGGCGCCGCCATGGTGGTGGTGCACGCCCGTAATGCCTGGCTCAAGGGCTTGTCGCCGAAGGAAAACCGCGAAGTGCCGCCGCTTCGGTACGACTGGGCCTACCGGCTCAAGCAGGAGCGGCCCGGTCTGCCGGTCGTGCTCAACGGCGGCATTGTGGCCGTTGACCCGGCAATAGCGCATCTGCAGCACGCCGACGGCGTCATGCTCGGCCGCGCCGCTTACCACGACCCGTACGTCCTGCATTGTCTGGATGCCGCCTTGAACCAGCGGCCCGAGCAACCGCGCGAGTCCTTGCTGCGCGCCTATCAGCCGTACGTGGAATCACAGCTGGCACAGGGGGTGGGCTTGAAGCACATGACCCGGCACGTGCTGGGCCTGTTCCATGGCCAGCCTGGAGGCAGGGCGTTCCGGCAGGTCCTGAGCGAGGGCGCCCATCGTCCGGGTGCCGGCTGGGAACTGGTCGAGCAGGCATTGGAGCGCACCGATACACGGTCCTGGCGAGTCGTTGCCTGACTTTGGCCCACCGCTTGCATTCCTGAACGGACTGCCGGGATGTCCGAGTATCTCCGGTCGTTTCTGCAGCAGGCGCGTCCGCAACAAACGCGCGCTGGTCGTGCGCGCGGATCTGATCGGTATTCATTTCACTGAACGCTGTTAACGTGAAGCTAAAAAGTTCAGATCGGATTCACCCCGAAAAATCAAGAATTTGCCTCGATTCCGATGCTCGATCCTCAATTGTGTGTGGTCGATTTCACGAATTTTGAATGTTCCTGAACAACCCGCTAGGATCTGTTTGTGACCCAATCGCTCTGCCGCGCTAGCCAAGTCGCTCTGGTCGCCCTCTGGGTTGCCATGGCCGCGCCGTCGGCCTGGGGCCAGGGCTATCCGATGGTGCAGAGCGGGCGCGAGGCATTGCCGCCTTCGGCGCGCGGCAATAGCCGTACGCTGTCGGACACCATTCGGCATGTACAACGGTCCACCGGTGGACAGATTCTGGGCGCCGAGCGGGTGCCGTTCGACGGCGGCAATCTCAATCGGGTCAAGTACATGAAGGACGGGCGCGTGCACACCGTGTATGAGCCGGAGCAGACGCAGGCTGCGCCTGCGCGTAACTTGCCACCGCCCGACGCGCCACCACGCGACGATAACCACTGAACGTAGATAGTTCTGCGTTCAGTCTTATAAATTCCCCGGCCACTGGCCGACAACGTAACTAGGGAGAGTGCATGCGTATCCTTTTGGTCGAAGACGAAGCTCCGCTGCGCGAAACCCTTGCGGCGCGCCTGAAGCGCGAAGGCTTTGCGGTCGACGCTGCACAGGACGGCGAAGAAGGCCTCTACATGGGCCGTGAAGTGCCATTTGATGTCGGCATCATCGACCTTGGCTTGCCCAAGATGTCGGGGATGGAGCTGATCAAGGCCTTGCGCGATGAGGGCAAGAAGTTTCCGGTGCTGATCCTGACCGCGCGCTCGAGCTGGCAGGACAAGGTCGAAGGCCTCAAACAGGGTGCCGACGATTATCTGGTCAAGCCGTTCCACGTCGAAGAGTTGCTGGCGCGCGTCAATGCGCTGCTGCGGCGTGCTGCCGGCTGGAGCAAGCCCACGCTGGAATGCGGCCCGGTCGCGCTGGATTTGGCGGCGCAGACGGTGAGCGTCAACGGCGCCAATGTCGATCTGACCAGTTATGAGTACAAGGTGCTCGAGTACCTGATGATGCATGCCGGTGAACTGGTCTCCAAGGCCGATCTCACCGAGCACATCTATCAGCAGGACTTCGACCGCGATTCGAACGTGCTGGAAGTGTTCATCGGTCGTCTGCGCAAGAAGCTCGACCCCGATGGTGAACTCAAGCCGATCGAGACCGTGCGTGGACGCGGTTATCGCTTCGCCATTCCGCGTACCGAAGGCTGAGTCAGCGCGTCAACGAGCAGGAAGACCAAGTGCCGGGCCGCTCCAAGTGGTATAGACGCTGGCGGCCGCGCTCATTGCAGGCCCGCCAGCTGCTGGCCGCCAGCCTCAGCCTGGTCGCCTTCCTGGCGCTGGCGGGTTACGCGCTGGATGTGGCGTTTGCCGACACCGCCGAGAAGAACCTACGCGAGCGGCTGAAGAACTACGCCTCCGCGTATGCGGCCAATATCGATTTTGTGCGCGACGGGTCGCTGTATATCGGCGGGCAACCGCCCGACCCGCGTTTCGATGTTCCCGGTGGCGGCCTGTATGTGGAAGTCGTGCGTCCGGACGAAAGCTGGACCTCGATGTCGGCCGAAGGCCCGAACATTCCGCACGGCCGCATGCTGGAGCCGCGCCAGGAAGAATTCATCGGCCCGCTGGAAATGACCCAGATCGACGGCAGCCTGGGCCAGCTGTATCGCTACGGGCTGGGCGTGAGCTATGTCGAACGCGAACACGGTGGCGAGATTCCGTACACCATCTATGTGATGGAAGACGCGCGCTCGATGGGCGCGCAACTGCGCGTGTTCCGTGGTGCGGTATGGTTCTACCTTGGCAGCGCCGGTGTGGTGCTGCTGGTGTTGCAGGCCTTCATTCTGCAATGGAGCCTGCGTCCGCTGCGGCGGGTCATCAATGAGTTGACGAAGGTGCAGCGCGGCGAGATCCAGCGCATGAGCGAGCAGCATCCGCGCGAACTGGAGCCGCTGACCGACAGCATCAATGCCTTCATCGAGAGCGAACGCGACAACCTGGAGCGTCAGCGCAATACGCTGGCCGACCTTGCGCATAGCCTCAAGACGCCCATTGCCGTCTTGCGTACGCAATTGGATAGCGGTGCGTCCGAGCGCGATCTGCACGAAGAAATGGATGTGCAGCTGCGGCGCATGAACGACCTGGTGTCGTATCAGCTGGCACGTGCGGCTTCCAGCGGGCACAAATTGTTCGCGGCACCATTGCCGATCGAGTCGACCGCCGAAGAAATCGTGCGTGGTCTTGAGAAGGTGTATTCGGTCAAAGGCGTGTTGTGCGAATTCGATATTTCCCCCGAGGCCCGCTTTCACGGCGAGCCGGGCGATTTGCAGGAACTGCTCGGCAACCTGCTGGAAAACGGCTTCAAGTGGGCGCGTAGCCGCGTGTTGCTGACCGCAAAACCGGGGCCCACCACCGGTAGCCGTCGTGCCGGCTTGATTCTGTCGGTGGAAGACGACGGCCCCGGCATCGCGCCGGAAGACGTGGCCAAGATTCTGCAGCGCGGCGTGCGTGGCGACGAGCGCGTGCAAGGACACGGCATCGGCATGTCGATCGTGCAGGACCTGATCAAGGGCTATCGCGGCGAGCTGCAGGTGGTGCGCTCGCAGGAACTGGGCGGCGCCCGCTTCGATGTGACCCTGCCGCCGGGACTGTGACCGCCGGAGGGGCCCGATGAACCCGTGGCCAATGTGCGCTGGCGTTCCGACAACCGTTTAACGCCTCACGCGTTGGCTTACCCATACTGAGTGGGCAAGCCGTTGCGATGGAGGGCTGCATGTTCGAGCAAGCTGGCCAGGCCGTATGCGTGCACGCGCACGCGCAACACACGCGAGGATGGCGGGTGCTGCCGCTGTTGATCGGCAGCCTGTGCGCGCTCACTTGCACGGCTGCCGAAGCGCCGCTGACACCATCGCAGATGCGCTGGCTGCAGCGGGCCACTTACGGGGTTGATGGCAGCAGCGCGACCCAACTGACACGGCTGGGGCCCAAGCGCTTTGGTGCACTGTTGTTGCAGCCCAGCGACGACGCTGCGTTGCCCGCGCCGGTACGCGCGCAGCTGCAGCGCTTCGACGCGCTGCATACCCCGCTGGTGGATCTGCTGACCCAGTACGAAGCCGACAAGGTCCGCCTGCAGTCCATGCCCGATGGCGATGAGAAGGTTGCCTTGCGCAAGGAGTGGCAGGCGCGCGGTGGTCAGATGCTGGTGCAGGCGCGGCAGGCGCAACTGTTGCGCGCGGTGTACGCGCCGGATCAACTGCGCGAGCAACTGGTGTGGTTCTGGCTCAACCATTTCAGCGTGTATGCCGACAAGGCCCGGGTGAAGTGGATGGCGGCCGACTACATGGAAAACGCGATCCGCCCCAATGCCACCGGCAAGTTCGCCGACCTGGTGATGGCCACGCTGGAAAGCCCGGCAATGCTGGAGTACCTGGACAACGCCAAGAACGCCAAGGGCAAGGTCAACGAAAACTACGCACGCGAGTTGATGGAACTGCACACGCTGGGCGTGCACGGCGGCTACAGCCAGCAGGATGTGCAGCAACTGGCGCTGATCCTCACCGGCGCGGGCCTGGTACCGATCACGCCCACCGGCGCACCGCCGTTGCCGCCCGCAGGTTCAGGGCAGGCGCAGGTGGTGCGCAAGGGTCTGTTCGAATTCAATCCGGCGCGTCATCAACCCGGCGACAAGATGCTGCTTGGCCAGCGCATTGCCGGCGGTGGGCTGGATGAGATCGAACGCGCCGTGCAGTTGTTGGTGCGGCAGCCGGCCTGTGCGCATTTCATCTCGCAGCGCCTGGCCGAGTACTTCGTCAGCGACACACCGCCCACTGCGCTGGTGACGCGCATGGCCAATACCTTCCAGCATAGCGATGGCGATATCGCCAAGGTCATGCAGACCATGCTGGCGTCGCCGGAGTTTGCGCAGGCGCAACCGCGCAAGTTCAAGGACCCGAACCGGTTCGTGGTGTCGGCGATGCGGGTGGCGTACGAGGGGCAGCCGGTGATCAATGCCGCGCCAATGGCCAGTTGGGTGCAGCAGCTGGGTGAACCGTTGTTTGGTCGCATCACGCCCGATGGTTGGTCGCTGCAATCGCAGGCCTGGACCAGTTCCGGGCAGTTGGCACGCAGGTTCGAGGTGGCGCGTTCGATCGGCGGCGGACCGAAGCAGTTGTTTCGTCTGGAGGGCGACAACCAGACGCCGATTCCTGCGCTGGTGCAGATCGAGACGCGCCCGTCGTACCGCTGGTTGGCGCCATCGCTCTCGGCTGCCACACGGCAGGCGCTGGATCAGGCGCGCTCGCCTGCCGAATGGAATGGGTTTTTGCTGTCGTCGCCAGACTTCAACTATCGCTGAGGCCATGGCGCCGATTCGGAGCGCCGATTCAAGGCCCACGATTCACGTTCGCAGAATCAAAACGCTGATCCAGCGGTCCACGAATGCCAGGCGGTCACCGCCGCGGGAGTACACCATGCAACGACGTCAATTTCTGCTTGCCTCTGCAGCCGCTGCAAGCGTGCCGTGGGCCGGTCGTCTGTTCGCTGCGCCACGCGATAGCGCACGCATGCTGGTGGTGTTTCTGCGTGGCGGCTACGACAGCAATAATCTGCTGGTGCCGCATGGCAGCGATTTTTATTACCAGTCGCGGCCGAGCCTGGCGATTGCGCGGCCTGATCCGGCCAATCCAAACAGTGCTGTCGCGCTGAACGCGCAGTGGGGTCTCAACCCGGTGGTGCGCGAGACGCTGCTGCCACTGTGGGAACGCAAGCAAGTGGCCTTCGTGCCGTTTGCCGGCACCGACGACCTGTCGCGCAGTCACTTCGAAACCCAGGACGATATCGAATCCGGCCAGGCCGGCACGCACCGCGATTACCGCTCCGGGTTCATGGCGCGCCTGTCGGGGGTGCTCAGTGGCGTGCCAGCCATCGCGTTCACTGATTCGTTGCCGCTGACGTTCCAGGGCGGTGGCGATTTACCCAATGTGTCGTTGCGGAGTATCGGCAAAGGCGGGCTGGATGCGCGGCAGGCACAGATCCTGTCGCAGATGTACGACAGCACGCCGCTGGCGGCCGCTGCGCGCGAGGGCTTGGCGCTGCGTCAGCAGGTCACCGCGCAGCTGCGCGAAGAGATGGAGCAGGCCGGCCGTGGCGCCGCCAGCGCACGCACCTTCGCCGATGAAACCCGGCGCATGGCCACCTTGATGCGCGAGCGGTATCGCCTGGGCTTCGTCGATGTCGGTGGCTGGGACACGCATGCCAACCAGGGCAGCGTGGAAGGTGGCCTGGCCAACAACCTGCGCAATCTCGGCGAAGGGCTGGCTGCCTATGCCGATGCGTTGGGCCCGGCCTGGAACGACACCGTGGTGGTCGTCATCTCCGAATTCGGCCGCACCTTCCGCGAAAATGGCAGCAAGGGCACCGATCACGGGCACGGCACCACGTATTGGGTACTGGGAGGTGGCGTGCGCGGTGGTCGCATCGCTGGCGAACAGGTGGCGGTCCAACAGGCGCAGCTGCTGCAGAATCGCGATTACCCGGTACTCAACAATTACCGCAGCCTGTTCGGCGGGATGCTCAGCCGTCTGTGGGGGCTGTCGCCAGCGCAGTTGGAGCGGGTGTTCCCAGGTGCCAAGCCACGCGATCTTGGATTGGTGTGAGTGTGCATGGCGAGCGATCGCAACGTGCGTGGTATCGACAGCCGGCGTGTGTCGATCCCGCGGCGTCTGCTTCGGGCGATGGCTGCAGGTTGCCTCTGCCGACGGCGATCACGCACGCCGCTCCGCGACGCGGCACATCAACGTTGCACTGAATCTGCAAACGGTGAGCGCCCGTAAAACCGTTCCAGGTGCAGGGCGACCTGCGGCATCGTGCGCAAAAGCACGTGCGGTGCGGAGAAGTGATATTCGCTGACCACTGCGAAGAATTCCTCCGGGGCTTCGGCGGCATACGGATCGATCTCGGTGTCTTGACCCGCATCGACGCGTTGGCAAAACAGATCGTAGGCATGCTGGAAATCGCGTGCCCAGGCGCGTTGCGCATCGCGTGGCAGGGGCGGCGTGCCGTCGAGCGCGCCATCCAGTGCATCGAGCTTGTGCGCCATCTCATGCACGATCACGTTGAAGCCTGCCTGCGGGTCGTCCAGGTCGGCTTGCACATCGGCCCAGCTGACGATCAACGGACCTTGCTCCCAGGCTTCGCCGATCAGGGTGTCGTCCCAGGCATGCATCACCCCGGCCGCATCCATGTGGGTGCGCTGCACGCGGAACGCATCCGGATACACGATCAGCTGCGACCAGCCGCGCCAGCCGGCGGCGCCGATTTCCAGCAGCGGCAGGCAGCAGGTCGCGGCAAGCACAAGCTGATCGTTCGCTTGCAGCTGCAGCCCGTCAACGGGCGAAATGGTCTTTTGCTGCAGGAACTGCGCGGTCAATGCACGCAGACGGTGCTGGCGGGGCGGATCGAGCGCGGCGACCCAGGCGCAACTGCCGCACAGCCGCTGCCACAGCGCATCAGCAATGTCGGGGGGCGGCCGGCGCAGCCAGCGCGTCAACCACTGGATCAGCGGAACATGCCCGGCAGGAAACTGTGCCAGCGCGGCATCGTGCGCATGCGCGGGAACAACGAATCGCCATCGCTGCCGCCGCCGGTGGACGGCGTGGCTTTGTGCGGGCTGTTGCGTGCCGGCGCCGCCTCGGGCGCCGGTGTTCTGCCGCGTGCTGCCGAGTTGGTGCTGATGCAGCTGTCATGATCGCCGTCGATCAGCTGGTCCGATGCCAGGGCGGCAAGCGGAGCCAACAACAGCAGCAGGCAAACCGTGATTCGGCGCATCGTCCACATCCAGGGCAAGCGGCGTGAGTCGCCGATCATAACGCGCTTTTCACTCCCTCACGCAAGCCGCGCTGGGCGCCCGGGAGGGCTTGGCGCATACTTTGGCGGATGGATTCGGGGACTTTGCGCGCAATGCACTGTGAGATGAAAGGCGCCGGTGGCCGTCGGTACGGCGCAGGCGCTGCGGGAGATGGGTCTGGCGCGCGCGTTGGTCAGCCGCAGGGCGCATGCTCGGTGCTGTCGGTCGCAGAGCCGACCGCACGCCTGGTCTGGCCCGTCGATGCTGCGCCACGCGCGTTGCCCCGGCGGCACACCGGCTACGCAGCACAGGCATTGCTTGCGGATGCTGCAGACCGCGCCGTCGCCACGTCACGCCGCATCGCCCGCCGCAGCCGTGGATGACCGTGCATTGCTGGCCAAACTTGCCGGTGGCCGGCTGTCTGGCGATGCGTTGGCGCGCGATGCCGGGCTGACCCGCGCGGCGGTGTGGAAGCGCATCCAGAATCTGCGAGCGGCCGGCGTCGACATCGAGGGGCGGGCTGGCGACGGGTACCGCCTGGCCACGCCGTTGGATCTGCTGGACGCGACGCGCATCCGTGCCGGCATGGCATCCGGTGCGGCAGCTGGGCTGACAGCACTGGATGTGGCCTGGACGCTGGAATCCACCAACACCACCTTGCTGGCGCAGCCGGCGCCCGAACAGGGCGTGGCGGTGCTGCTGGCGGAGCGCCAGACCGGCGGCCGCGGCCGGCGCGGCCGTCAATGGACTTCGCCGCTGGGCGCGCACATTTATCTGTCGGCGTCGCGCCGTTTCAATGGCGGGCTGGGCCAACTCGCGGGCCTGAGCTTGGCTGTGGGTGTGGCAGTGGCCGAAGCCTTGCGCGGTTGCGGGTTCGCCGATGTCGGGCTGAAGTGGCCCAACGATCTGCTGGCGCGGCAGCGCAAGCTGGGCGGCCTGTTGATCGAAGGCGGCGGCGAGATGGCCGGCAACGCGCGTGCAGTGATCGGGCTGGGCTTGAACGTACACATGCCGGCGACCGCAGCGGCCAGCATCGACCAGCCGTGGGTCGACCTGGATACCCTGGCTGGCAGCCCGGTGTCGCGCGACCGGGTGACGGCAGCGGTGCTGTCCGGGATGCTGCCGGCACTGGACCTGTTCGAGGCGCAGGGGCTGGCGCCGTTTCTGGGACGCTATGCAGACCTGGATGTCTTGAGCGGGCGAGCGGTGCAGGTCGAAGAAGCCGGCAACCGACAGACTGGAGTCGCGCTCGGCCTGGCGGCCGATGGTGCGTTGCGGGTGCAAGTGGGCGAGACGGTGCGCCTGTTCCACTCCGGAGAAGTGAGCGTGAGACCTGCATGAGCGAGTGGTTGTTCGACCTGGGAAATTCGCGCTTCAAGTACGCGCCGCTGCACGGCAACCGTGCCGGCCAGGTGCAGGCATGGGCGCATGGCGCCGAGGCGATGGACGCGGCGGCGCTGGCGGCGCTGCCGTCCGGGCGTATTGCGTATGTCGCCAGCGTGGCCGCGCCGGCATTGACGCAACGCATGATCGCCTGCCTGCAGGAGCGCTTTGCGCAGGTGCGCATCGTGCGAACCACCGCCGAATGCGCCGGCATCCGCATCGCCTATGCCGACCCGAGCCGCTTCGGCGTGGATCGCTTTCTGGCGTTGCTGGGTGCGCGTGGCGACGCGCCGGTGCTGGTAGCCGGCGTGGGCACCGCATTGACCATCGACGTGCTCGGCGCCGATGGCCTGCATCACGGCGGCCGCATCGCCGCCTCGCCCACCACCATGCGCGAAGCACTGCATGCGCGCGCGGTGCAACTGCCGGCCAGCGGCGGCGATTACGTCGAGCTTGCCATCGACACCGACGATGCCTTGACCTCCGGCTGCGATGGCGCGGCGGTGGCGCTGATCGAGCGCAGCCTGCAGCACGCCCAACGCAGCCTGGGCGTTCCGGTACGGCTGCTGGTGCATGGCGGTGGCGCGCCGCCGTTGCTGCCGCTGCTGCCCGATGCCACGTTCCGCGCCGCCCTGGTACTGGACGGTCTGGCGACGTGGGCGACCGCCGCGTCGTCGCCGTAGAATCGGGGCATGTATGTCCGTGCGCTCATCGTCGTTTTGATCGTCCTCAACGCCGGGGTGGCGTTGTGGTGGGCCTTGCAGCCGCCACCGGCACCACCGTCGGCGCCGCCGCAGCCGACCGGTGTGGCGCGGCTGGAGTTGCTGCCAACGGTGACCGGTGCTGGCGGGGCTGTGCTGCCGGCTGCAGCGCGTACGGGATCGGGGTCTGCAGCAGAGAGTGCGTCGACGGCGCCATCGACATCGACAGCATCTGGGCCTGCTCCATGCCCACGCCAACCCCGCAGGCAGTTGCCGGTCCCTCCACGCCCACGTCTGCAGCGCCGACATCGGCCACCACTGCTGCAGCGGAAGCGCCGCGCGGTGCATCGGAAGCGGCGGCGAACGCTGCTGCGACACCAGCCAATGGCGTCGCCGCGACGGCTGCACAAGCATCGCCCACGCCATCCCCGCCTGCCGCAGAGCGCTGCGCCAGCCTGGGACCCTTTGCGGCACGCGCCGATGCCGATGCCGCGCTGGCACGCGTGCGTGGGCAGGCCAGTCGCGCCAGCGTGCGCGAGGACAAGGACGCCGGCATCAGCACGTTTCGGGTGATGTTGCCCAATGTGGGCGATCGCGCGGCTGCGCAGGCCTTGGTCAAGCGCATTGCCGCGGCCGGGATGGGCGACTACTACGTGATCGCGCAGGGCGAGGACAACACCGTGGCGCTGGGCCAGTACCAGAGCCGCGAGCGCGCCGAGCGGCGCCAGGCCAGCCTGGTCGGCGCAGGATTCCCGGCGCAACTGGTGCCCAGCGGCAACGGGCAATCGCGGTGGTGGATCGATGTCCGCACCAGTGCGGCCACCAGTGCCCTGCAAGGGGCTGCCGGCGCCACGCGTCAGCGTTCGCTAGATTGCGCCGCGCTGCGCTAGAATGCGCACCGGCGCGCAACGCGCCTGCCTTCGCCGGCATAGCTCAGTTGGTAGAGCAACCGCCTTGTAAGCGGTAGGTCCCCAGTTCGAATCCGGGTGTCGGCACCATCTTCGATCCATGCATCGTGACAATCACGGTCGACGTTGCTGCAGCTCGAGCACGCGATGCGGCGTGGGATCCTTGCATCAACTCGTTGCCGAGCACGATGGCGCGTTGCTTGCCGCCATCTGTCCCAACAGACGGTAACGTGCTCAGCGTTGTGTGAGCGGGCGTATGGGTCGCACTCCGGTTCCGAGCGCGCTATCCACGCTCGCCTGAAGGCTGCTCGCGTCGTTTTGGTAGCCGCTTCAAGTGGCTCGCACCATGTCACGTCATCGCGCGATGTTGATCGCGCGATGCGAGGTGCAGCATTCAGGCCGGGCGGCCGGCCGAGAGCAGTTCCAGCGCGGCCTTGCCGGTGTCTGTGTGTGCTGCATCGCCGCTCAGTCGGTCGGCCAACGCGGCCACGATGATGGCGTGGGCCTGGCGCAGCACGCTGTCGGCATCGGCGCTGGCGTCCACCACGTGTTTGCCGGGTAATTCCAGCGCGGCAAAAATCGTGCGGCAGCGTTCCAGGTTGTCCTGGGTTTCGAAGTGGTTTGGCGCATCGCCGCGGGCGCGGATACGGGCCAGGCCGGTGGGCGGGGGCAGGTCGAGCAGCAGCAGGACGTCCGGGCGCGGCGCGAAGGCGTTGCGCTCCAGGAGTTCGTCCAGCGGTAGACCGGCCGCGCCCTGGTAGGCCACCATCGATGGGAAATAGCGGTCCAGGATGACGATGTCGCCACGTGCCAGCGCGGGCGCGATCAACGTGTCCACGTGCTCGTGGCGGTCGCGGATGAGCAGTTCGGCTTCTTCCTCTGCACTCAGGCGGCCGGTGGCGGCGGACTGGCGCAATTGGGTGCCCCAGGGGCCGTTGGTGGGCTCCTTGCTCAGCACGACGCGCGCGCCGGCCGCTTCCAGTGTGGTGACCAGGCGGCGGGCGAGGGTGGTCTTGCCGGCGCCGTCGATGCCTTCGATGGCGATCAGCAAGCCGCCGGGCTTCAGTTCGATTGTCATCGCGCTACTTTATCTGATCGTGGCGATGGACCCTACCGCCAGCAGCAATGGCGAGCATGCAGTCTTCGCGACACCCGCGCTGGCGAAAATCAGCCGCAGGACATGTGGGATACGCGACGATGCAGTGCGAGCGCTGCCGTGACGTGCCTGGCGGGGCGCGGCGGCAACGCGACGGGGTGAAGCCGAAAGATCTGAGGCGCGCCGGGGCGGATATTGCCTAACTCTTATCGCCGGTATGTCCTGCGCGATGTCGGAAATGTCCCGATATCCCGGCTTCTGGCCGCGGGCCATACTGAACAAGTCAGACACACTGCACACGCACATCGCGACTGAGTCGTGTTTTTGGCTTCAAGGAAGACGGACGCGTCGCCGCCACCCTAGAGGCGGCATCCCCCGCGTGACGCCCTCTCAGGCACCGTCGTGACCAGATTCCTTGTCTTGCCTGCCGTGCCCAGCGCCCGCGCCAGGCGCGCTTTCGATCAGCTGGTCGCCGAGGTGTAGCGGTAGGACAGCAGCGACTTCACCAGGAAGGTGATCTGGGTGGCCGAGCGCGCATCCACGCGCATGACCGGCACGCGGAAGCCTTCGGCCACCAGGGCCTCACGAAAGGGCGGCACCAGGAAATCCTCGACTTCATCGGTCATGGTGATGCCCACCGCCAGGCTGGCCTCGGGTGCGATCTGCGAAAACTCGCGCAACAACTCCAGCGTGGCTGTGAGCATCTGCGGGTCGCGTGCGTTGGTCAGCACGATCACACCCAGCGCACCGTCGCACACCAGCGGCCACATGAAATCCAGGTATTTCTGGCCTGGCACACCGTAGACGTGCAGCAGTTCGCCGTCTTCCAGCTCGATCGAGCTGTAGTCCAGCGCGACGGTGGTGTAGGTCTTGTCGCCGTACGCGTCCTGGCTGAGCGGCATTTCGGTGCTGACCGGCTCCACATCGGAGATGGAGCGCACTGCGGTGGTCTTGCCGGCGCCCATGCCGCCGACGAACACCAGCTTGTTGGCTGGAAGACTCATGACTGCCCCTGGAAGAGGGAAAGGCCGAACCGACGTGCGACCCAGGAAAAGAACCGCGTGTTGCCGCCGTCTGGGCGACGCTGCGTTGCAGGCACGGGAATCTCCGCAGTCTGGGCGAGGCCGCTGGCAAGTGCAGCGGCGAACAGGCATTCCACCGTTTGCAGCGGCAGCTTGCAAGCATTGGCCAGCGCCTGCGGGCGCCAGGGGCGTGCATGCAGGTGGGCAATGGCCAGCAACTGGGCTGGCGAACTGGTTTCTGCAGTTAGCTCCGGCCACTGACGCAATTGCAGCGCATGGCCGGGTTCCACTGCCGGCAGCGCCTGGCGCAGATGCTCGGGCAGGGCGAAAAACAGCGCTTCGAAGGAAATACGTTGAGGTAACGCGGTCGCGGCGAGGTCGGGCACGACGTGCCAGCCCGAGCGGTCCAGCGCGGCGATCACCTCCGCCAGCGCCACGCCAGCCGGCAACTGCACGCAACCATTGCTCGGGTCCACACGCACGTGCAACTGCCCATGCTGCAGCGTCACTGCGCCGGCACCGAATTCGCCGCGGCAATGCCGCAGCAGCAATGCCGGCTCCGCGACCGGGGTGGCGTGCGGCGAGGACAACAGCAGGCGCATGTGTTCGTTGAGTTCGCGCACGGTGGCGCCGTGCTTGATCCACGCGCCGGCCATGGGCGTGCGCGACACCACCAGCACACGCACCGGTTGCCCCTGCAACGCCTGCCAGGCGGCCAAGCCATCGGCGCTGTCCAGGCCCAGTACCACCACATCGGCTGCGTGCTGCGGCCATTGGCCCAACTGCACGTCGATGCGTTCGGCGAGCAGCAGCGAGCACGCCAGCTTCAGGCGTGTGGTGTGCAGCAGGTCCAGGCCGGCCGTGGCGACCCGCATGGCGTGGATGGGTGTGGTCATGAGCTGGCGCGGTCGCGGCGCATTGGATTACGAGATGCCTGCCGGTCTGCACCGGCAGGCTGGGTCAGGCGATGCGCTGGCACCGCGCTGTCGGCATCAACCGAAATCGAGAGTCTTTTCGAACGCCTTGAGCTCGTGACGGGCCATGGCCAGGTTGGCCTTGGCGCGGTCCAGCACCACATACAGGAACAGCGTGCTGTTGCTTTCCAGTGGGCGCAGCAGATGGTACTGGCGTGCAAGGGTGATCAGGATGTCTTCGATGGTGTCGTTCAGGCCGAGCTGCTCGGCGATACGGCGCTTGGCACGCACCACTTCGGTATTGCCGGCCGCCGCCAATTCCAGGTTGAGCTCGGCACCGCCGGTCATGCCCAGCGCCATGCCGCTGTCGCTATCGACCAGCGCCGCGCCGACGAAGCCGGCCAGCGAATGCAGGTGTTCCAGATTGAGTTTTGACACGTGTGGTCCTTACAAACGATGAGGAATGGGTGCCTTGCGGCATGCACAAACAGTGCCAAGTGCTCAGCCTTGCGGCGGGGTCAACACGGAGGCGAGGCGGCCGGCGCAATCGCGGGCATTGAACAACAGCGCAGCGGCATTGATGTCGCCACTGCCCACTGCGGTGAGCGTCAGCGGCTTGTCGGCGCGGATGCGGATCAGCACCAGTTGCCCGGCACGCGTGCTGATGGTCGCGTAATCGGCCTCTTTCAGGCTGGATTCGCGCGCCAGGGTCTCGCCCAGGGTCAGGAACGAATTGGCCATCGCGGCAAGCCGGCGACTGTCCACCTCCAGACTGGAACGCTCGGTAATGGCACGCCCGTCTGCAGTGGAGAGCATCAACAGGCGGATGCCCGGCTCACGTTCGATGGTCTGCGCAAATTCGTGACCGATGCGCTGCAGATCGTAGAAATGCAATGCCCGCGGGACTTCGCCTACGGCAGCCTTGACGACCTGGTTGACGGCGTTGTGCGGCATGAAACTCCCCCTGTTGCGTGATGGCCCGAGCGCGTACGTGCGTGGTGTGCCGCGCCGGGCGGCGCACCATACCACCCGGATCCGAGCAGGCTGTCACGCCCGCCCGTGATGCTTAACTGGGCGGTCAGACAGGCAGAATCGGCAAAGTCCGGTGCGCCACAAAGTGCCCTGGCACGTCACGATAGCGGCGCGACGAGGCAGATCTAAACCCCGCGTTTGCTCGCACTGTTCAGTACCGGCGACATGCGTGCTGCGCTGCCGCGCGTCACTGTGCGGGCGGGCAACTAGACTGCACGGCCTTATCGTTACTGGAGCAACGCATGGCAACGCAGTACGTGCCGGTTTCCCTGATTGGCGTACCCACCGACATCGGCGCGGGCCATCGCGGTGCGCGCATGGGGCCGGAGGCGCTACGCATCGCCGGCCTGCAGGAGGCGCTGGTCGGCCGCGGCGTGGAGGTGCGCGATCTGGGCAATCTGGATGGTCCGCGCAATCCCTGGCAGGCGCCGCAGGCAGGCTACCGGCATCTGGACGAAGTGGTGGCGTGGAACCAGGCGCTGATGGACGCCAGCTACGCCGAACTGCGTGCCGGGCGCATGCCGATCATGCTCGGTGGCGACCATTGCCTGGGCATCGGCGCGATCACGGCGGTGACCAAGTACTGCCGTGAGCAGGGCAGGCCGTTGCGGGTGCTGTGGCTGGATGCGCATTCGGATTTCAACACCAGCGAGGTGACCCCTTCGGGCAACGTGCACGGCATGCCGGTGGCCTGCCTGTGCGGGCTGGGCCCCGAGGCGCTGACGCACCTGGGCGGCAGTGCGCCGGCGTTGTTGCCCGAGCAGGTGCGGCAGATCGGCATCCGTTCGGTGGACCCGGAGGAGAAGCGGCTGATCAAGCAGCACCGCATCGATGTGTACGACATGCGCTACATCGACGAAGCCGGGATGAAGCGCACCATGGAAGCGGCATTGCAGGGCATGAGCGCCGATACGCACCTGCACGTGAGTTTCGACGTGGATTTCCTCGACCCCAGCATCGCGCCGGGCGTGGGCACCACCGTGCCCGGTGGCCCCAACTACCGCGAGGCGCAACTGGTGATGGAGATGATTGCCGACACCGGGCGCATGGGGTCGTTGGATATCGTCGAACTCAACCCGGTGCTGGACAACCGTAACGCGACCGCCGAGCTGGCGGTGGATCTGGTCGAAAGCCTGTTCGGAAAGTCGACGCTGATGCGGGATTGATGCCGTACCGAGCGCACCGCGACGCGTTCACATCAAATCCACGGCCGCGCAGTCAGATTTGGCGCCAAGCCAGGTGAGCTGGCACCGTATTGAACGAGGACGAGCGATGAAGCGACTGCTGACACTGATGGTGCTGGGCCTGTTTTCGGCCGGCGTGATGACGGGCTGCAACACCGTGGCCGGCGCCGGCAAGGACATGCAGGGTGCGGGCAACAAGGTCGAGAAAACGGCCGAAAAATGCAGCGACGGTAAGTGCTGATCCGTCACATCGCGTGGTCTTGTTGAATTGATCGATCTGCGGCAACGCGCCGCTTTACCCATGAGGAGTGTGTTATGAAGCGTGCAATTGTGCTGCTGGTGCTGTCGATGTTGTCGGTGGGAATGCTGGCGGGTTGCAACACCGTCGCAGGTGCCGGCAAGGACGTGCAGGGCGCTGGCGAGAAGGTGGAAGACGCAGCGCGTAAGTAATCCGACGCCGCATGCGAACAAACGGGCCGCAAGGCCCGTTTTTTGTGCGCGCTGACGTGGAAGGCGCGGCGCGACACGGCACGGCATGTGAGTGAGACCAGCGACGGGAGTGGGCAACGGTTCAGTGCGGTGATCAGCGGTTTGACACCTTTTGATCCAGTGCCAACGCCCGCGTGGGCACGCTGGCGCCACGGTCAATCGCGACCGCACCAGCGGAGTCATCGCATGAACACTGACATCATTTCCGGTAAGTGGACCCAGTTGAAGGGCAAGGCCCAGGCCAAGTGGGGCGATCTTACCGACGACGATTTCAAGGTTGCCGAAGGCAATGCCGAATATCTGCAGGGCAAGCTCCAGGAACGCTACGGCTGGGATCGCGACCGCGCCCAGACGGAAGTGCGCGCGTTCGAAAAGTCGCTGCGCGACGACACCTGACGACGGTGTGCCATTCTGCCGCCGATCGAGGCGAGCAACTTGCAGACGACGGGCCGCCTGATGCGGCCCGTTCTGCGTTGAAGCGTCGAGCCGACTCCCCGGCGCGCCTGCGGCAGTGGCAAAAGTGCGGAACCGCTAAACTTGGGGGCTATCCCACCCTGGCATGACGTAGATGACCACCCGTGTCCTTACCGGCATCACCACCTCCGGCACCCCGCATCTGGGCAACTACGTCGGTGCAATCCGCCCGGCCATCCAGGCCAGTGCAGGCGCCGATGCGGAGAGCTTCTATTTCCTGGCCGATCTGCATAGCCTGATCAAGGCACAGGACCCGGCACGCACGCAGCGTTCGACGCTGGAAATCGCCGCCACCTGGCTGGCCTGCGGCCTGGATCCGGACAAGGTGTGGTTCTACCGGCAGTCCGATGTGCCCGAGACCACCGAGTTGATGTGGTTGCTGACCTGCGTGGCCGGCAAGGGCATCCTCAATCGCGCGCATGCCTACAAGGCGGCGGTGGACAAGAACCGCGCCGATGGCGAGGACGAGGATGCCGGGGTTACCGCAGGCTTGTTCATGTATCCGGTGCTGATGGCGGCCGATATCTTGATCTTCAACGCGCACCGGGTGCCGGTGGGGCGCGACCAGATCCAGCACATCGAAATGGCACGCGATTTCGCGCAGCGTTTCAATCATGTCTACGGGCGCGACTTTTTCACCTTACCCGAAGCGGTGATCGACGAGCAGGTGTCCACCTTGCCGGGCCTGGATGGCCGCAAGATGAGCAAGAGCTATGGCAATACCATTCCACTGTTCGCACCGCGCGAGGAATTGCGCAAGCTGGTGTTTTCCATCCTTACCGATTCGCGCGCCCCGGGCCAAGCGAAGGACACGCAGGGGTCGGCGTTGTTTCAGCTGTATCAGGCATTTGCCACGCCGCAGGAATCTGCCGCCTTTGCGCAGGCGTTTGCAGACGGCATCGGTTGGGGCGATGCCAAGCAGCAATTGTTCGAGCGGATCGATCAAGAGATTGCGCCGCTGCGTACGCGCTACGAGGCGTTGATGGCAGAGCCAGCCAAGATCGAAGCGATTCTTCGCGCCGGCGGCGCGCGTCTGCGCGCGCGCTACGCCACCCCGCTGCTGGCGGAGTTGCGCAACGCGGTGGGCCTGCGCGATCTGTCCAGCCAGGCCGCCACCGCGGCGGTGCAGGCCAGCGAAAAGATCGCACTGCCGATGTTCAAGCAATATCGTGAAAGCGATGGCCAGTTCTACTTCAAGTTGAACGATGGCGCGGGTGCATTGCTGCTGCAGAGCGATGGCTTCGCTTCGCCACGCGATGCCGGACAGGTGATCGCGCGGCTGAAACAGGCCGCGCAGGCCAGCGATTTGCAGCTGCCGGGCGTGCATGCGCAAGTGGATGTCGACGTGATTCTTGCTGCGATGGACGCCTTGCGCGAGGCGTGACCTGCGCTGCGCAGCAGGCGTAGAGGTGGATGATTGCGGTGCGTAAGGTCGTGCCTGTTGCGACATGCACGACAGCGACGCCAGGCTTGGGCCTACACTGCATTTCCTACAGCTGCTGCGGGGTGCGAATGACAGCGACAGCCGAGTTCAACATCCACACCATCGATACCGGCTTTGGTGGCGTGCAATTCGATGCGGCGTATCTGGTCGTCGAAGCGCAGCGGGCTGCCCTGATCGATTGCGGTACCTCGCTGTCGGTACCGCAGATGCTGGCCGCCGTGCGGGCGGCCGGGTTGTCGCCAGCGCAGGTGGAGTGGTTGATCCTGACCCATGTGCATCTGGATCATGCCGGCGGGGCAGGGGCGTTGTTGCGGCATTTGCCTCATGCGCAGGTGCTGGTGCATCCGCGCGGTGCGCCGCACCTGGTCGACCCTGCGCGGCTGATTGCCGGTGCCACCGCGGTGTATGGCGAGGCGGACATGGCGCGCAACTACGGCATCATCGAGCCGGTGCCGGCCGAGCGTGTGGTCGCGGCGGGTGAGGGTCATACCGTGATGCTGGGCGAGCGCGTGCTGCGCACCATCGAGACGCCTGGACATGCGCGCCATCATCTATGCGTGTGGGATGCGCGCAGCCGCAGCTGGTTCACCGGCGACACATTCGGCCTGTCGTATCGCCAATTGGACAGCGCGCGCGGCGCTTTCATCCTGCCGACGTCTTCGCCTGTGCAGTTCGAACCCGAAGCCATGCTGCAGTCGATCGCGCGCCTGATGGACGCCGCACCGCAGGCGATGTATCTGACCCATTACGGCCGTGTCACCTCGCCAGAACCGTTGGCGCAGGCGCTGGGCGAGCAGATTCATGCGATGACCGACATTGCGCTGGGCTGCGCGCAGCGACCGGACAGACATCGCTGCATGGTGGCGGCATTGACCGCGTTGTACCTGGAGCGCGCACGCCAGCATGGATGTCGGTTGGACGATGCCGCCGTGGAGCGACTGCTGGCAACAGATATCGAGCTCAACGCGCAAGGTCTGGGCTGTTGGCTGGATCGTGCGGTGCGTACGCGTTAGTGCGCGTGGAACTGCTAGCAAGCTCTCTCAAGCGTTTTAGCGATTGGTGGCGTTGTTTGAACGCCGGGCCGTTAGAGCGCGCGGTGTCCTCACCGCTTGCGGGACACGCCGTGACCCATCCATGGGGCTCGGTGGCGACGTCCATGCCCGCAAGCGGCGAGGGCACCGCGCCAGACAGTGCGTCGGTGACCTTCTTCAAAGCTCTACGGTCCTCGGCTTGCATTGGGAAGTTCATAGAGCGCGCCACCTCGAAGGTGCCGCGATGTCCGGCAAGAGCCTTGCAGCCAAACCGCAGATCATTCGCTCTTGGAGTGGCTAACGAAACATGGCGAGTCGTCGTCAGGTGGGTGTGGACGGCGCGCTCAGAGCCGCAGCGGATGCATGGTGCATGCCGATTCCGAGCACGGGCCGCGCCCGCCTGGCGGCTGCGCAGTGGTGGTGCTAGCCCCTCTTGCCATGCGCGCAGTCGCTGCGACCGAACGCAATTTCGCATCGTGGCGCTCCGGCGTTGGCTGCACGCTTGTAAACTATGTGTCATCTACCGTTGCAAGGCCTCACCGTGAATCCGATGCGCATCCTGCTGTTGTCTGCCTGCCTGTTTGTGGGAGGTGTGGCGCAGGCCGCCAACGATCTGCCGGGCGGCGGCATCGATGCCGAGGCATTGTCGCGGCATGTGCGCCTGCTGGCGTCGGACGCATTTGAAGGCCGCGCGCCGGCCAGCGCCGGTGAGCAGCGTACGGTCGATTACCTAGTGGAACAGTTCAAGACGGCCGGCCTGGAGCCAGGTGGCGAGCAGGGCGGCTGGACCCAGGCCGTGCCGCTGGTGCGCGCGCAGGTGGATGGCCCGGTGCGCGCAAGCCTGCGCGTCGGCGGCAAGACGCGGGCGCTGGTCAATGGCAGCGATGTGACCCTGCAAAGCCTGCGCCCGCAGCAGGCGGTCGCGTTGAAGAACGCGCCACTGGTCTTCGTCGGTTACGGGATCAGTGCGCCAGAGCGCCAATGGGACGACTACAAGGGCGTGGACCTGGGCGGCAAGATTGCGGTGGTGCTGATCAACGATGCCGATTTCGAATCGCCGCAGCCGGGCGCGTTCGACGGCAAGGCCGTGACCTATTACGGCCGTTGGACCTACAAATATGAAGAGGCCGCGCGGCGCGGTGCGGCCGGGGTGTTGATCGTGCATGAGACAGCGCCGGCGGCGTATGGCTGGGGCACGGTGCAGAGTTCGGGCATGTCGCCGTTGTTCGACATCGAGCGCAGCGATGCCGATGCCCGCGCGCAGCACGTGCCGGTGCGCGGCTGGATGCAGCGTCCACTGGCGGTGTCGTTGTTCAAGCAGGCCGGCCTGGATTTCGAACAGGCCAAGGCACGTGCGCAGCAGCGCGGCTTCGCGCCTGTGGCGCTGGGCGATGCGACGTTGTCGGTGGATTTCAAGCTCAGGCGCGAGCGTGTGGTCACGCATAACGTGGTGGCCAAGCTCACCGGCAGCCAGCATCCGGATGAGACGGTGATCTTCTCCGCGCATTGGGATGCCTTCGGGATCGGCAAGGCCGATGCCAGTGGCGATACGATTCGACGCGGCGCCGTGGACAACGCCACCGGCGTGGCCAGCGTGCTGGAACTGGCGCGCGTGTTCGCAGCCGGCCCCAAGCCGCAGCGCACGTTGTATTTCATTGCCTTGACTGCCGAAGAAAAGGGCCTGCTCGGCGCCAACTACTACGCCGCGCATCCGCTGGCACCGTTGGACAAGACCGTGGCCGTGCTCAACATGGAAATGTTCAGCCCCGATGGTCCGACCCGCGACATCGCCTCGTGGGGACGTGGGCGGGTGTCGCTGGAAGGCGACCTGGAAACCGCCGCCAAGGCGCGTGGTCGCAGCTATTCGCCGGACCCGAATCTGGAAGCAGGCTTCTTCTACCGCGCCGATCATTTTGCGTTCGCGCGCATGGGTGTGCCGGCGATCACCGCCGGCCCCGGCCTGGACATGCTCGACGGCGGCGTCGCGGCAGGCAAGGCACTGCGCGATAAGTATTTCGCCGACTGCTATCACCAGCCGTGTGATCGCTGGACCCCGCAATGGGATGCCAGCGGCCATGCCGCCGACACTACGCTGGTCTACGACGTGGGCGTGGCGCTGGCCAACGGCCGGCAGTGGCCGAGCTGGCAGGATGGCTCGGAATTCAAGGCGATCCGTGCCAAGAGCGAGGCGGTGCGCAAGTAAGCGCGTAGCGGTGAGAGGGCAGTGCGCCCTCGACAAAGCAGCGAAGAATGGCTGATGAAACGACTGCGCTCGCCGCAAGGTAGGCGCAGCCGGCGCACGATGCGGCATGCACACGCATACGCTGCGGCTCCTGTGTTCCGTCGATGCCTGCCGGCGACTGCTCGTTACGGCTTGGTCGCCGCTCCAACTCCAAATGCCCGGCGTTGTGAGTGATGCCAAGCATTGAGCGGCTGCCGATAGACGTGCGCTACGGCTTGCCGGCGCTGCGTCACTTGCCGCTAGCGGCACGCTTGCTTCTGGCACCTCCGCCACACGGATAGCGTTTGGCCAGCGCCTCGATGATCAAGTCGGGCGCGGCGTCGTCCTGGCGTGCGTCGGGCAGCGCGCCGATGTCGGCGATGATCGCCTGCAGATCCGGCGTGCCTGCCTTGCCTGCCGGCATGCACCACTGTGTGCGGTAGCTGGCACTGGCAACGCCGAGCAGATAGGCGCCAGCGCGGCTGGCCGAGACAAGGACCTTGAACTCGCGTTGCTCCGGCGCGGTGATTTCCGGCGCCAATGATCCGTCCAGCCCCGCATCGATCAGCTTGCTCCCGCTGAGCTCCCAAGGCTCGGGGGCGCGTGCTAGTGCCGTGGTGGAAACTATGGTCAGGGCGGCGGCGGCTGCCAGCCAGGTAAGGCGACGCTGCATATGCATTCTCGGATGCGGGCTGGTGTGCACCATAGCGCGTTAGGCGGCTGCCGGCTGCCGGCCGTGTGCGACGTAGGCGTGCGCATGTGCTCTAGAATTGAAGCTTCCGCTGCACTCCTTGGCCCTGTTCCGATGTCTTCCTCTCACGATGCTGCCGCGCCTGCGCGCAGCGGGTTGGTCGTTCTCGCCTTGTTGCTGGTCTACGTGGTGTGGGGCTCGACCTATCTGGCGATCCGATTCGCGCTGGAAGGTGGCGCGCAGCCGCTGACGATGGTGTCCGGCGCACGTTTCATCGTTGCCGGCAGCGTGCTCTACAGCGTGTTGCGCTGGCGCGGTGTGGCGGCGCCAACGCGTGCGCAGTGGAAGAACGTGGCGCTGATGGGCGCGGCGTTGCTGCTGCTCGGCAACGGCATGGTGGTGCTGGCCGAGCGCAGCGTGTCGTCGGGGCTGGCCGCGACCGCGGTGGCCTCGGTGCCGTTGTGGATGGCGTTGTTTGGCGCCTTGCGCGGGCAGCATGCCAGCGGCGGCGAATGGCTGGGCATCGTGATCGGCTTTCTGGGCGTGGTGTGGCTCAACGCCGGCAGCAGCCTGACCGCGACGCCGGGTGGCCTGGTGTTGTTGCTGATCGCACCGATCGGCTGGGCATTCGGCTCGGTGTGGTCGCGCGGCCGCGATCTGCCTTCGCCATTCATGACCGCCGCCGGGCAGATGCTGTGCGGCGGCGTGCTGCTGGTCAGTACCGGCCTGTTGATCGGCGAGCGCCCGCAGGTGTGGCCGAGTCCGCAAGGGCTGCTGGCGGTGGCGTACCTGTGCGTGTTCGGCTCGATCGTGGCGTTCACCGCCTACGTGTGGCTGCTGCATCACGTGCGCCCTGCGCTTGCCGGTAGCTACGCCTACGTCAACCCGGTGATTGCGGTCAGCCTGGGTGCCTGGCTCGGGCACGAGCGCTTCAGCGCGCATGACATCGGTGCGATGGCGGTGATCCTGGCCGGCGTGCTGGTGGTCACCTTCGCCAAGGCGCGGCGATGAGCGCGGTGTCGTCGCAGGACGCGCGCCGCGGATTGTTGATCACCGCCTCCACCTTCGTGCTGTGGGGGCTGGTGCCGGTGTACTGGCATCTGCTCAAGGCGGTGCCGTCGCTGCAGATCATCGCTCACCGCATCGTGTGGAGCACGGTGCTGGTGGTGGCCTGGCTGCTGGCGAGCTCGGGCCTGCGCTGGTGGCGCAGCATCGCCGCGCAGCCCCGCGCGCTGCGCATGCTGGCCGGCAGCAGCGTGGCGATCGCCTTCAATTGGGGCCTGTACATCTGGGCGATCAATGCCGGGCATGTGATCGAGGCCAGCCTGGGGTACTTCATCAACCCGCTGCTGAGCGTCTTGCTGGGCGTGCTGGTGTTGAAAGAGCGCCTGCGGCGCATCCAGTGGGTGGCGGTGGCCTGCGCGGCAGCGGGCGTGCTGTGGCTGACCATCGATGCCGGCGCGCCGCCGTGGATTGCCTTGGGGCTGGCGGTGTCCTTCGGTATCTACGGGCTGCTGCGCAAATTGGTGGCGGTGGATGCGGTGGCCGGGCTGGGCGTGGAAAGCGTGTATCTGTTCGTGCCGGCGTTGTTGCTGGCGGCGTGGGGCGAGCAGGGCCATGGCGGCGCCTTCCTGAGCGGCTGGAGCCTGCGGACCGATGCGATGCTGATCTTCGGCGGCGTGGTGACGGCGCTGCCGTTGATCGGTTTCGCCTACGGCGTGCGACGCATTCCGCTGTCGTTGGTGGGCATCCTGCAATACATTGCGCCGAGCCTGCAGTTGCTGCTGGGCGTGTGGTTCTTCCACGAGCCGTTCGACCAGGGGCGCGCGATTGGCTTCGCCGCAATCTGGGTGGGTTTGCTGTTGTTTGTCGGCGACAGCGTGGTGCGTGCGCGGCAGCCGGCGGTGACGCGCTGAGTCAGCGCCACCGCACGCAGTGCGTATGGCATTCATCGGTGCGATTACTTCGCGTCAGCGTGCCGTAATTGCCGCGCTCAACTGCGCGGTGGTGCTAACGGGCTGGCCACTGCCAGCGTGGACGCGGGCAGCGCCTGCGGTGCAGGGCAATGGCTGGGGTCTTGTTGCACCTGCGCCAGCCATTGATCGATGGGCCCGCCGAGCAAGTCCAGCCGTAGTGGCAGGCTCAAATGGTTTTCGCCAGGCAGTTCGAGGTAATGCGCACGCGCGCTGGCCAGGGCCAATGCACGGCCATGCGCCACTGGAATGTGCTGATCGGCATCGCCGTGCAACAGCAGCACGCAGCTGCGCGTGTCGGCCAGGGCGTGCGCAACATCGACACGGTCCAGGTCCAGCTTGAGCTGGGTGTCGGCTGCTGCAATCACCGCGTCGATATTCTGGTCGGCATAGCGCCAGCGTGCATACGCCGCCACCGCCCGCCCATGCCACCCGTGCGGCTGGCTGGAGAGCAGGTGCGGCACCATGTCGCGGATGCCGCGCCCGGCATTGGCGAAGGATTCCATCGCCACCACGCCGGTCACGCGCGGACCGAGTTTGTCGGCGGTAAACAGCGCGGTGGCCGCACCGTAGGAAATACCGAACAGATACAGCGGTCCGCGGATTTCGCCGCGCGGCTGCAGGGCGTCGAGCACATCGATGACGTCGTCGGACTCGCGCGTGCCGTAGCCGGATGGCCCGCCGCCAGAATGGCCATGGTTGCGCAGGTCGATGGTGACCACGCGGTAGCCGGCCTGCGCAAGCTGCAGCGACCAGGGCAGCAGCGAGTCGCCATCCATCATCCAGCCGTGCAGCAGCACCACCGTGCCGCGCGGCGCTGGCGGCTTGGCAGTCGGTGCCTTGAAACTGAAATCCACGTCCAGCGCATGCGCCGGGTCGGCGCGCTGCCCCATGTAGCGGTAGTGCATGGCATACCGACCCGGGTCGATCGCACGCCAGAAGATCGGCACGCCATCGCGCGTCACCACATGGCCGCTGCGGTTGGGCACCGTGGCGATGGTGGCGGCGATGCGTTCTTCGTCCAGCAGCGGCGAGGTGCCACCGGGCGCAACCAGGCGCTCGCTGAGCGAGGTCGAAGAAGAGGAGCAGCCGGCCAGCCACAGGCAGGCGCAGACCAGCACAAGCAGGCGCGTCATGGCGATCGATCGATGGAGCAAACAGCCGAGTAGACTACGGCCTGCCCGGCCCGCGCATCTACCGCACTGCGGTGACAAAACCATGACAGCCTGCAATGCGTTCAGACGCAGCCGCCGTGCGCTTTGCCGCGGCGGTCGCCATCCAACTTCCCATTCCCCATTCCCGGCGGGCCAAGGCCCGCCTACACCTCACGCAACGCCGTGGTAAACGGCAGACGCGCGGCACGCAGCGCGGGAAACAGCCCGCCCACCAGGCCGATGCCCAGCGCCCATTTCAGCCCGCTCCATAGCAGCTCCGGCGAGACCTTGAACTGGAACACCACCTGGCTGAAGTTGCTGCCCAGCGTGGAGACGGTGTAGCCGTTGAACGCTGCCCAGGCGATCGCCCCGCCCAGCAGCCCGCCCAGCAATGCCAGCAGCATGGTTTCCAGCATCAGCGCCATGATCACCGGCGTGCCACGGAAGCCGATCGCACGCATGGTGGCGATCTCGCGCGCGCGCGTGGCCACCGCCGCATACATCGTGTTGAGCGCGCCGAATACCGCGCCCACTGCCATGATCGCCCCGATCACCGTGCCCAGGATGTTGATCAACTTGTTCAAGCCGCCGCCCTGTTTGCTGTAGTAGGCGCGGGTGGTTTCCACATCCAGCTTGAGCCGCGGATCGGCGGCCATGGCGGTCTTGAACGCGCTGAAGCCCGCCTTGCCGTTGGTGCGCACGCTGATCGACTGATAGGCGCTCCGGTTGTAGGTGGTGGCCAGCGTCTGCGCGTCGGTCCACAGCTCCGAATCGTGCGCATCGCCGGAGGCGAACACGCCCACCACGGTCCATTGCTGGCTGCCAAGCGTGAGCGTCTTGCCCAGCTCCAATCCGCGGAACTGGTTCAACGCGCCCTTGCCCACCACCATTTCGCGCAGGCCGGTGTTGAAGTGGCGGCCTTGCACGATCTTGACCTTGTCATGCACGGCCCAGGCCTGTTCGCCCACGCCACGCAGTTGTGCGTTGACGTCGGTGCCGTCGGAGCGGGAGGCGATGTTCACCACTTGCGAGAGTTCCGGCGACAGCATCGGGCGGCCGTTGGCATCTACGGTGATGCCGGGCAGGCTGCCGATCAGCGGCACCAGGTCGCGGGTGATCACCGAGTTGGTCTCCGCCTGCGAACCGCCGCGCAGGACAATCGCGGTGGTCTCGTCGCCGGTGCTGTTGAGCGTGGCCTGGAAGCCTTGGCCCATCGCCAGCATTGCCACCAGCACGCCGACCACGCCGGCGATGCCGACCACGATCACCGAGCTGGACCCCCAGCGCTGCGGCAACGTGGCGATGCCGATGCGTGCGGCAGCCAGCGAGAGCCGCCCGCTGCGTGTGGCCACCAGCCACACCGCCAGCAATCCACCGATCGGCAGCAGCACCAACCACGGCAATGCGATCCAGGCAGCCAGCCCGATTGCCAGCAGCACGACCGACAGCGCGTTGATCCCACGATCTTTCCATTTGCGTTGCATGTGCATGCTCCTGTCAGCGGCCGGCGAGTGCATCGACGATCTTCAAGCGCTGCGCGCGTAATGCCGGCAGCACACCTACCACGATGCCGATGCCGGCCATCAGCCCGAAGGCGACCAACCAGGTCTGCAGCGGCACGCTCTGGGTCGGCATCAGGCCACCGCTGCGCGCGGCGACCGCGGGGATCACCAGCGCCGCCAGCCCCATGCCGATCAAACCGCCCAGGCCGATCAGCAACATCGACTCCACCATCACCAGGCCCAGCACGGTGCGGTCCTGAAAGCCCAGCGTCTTGAGCGTGGCCAGCTCCGGAATCCGCTCGCGCACGGCCTGCGCCATGGTGTTGCCGGTCAGCAGCAGCAAGGTGAAGAACACCGCGGCCATGATCGAGGTGACGATCAGGCCGATATCGGCGAACTGTTTGACGAAGGCCTGCTGAAACGCCGACTCGGTCTGCGACTTGGTTTCATGGTCGGAGTTGGCCGACAACGCATCGATGGCCTGCGCCACGCGCGATGCCTGGTCGGCATTGCGCAGCGTCACCGTGTACCAGCTCACCCTGCTTTTGATGTAGTCGTTGGACTCGTCGAAGTACTTCCAGTTCATCATCAACTGGCGTTCCTGATTGGCGGCCACCGTGCGGTCTTTCATGCGGAAGATGCCGACCAGTTGCAGCGGCCAGTCGTTGCTGCCGCCGCGCGGAAAGATGGTGGCCTGCAGCGGGATGGTGTCGCCGATCTTCCAGCCATTTTCTTTGGCCAGGCTTTCGCCAACGATCGCGCCGGTGCGTGTGCTCTGGAAGGCCTTGAGCTGATCCTTCGGCAACTGATATTCGCTGTACACATCGAAGAAATTGGGCGCCACCGAAAAATTCGGGAAGAAGTTCTTCGGGTCGCGGTAGATGCCACCGAACCACATTGCCGAGGTCACATCGCGCACGCCCGGCACGCTGCGGATCTGGTTTTCCAGATTGATCGGCAACGATTGGGTGATCGACAGGCGCGATGCCACCACCAGCCGGTCCACGCCGCTGACGCTGCCGCCGGAGGTGAAGGCCACGCGCACCGAATCGAGCATGCCGAACAATAAAAACGCCGCGACCACCGAGAGCAAGGTCAGCAAGGTGCGTGTCTTGCTGCGGAACAATTGCGCCCATACCAGCGAGAGATACTTCATGGCAGCGCTCCCTTACAGTGCAAGCGGCGCGTCGGCCAGCTCGCCCTTGTCCAGATGGATGGTGTGGGTGGCGTATTCGGCGGCCTTGGGGTCGTGGGTGACCATCACGATGGTCTTGCCGTGTTCGCGGTTGAGCTCCTGCAGCAGGCGCAGGATTTCTTCGGCGTTGTGGCGGTCCAGATCGCCGGTGGGCTCGTCGCAGATCAGGAAGGTGGGATCCGAGACGATTGCGCGCGCAATCGCCACGCGTTGCTGCTGCCCGCCAGACAATTCGCTGGGCTTGTGGTTGCGGCGCTCCTGCAGGCCGACCAGGGTCAATGCAATCTCGGCATTGCGCTTGCGTTGGGCGGCATTGAGCGAGGTGAGCAGCAACGGCAGCTCCACGTTCTTCTGCGCGGTGAGCATCGGCATCAGGTTGTAGAACTGGAACACGAAACCGACGTGGTGACTGCGCCAGGTCGCCAGCTGACCGCCGCTCATGCGGTCGATGCGCTCGCCTTCGATCTCGATCTCGCCCCCGCTGGGGTTGTCCAGCCCGCCGATCAGGTTGAGCAAGGTGGTCTTGCCCGACCCGGACGGGCCCATCAACGCAACGAAGTCGCCGCTGGCAATTTCCAGATCGATGCCGTGCAGCACCTGCACCTGCTCGGGGCCGCGTTGGTAGGTCTTGGTGATGTTGCGCAAACTGACGAGAGCGGACATGGCAACTCCTGGCGGTGCGATGGAAGAGATGAAGCAGTGCGCAGAGCGACTGCGGATGTGATGCGGCACTGCAGTAACACGGCGAGCTGAAATGCGATGAAGCGATCTGGCGAGTGCAGGCAAGGCATCGACTGCTGTGGCGACCCATGTACGGCGCACATTGCCGATGCCTGAAACGTGCGTGCGACGACACTGGCTGAAAATGTTGACGGACATCGCGACTGCAGATGCGCAAGCACACAGTCGCTACCGCGTGACTGGATTTCAACCGCGTCTGTCGCAGCGCGGCGCAGGCGCCTGCACCACGGCCGTTTCCATCAACGCGCTGTTCCGTGCCCGCTGAGCGGTTGCTGCGTGCGCTGTATTTGGTTGTGCGTTACTCGGTCGCGTTCGGCTCTGCTTCGGTCACCTTGTCGCCATCCTTCAAGGCTTGCGGCGGATTCAGTACCACGCTGTCGCCCGCAGCCAGGCCGGAGAGCACCTGCCTGTCTTCGCCCATCACCCCGGTGGTGACGGCATGCGCGCTGACGGTGTTGTGCTCATCGACCACGAACGCGACCGTGCGCGTGTCGCGCTCCACCAATGCGGCGGCCGGGACGCGCACGCCTTGCGGCCTGGCTGCCTGCTGCGGTTTGGCCTGCTCCAGAAAGCTGACCCGCACACCCATTTCCGGCACGATGCGCGGGTCCTTGACCTTGAGCGCCACGCGCACCTTCACCGTGGCCTTGCCGCGGTCTGCGGTGGGGATGATGGCGATGACCTCGCCTGGGATCTTCCATTCCGGGTAGGCATTGAGCGCCGCTTCCACCGGCATCTTGGGTTGCACGCGGCCGATGTAGGACTCACCCACTTCCACCTCGATTTCCAGCGATTCCATGTCCACGATGGTGCCGATACCGGTGCGAGTGAAGCCGCCGCCGGCCGACAACGGCGAGACGATTTCGCCCGGCTGCGCTGCCTTGGCCGTCACTACGCCGGCAAACGGCGCGCGCACCACATTGAAGTCCGAACGGATACCGGCAATGGCCAGCTGGTCGGAGGCGACCTGCACGTTGCGCTGGGCGTTCTGCAGCTGCGCGCGCAAGGCATCGCGCTGCGCAATGGCCTGATCGTATTGCGAGCGCGACACCAGCTGCGCACCCACCAACGATTGCAGGCGCGTGGCATCGGCATTGGCCACCGCCAGTTGCGCCTGCATGTTGTCGACCTGGCTGCGTGCGGCCGACAACTGCGAGGCCGACAAGCTACGCTGCGCATCGGCATCGAGCGGGTCGAGCGTGGCCATCACCTGGCCTTGTTCGACGCGCATGCCTTCCTCGATCATCACCTCGCGCACCTTGCCGGTGACCTGCGCCGACACCGTGGCCATGCGTCGTGCCACCACATAGCCGGAGGCGTCCAGCACCGATGCGCTGCTGCTGCCGGCGCTGATCGCCACCACCGGCGCGGTCTGCACCTTCACCACCGGGCGGCGCGTGAACCACCACGCGGCGGCGGCCAGCACGATGACGACGATCACTGCGGCGAGGATCCAGCCGGTACGGCGGACGGGCGGCGGCGTGGCGGGGCGCTGGCGGTCGATGCGGAGTTGCTTGAGCAGATCGGCGGAAGTGTTCATCGATGACCAGGACGGAAGGCTGCGCGAAATGTGACGGTCTGCGGGCGACGCCGCAAGCTGCCGGAAGTCACCAACTGCGCTGGGGCGACGAACGGTCGATGCGCCGATGCGCCGATGCCACCGCCAGATGGTGCGCAGCATGCGGTCAGCGCGGCGCGCTCACCAGTGACAGCTGTCATCTGCACACCATGACACCGGCGACTAGTGCGCCAATGCGGCGGGCGTCCATGCTGGTGGCTCCTCGGCAACCCGTGACCGGCATGCTTTCCTTGCATATACAGACCGCGCGTGTCTGGCTTGCGCCTGCGCAGGCGAATCGCAGCCTCGGTGGGCGATCGCATCGCAGCAGTCACCAGGAGCATGCATGAGGCCGCTCACCCCTGTCGTCCTGCACGCAGCTGCACGCAGCCGCACGCAGACGGGCCCGGCAGTGGCAAAATCCGCTCACCCACACGGATCTTCGCTGATGCGCCTCCGGTTTCCCGCATGGCTTCGTCCCGCCGCCAGTTCGCAGGTTGCCGCGCGGCTGGCGCAGGGGCAATCGCCGTGGATGGATAGCGTGCACCTGTTTTGGTCGGCCTGGGTGTTCGTGGTGCCGGCGTTTTCTGCGCGTGGCTACGATAGCACCTGGCTGTTGTGCACGCTGGCGTCTTACCCGGTGTTTGTGCTGCTCTACGCGCGCATGTTGCTGGCGCCACGCGGCACCTTGTACCGCTACGCCTGGGCGATGGCGGCGCTGAGTGCTGCCTTGCTGCCGGTGTATTCGGCGGGGCTCAGCTATTTCGTCTTCGCCTGCCTGACCTTGCGCCCCTCCACGCGGCATGTGTTGTGGCGGCACTTTGCGATGTTGCTGCTGATGAACGCCTTGTACCTGAGCTGGGCGCGCTGGCTCGGGTTGAGCATGCAGGCGCTGGTGTGGATGCCGGTGACGGTGCTGGGCATGGCGGCCGTGGGCGCGGTGTACAGCATCAACGAACGCAAGGACGCGTTGCTGCGCCTTTCGCAGGACGAAGTCCGTCGGCTGGCGGCCACCGCCGAACGCGAGCGCATCGGCCGCGACCTGCACGATCTGCTTGGCCACACCTTGTCGCTGGTGGCGCTCAAATCCGATCTGGCCGCGCGCCTGATCGAGCGCGACCCGCAGGCCGCACGCGACGAGATCGATGCGGTGGCGCAGGTCTCGCGCGAGGCCTTGGCGCAGGTGCGACGCGCGGTCACCGGCATCCGTGCGGCCGGCCTGGTTGCCGAACTGGCATCGGCGCGCGTGCTGCTGGACCTGGACGGCATTGCGCTGGAGCAACAACTGGAGCCGCTGGCGTTGCCGCCCGAGCACGAAACCGCGCTTGCGTTGGTCGTGCGCGAGGCGGCCACCAATGTGCAGCGCCACGCCCAGGCAAAACGTGTGCGTGTGCAGCTGCGCGCGCACGGCGAGCAGGCGGTGCTGGAGATCACCGACGACGGCCGCGGTGGCGTGATCGTGCCTGGCAACGGCCTGGACGGCATGCGCGCACGCCTGCACAGCCTGGGTGGCGCGTTGGATGTGCAGGCCCTGCCGCGCGGCATGCGATTACGCGCCAGTCTGCCCTTGCCGCGGCCTGCGGTCGTTGCCGCAATGCCGCCGTCGCCGGTGATGCCACAGTCGCTTTGATGCGCCCTGGTTGCGCTGCCAAGTGCACGGCATGCGTCGGCGCTGTTATCGTGCGCAACCGTTGCATGCATGCGAGCGCGACCGATGATCCGGGTGTTGTTGGCGGAAGACCAAGCCTTGCTGCGTGGCGCACTGGTGGCCTTGCTCGGGCTGGAGGACGATATTGCGGTGGTCGGCAGCGCCGGCGATGGCGAAAGCGCATGGCGCGAGCTGCAGCGCCTGCAGCCGGACGTGCTGGTCACCGATATCGAGATGCCCGGCCTGACCGGCCTGGAACTGGCGCAACGGATCCAGCGGCAGGCGCTGCCGGTACGGGTCATGATCGTCACCACGTTCGCGCGTCCGGGATTTTTGCGCCGTGCGCTGGATGCCGGGGTGGCCGGGTATCTGCTCAAGGATGCGCCCGCCGAACAACTGGTCGATGCGTTACGGCAGGTGCATCGCGGCGGGCGAGTGATCGACCCGCAGCTGGCCATCGATGCGTGGGTGGAAGCTGACCCCTTGAGCGAACGCGAACGGACCGTGCTGCGGCTGGCTGGAGAAGGGCGCTCCGCCAGCGAGATCGCCCAACAGTTGCAGCTCTCGCACGGCACGGTGCGCAATTACCTGTCCGAATGCATCGGCAAACTGGGCGTGGCCAATCGCATCGAAGCCTATCGCCTGGCGCGGCAGAAAGGCTGGTTGTAGCGCGACCGTTCGACGGATCGCGTCTGCGCGCGAGGGCCTTGGATTGCGGGGTGCGGCGTTGCTCGCAGAAGCGATGCGATCGCACCACGCTACAGCCACTGGAGCGGTGGCATCCGTCACATCGGCGAGCGATCCACACCGATACCAAATGCCCGCCAAAGCATGCCAGCCGCGCGCAGGTACACTGCACAGCATCGAAAACACGGCGAGCGATGCATGAAATCTCTGTGGCTGTCGGGCCTGCTGCTGGTGTGCGCCTTCAACGCATCCGCCGAGCAATTCAAGATATTGGTGGCTGCCATTCCCAACCAGTATCACCACGACTATATCCCCGTGGCCAAGCCGCAATTCGATGCGATGGCGCGCAAGCATTATGTCGAGATGGTGTGGGCGTGGAACGCCAAGGCGTTCGATGGCGACCTGTCGCAATACGCGGCCATCGTATTGCTCAATACGCCGGCCACCGATCTGGACCCGGCGCAGCGGGCCAACTTTCAAAAATACGTGCGTAACGGTGGCGGCGTGGTCGCGGTGCACAAGGCCTTTGCGATCAAACGCGGGGACTGGGAGTGGTACGACCACATGATCGGCCGCTCGTTCCGTACGCACCCTTACATGCAAACGGCGATGGTGGACGTGGCCGACGCCAATTTCCCGGCCACTGCCGGCCTGCCCAAGCGCTGGGTGTGGAGCGACGAATGGTACGAATACGATCCGCCCTACAGCGACGATCTGGTCACGCTGCTCACCGTCGACGAACGCAGTTATGACCCCACCTTGATCTGGCCGGGCCAGGTCGCCAAGGGCATGGGCAAACAGCACCCGGTGGCGTGGTATCACCACTTCGAAGGCGGCCGCGTGTTCGCTACCGCGCTGGGCCATCTGGCCGAAGCCTATAACGACCCACGCTACCTGGAGCATTTGTACGGTGGGATCTATTGGGCGGCGACCGGCAAGGGCATCGAATCACCTGCGCCAGCGCCCACAACAAAACCCCAGCGTTGAGCATTAGCCCTTCCCCGGCGGGAAGGTTGGAGTGAGGTGGGGGGCGAAGCCAGTCGCGTGGGCCTACTTCAACCGGCTGCGCGCGTACCCTCATCCGCCTCTGCGGGGCACCTTCTCCCTGAAGGGCAGACAATGTCCCGGGGAGAAGGAACTCCGTGCTGCCAGTGCGTGTAGCCGATCACCCGCCGAGCCGCATCAGCCCACCATCGGCCCCAACACCGTCACCGTACAGGCCGCTCCCCACGCGCCATGCTGGAAAACACGCCGTCGCGGCGCAACCAGGCATGGAACAAGGCCGCGCTCAGATGCCCCAGGACGGTGGCGAACAACAGATACGCCAGCCAGCCGTGCGCGCTGCGCAGCCAGGCGTACAGCGCAGGGTCGTGCGGTGCGATCGGCGGCAGGTTCGCGCCCGGCCACAGCACGATCGGGTAGCCGCCAGCGGACAACATCGCCCAGCCGATCAACGGCATGCCCAGCATCAACGCATACAGCAGCCAGTGCGAGGCGATCGCCGCGGCCTTCTGCCATGCCGGCAGGTCGGCCGGCAGCGGCGGCGGCCGGTTGCGCAAACGGTTGATCAAGCGCAGCACCGCCAGGATCAGGATCGCGATGCCCAGCGGGCGATGCAGATCGATCAACCACGGCCGCTGCGTCACCGAGGCCACCATGCCCACGCCGACGAACAGCATGGTCAGGATCATCGCGGCCATCAGCCAATGCAGCACGCGCGCCGGCAGATTGAAGTGGGTGCGGCGGCTCATTGGCGTGCTCCCTGGCCGGTGGCGGCGCTGCCTTGACCACTGGCGATCTCGCGCTCGCGGCGATTGAACGATTGCGAATACACCGACGAGCGCGCCGCCAGTATCGGGTCATTCGATGCGGCCAGACCCTTGGGCAAGATCAACGGGTCGTAATTGAGATCGCGACACGGGCCGGTGGCCTGCGGCTGCGCACGCTCGATCGAGAGCGTACCGGCCACGATCTGCTCGCGGCTGTCCGGCCACGTCTGCGACGGGTCGTCCACCGCATCGCCGGGCTCGGCAATGGTCAGCACCATGTCCCAACGCAACGGCCCGTGCGCCAGTCGCGCGTCCAGGTCGGTGGCGAGAAAATCGCCATCGGCCTGCCTGCGTTGTTCGGCGTTCAATTCCTTGAAAGGCGTATGCGGGCGCATCGACCAGCGGATGTAGCGTTCGCGCCCATCGGCGGCAATCGCGCGGAACGCGTTGACGCCGTTGTACTGCGTATTGGCCCAGCTGTCCGACCACGGCGCGGTCTTGGCCCACTGCTGGAACTTGGCCGCTTCCGGATACTGCTTGCCGAACGCCGCCAGTTTTTCCGGGTCCGGCTTGCCGGTGGCCGGGTCCGGCCTGGAGGCCACGTTGAGCGCCTGAAACCCGGCCGGTGTGGCGACCACGAAGAACGGGAAACTGTTCATCGCCGTACGCCATTCCTGCCCGTCGTCGCTGCGCAGCAGCAGCGCCATGCTGCGCACGCGCGCCTGCCCGTCGGGCCCGTGCGGATCGCCGCCGCCGATCGACATGCGCCCCAGCACCGGTGTGCTGGGCTGGCTGAAGATGCGTGCCGACGACAGCCAGGTGGCCTTGCCGCTGGACTGGAATTGCCCGCTCACGCACACGCCCTTGGTATGTGCGCGGCGAAAGCCCGGATGTGGCGGCCCGCTGGATTCGATGGTGTCGGTCATGCGTGCGGCAGTGAGCCGGTCGCCACCGATCCATCCGGCCGTCCAGGCGAACGCCAACGCAACGCCGCCGGCAATGGCGGGAATCCCCAACAAGGGCAGCACGGGGCTGCGCGCGTGCGGGGGCGAGGGAGGTGGCAACGTCATGGCTGGCTCCGGTGTGCTGCGATGGGCGGCATATTCACTGTCGCACGGCTACGCCTTCATCGCCGCAGCCGAGCACGCTTGATGCGCATCATCCGGAATAGACTGCCTTGTGCGCGTGATGAAACACGCTGCGAAGGGGTTCTGGAACGATGCGCATACCCCTGCTGCACGAGTTGAGCGGAAGGCGATCATTTCAGCGCTACTACGCATGAGTGGAGAAGCCGATGGCGTTTTAATAGACGTCAAGAGCTTCTGTTGTTGCTGATTGGCCTTGGGATGGAGAGCCAAGCTGTAGAGCAGTTCTGGGTTGGTGATTCTCACCAGTTCGAAGGTGTCACGGATGGCGCGGTCAATGCGCGGGCCGCCTTCACCAAGGATGGCCGCAGCTAGCGCCGGGACGATCAATCCAAGCAGCTCCGGAAGATGAGAAACGCGGCGCGCAAGTGCCTGCAGAGCATGCGCTCGGCGAAGATTGTGTGGCTCGGTTTGTGCAATGCCAAGTAGCTGACGAATCACATCTGCAGCCTGAGTCAGCGATCCTTCGGCCATCACGGCGACCGGCCAGCAGGCAACCGTCACGATGGGATTCGGTTCGCTTTGTTCGTGCGCAGCCTCAATCGCTACCTTGAGAAGGGCAGTGCGTTTGGCGCCAGAGGAGAATTCAGCGGCACGCGACAGCGCCTGGCACCGGTACCAGGGGTGCTTGATTTTTCGAGCGATCACGGCAGCGCCATCAGGGTCGTCAGGCGCCATGGCGAAGACGCGCCGTCGTCCTTGTATACCGGCCGTTGTAATAGGTAAGTCACTCATCGAGATCCGATGCCTTGATCAGTCAAGCGATGCTGCGGGCGACAGAGTTTCGCTCATCCGCCCCTCTTCATTGCGTATTTTCGCTGCGAAGCGGCGAAAATGATCAATCGAACATCGTCAGTAGTTCCTTGGCCAACGGATCAAACTCAGGCGAGAATGATGTTCGTGCGGTGTGGGGACCACTGTTGTCGCGCGGGTGAAACTCACTGGTTATGGCGGTCCCATACCGCCGTCGCTTGGCTAGTCGGCAAATGCGCCCATAGGTCATGGCGCGCATCTGCGGAAAGAAATGCGCCAAACCATGACCAGAACGCTTTGACGTCGAAGCGTTCCAGCGCAGGACTTTGGTAGCGGCCTGGTTCTGCCTCGCCCCGCGACGTGTTGAAGAGATACAGCACGTAGTACGGCGGCTCCATGCATGCGTTCAGGCGCCCGAATATTGCACGGTTTCCGCCGGGCATTGCCACGGTGTGGTCTGTAGATTCAACACCGCCGGATGCGAATGCGCGCGCCATTGCCCGCCTTCCGGATGTCCGAGTCGGTATATGCGTGTCTGTTGCCTTGACTGAAGCAGCTCGCCGTAGTGAGGCCTTGATGAGATCGGGCAATGCCTGGCGTGCGTTTGGATGTGATGCCTGGGGCGCGAGGCAGCCTAGACAATGCCATTCGATCCTAGTTACCGGGCGAGCGAACGCTGATTGCAGCGCTCGCCGCGCTCAACCGCCGTAGCGTTGCTGCAGCATCGCGAACGCCGAGCGCAGTGCCAGCGCTTCGCCGCCGGCGGGACGGCCAGGGCGGTCGCTGTCGTTCCAGGCGTAGACATCCAGATGCGCCCATGGCTGCCCGGGTGCCACGAAGCGTTCCAGATACAGCGCGGCGGTGACGGCGCCGGCCATGCGCGAGCCGGCGTTGGCCATGTCGGCCACATGGCTGTTGAGATAACGCAGGTACGGGCGCCAGAGCGGCATGCGCCACACCGGGTCGCGGGTCTGCTCGCCGGCACTGATCCAGGCCTGCGCCAGCGCATCGTCGTTGGCGAAGAGCGCCGGCAGGTCCGGGCCCAGCGCGATGCGTGCCGCGCCGGTGAGCGTGGCGAAATCCAGGATCAGATCCGGGTGCTGCTCGGTGGCATAGCTCAGCGCATCGCACAGCACCAGGCGGCCTTCGGCGTCGGTGTTGTCCACCTCCACCGACACGCCGGCGCGGGTGGTGATCACTTCGCCAGGGCGGAATGCATCCGGACCCACCGCGTTCTCCACTGCCGCAATCAGCAGCGTCAGCCGCACCGGCAACCGCTGCGCCATCACTAACCCGGCCAGCGCCAACGCATGCGCTGCGCCGCCCATGTCCTTTTTCATGTTGCGCATGCCATCGGCCGGCTTCAGATCCAGCCCGCCGGTGTCGAAGCACACGCCCTTGCCGACCAGCACCAGATGCGGATGCGCCGTGTCACCCCATTGCAACTGGATCAGTCGCGGCGCGCGATGCGAGGCGCGCCCAACGGCATGGATGGTGGGGAAGTTCTGCGCCAGCAAGGCATCGCCGACGATCGCATCGACCTGTGCGCCATGCGCCTGTCCCAGCGTGCGTGTGGCCTCTTCCAGATGCTGCGGGCCCATGTCTTCGGTGGGCGTGTTGACCCAGTCGCGCACCTGCAGGCACGCCTGGATCAGCGCACGCGTCTGTGCCGATGGCATTGCAGCCAGTTCGGCCGGCGCGCGCGGCACCTTGCGATAACGCGAAAAGCGATAGGCGCCCAATCCCCAGCCCAGATGCAGCAACGCCTGCTCGGCATCGCTCAGCGGGTTGGCCAGCGTCCAGCGGCTGGCCGGCGGTAAGGCCATCGGCGCATGCGCGTAGGCGTAGGCATCGGCCCGGTCGCCGATACCCAGGATCGCCCCGGCCAGCCCATTGTCGCCCGGCAACAACAGCACGCTGCCCGGCGCGGCATCGAAACGCTGTGCCTGCGCCCACGACAGCACGCGGGTGGGCTGCTCCGCGCACCAGCGCGTAAAGCCCTCGCGGTCGAGCACATACAGCGGCAAGGCTGCGGCGTTGGGATCGATGAAACCGGTGAGGTGCGACATGGAAATCCTCGAGTGCAGCGCCTTGCGCCGCGCAGTGGCTCAGGCGGGAAGGGTGATGCCGGCATTCATAGGGCCGGGATGCGGCTGCTGCGCGTCCAGCCAATCGGCCAGCCCGGTCATGCTGTCGAATTCCAGATCCGGCTGCTGGGTGGGGTGCGACCACACCGCGCCTTCGCGATTGATCCAGCAGGCGCGCAGGCCGGCATCCAGTGCGCCCAGCACGTCCATGCGCACGTGGTCGCCCACATGCAGCACCTGCGCGGGAGGCACCTCGAGCCGGGCGCACGCGGCCAGGAAGATACTCGGGTCGGGCTTTGCGCTGCCGTGTTCGCGCGAGCCCAGTTGAAACGCGAAATGGTGCATCAGCCCGATGCGCTGCAGATCGGCATTGCCGTTGCTGAGCGCGGCCACCGGCACATGGGCGGCAATGCGCGCCAGCGCGTCGAGCGCATCCGGGTAGCATTCCACCTGGTTACGCGCCGCATAGAACACCTCGTAGGCCGGCTCCAGCAACGCCAGATCGCCGCCGCTCTCGCGCAACGCCATTTCCAACGTCAACCGGCGCAGCGCGCTGAGGTCGTGATGCAGGTGCGGGTTGTCGACAAAGCTGCGCTCACGCAGCTCGCGCATCGCCTCCACCGGAAAGCGCTCGGCAGTGACCGGGCTGTGCTCGCGCATCCAGTCGTACAGCACCCGATCGATCCTCGCCCCGATCGGCGCAAAGGGCCACAACGTATCGTCGAGGTCGAGGGTGATGGCGCGGATGTGGAAGCTCATCGCACGATTGTAATGCCGGGAATGGAGAGTCGGGAATCGAGAATGGGTAGAGCAGCGCCTCTGCTCTTGCGATTCCCAACTCCCAATTCCCCATTCGCGGCTACTCAAGCAACCGCGCCCAGCGCTGCATCCCGTCCACCCGGCTCAACACCATCTTGATGCAGACCAGCAACGGCACCGCCAGCAGCAGGCCGACCATGCCCCACAGCCAGCCGAACAGCATCAGCGCCAGGATCAGCATCAGCGGTGAGATCGCCATGCGCCGGCCCAGCACGATCGGTGTCACCACCTGGCCTTCGATGGTGTGCAGCGCCAGGTACAGGATCGCCGGCAGCAGCGAGGACAAGGTGGTGCGGAATTCCACAAAACCCATCAGCAGCATCAGCATCACGCCGATCAACGGGCCGACATACGGTGCGAAATTCAGCAATGCGACCACCGTCCCCCACAGGATCGCTTCGGGCAGAGGAATCTGCAGGACATACAAAATACCGGCAAACACCAGCCCGACCAGCGTGTTGATCACGCTGATGGTAAGCACGTAGCGGGAGACCTCGCGTTCGATGTCCAGCATGATCTCGGTGGTGAACCGTTGCTGCTGCCGGTTCGGTAGCAAGGCGATCGCATGCCGCTGCAGGCTTTCGCCATACACCATGAAGAAGAACGTCAGCAGCACCACCGCCAGCACCGAGGCCGCCAGCTTTGGGGTGCGGACCAGTGCCTTGTAAGGGTCGTCCATCTGCGTGCGCACGATCTGCACGCCGCGCTGGCCTTCGCCACCGGCCGCGCGTGCAAAATTTTCCGCTGCCTGGTTGGCCTGCATCACCGGCTTGGTCAGATCGCGCACATCGCGCGCAATCTGGCGCATCTGCCGTGGTGCCTGTTGCACCCATTCGGCGGCAGGGCCGGCCAATTGCGCGGCCAGCGTGACGGTACCGGCCAGGCCAAGGCACAGGATGAGCAGGGCACCGAGAAACCGCGGGATGTACAGCTTGCGCAGACCCCGCAGGATGGGGTTGCCGATCAGCGCGAAAAACGCGGCCAGCATGATCGGAAGGATGATCGTCTGCGCCGCCCACAGCGTGTAACCAACGGCGAGCGTGGTCAGCACCACCAGCGAGGCCGGCGCGCGTGGGCGGGGCGCCGGTGCGGGCGGAAGCGAATCTGCCGCGGTGGCGGCATCCGGTGAGTCGACGGGAAGAGACATGCGCGCCCTGGCAGCAGACTGGCGTGCTGCCAGCGGTGCGCCATTATCGGCGCAATGCGTCAACGGCGCGCACAGGGCCTGTGGGCAGGATGTCAGCAAGCAAGGCTAGCCTTGCGAACTCGGCCGCATGTGCCCTTGTGCAGGTCGCGCGGCACAGATTCGGTCGTCGATGCGGGCTTGCCACTGCTCCCAGGGCCTGCCGAAAGCTTCTAACGTCGACCGCACGCCTGCTGCGCGCGAATGGCCGTCAGGCGTCAGCGCTATTGGCGACGAAAGAGCCATTCATGGCGCGCGATCCCGCATTTCAGAGCTGATATCCGCCAGCAACCGGCAAGCGGTTATCTAGCGGAAATAGACAGGGCGGATCTCCGCATCGCAGGTTCGTCGTGAGTTGTATTTCAACGAGTCGCCAAGCGCAGCACGCGCGTACTGCCTGCAGCGCAAGGATGAGACATGTCCAAGCGGCGGTCGCACATATTCCAACTGGCACTGGTGTGTCGATGCCTGCACAGGCCAATGCGCTGCGGCCAACGACGGCGGCCTGGCAAGACGCTGGCCGCCGTGAATACCGTCCGCTCAGGCGGCGCGATCGGCCGGCACCTGCACCACGGTCACCGGCGGGTCGGCTGCTGCAACTTCCTCGGCATTGTCTGCCGCACGTTCGGCCTGCTCGGAGGCTTCCTGCGCACGGTGCGCGGTGAACAGCGCGGAGAGGGTACTGATCATCTGCAGAAGCTTGGGAATGCCGCTAAGCTTGCTGGCGATGCTCCCCAGTGCCGCCTGCGGTTCATTACGGCCGGTGACAAACCCCAGCCCGAAGCCCACCGTCACGATGCGTAGCGGCGACCACCCGGCGCGCCAGGTCTGGCGTAGTTCGCTCCAATGCAGGCGCGTTTCCTGCGCACGTCCTTCGACCAGGTATTCGGCGCGTTCGACGCGTTGACGCAAGGTTCCAAACTTCATGGACGTGCTCCACTGGCAGGGGTCGCCGCATCATCGTCTTTGCCGGGGTCATCGAAAATACCGAGCTTGATGAGCTGACGGCGCGTTGCATTCATGCCGGTGTGGTCGAAGTAGAAGAACACGCGCCATGCCGCGATGCCGGTCACCAACAGACTCGCCAACGCAGTGAAAAACATCGCCTGGAACCACGACAGCCCGGCACGCTGCAGCAGGGCGATGATGGCACCGGCCAGCAACAACCACGATGAGGCACCGAACACCACGGCCACGCAGGCCCAGGCCAGCCCACGCCCGAATGCGCTGCGTGCCAGTTGCAGGTCGGCCGACACCAGCCGGCGCAAGGCGCGGCTGGTGTCCTTGGCCGAACCCAACGTGGCACGGCCGGCAGCGCCGACCGCACGTACGCTTTCGTCCAGTCCTGGCGTTTGCGCGCGCGCGTCTGGCGCGTCGGTTCCGTCAGCGGGAGAGGCCTGATCGCTCACGACTTAGTTGTCGTTGCTACGTGCCAGCTTGGCGATGACCCAGCCAGCGGCGAAGGCGACGCCGAAGGCGGCCAGCGGACGCTCGCGGATCAGATCGGTGGCGCTTTCCAGCAGATCATTGCCCTTGGCAACCAGGACGTCGATCTGCTCCTTGGCAGCGGCACCGCCGAACTCGGCAGCGGCCATGCCGGCCAGCGCGGTGTCGGACAGCTCGGCCTTGACGTTGGCGCGACCGAGCTTGAGCTCATCGCCAGCGGCACTGGTCGCACCCCTGACGGCTTCGCCGGCGGCGCTTGCAGCCGACTTCAGGTGGGCGCCGGCTTCGCTCAGGTTTTCCTTCAGCTGATCGGTATTGGTGGGGCTCATGCGATATCTCCTTCGGTCATTGATGGCAGCCGCCACTCACGTGCGGTCGAGCGGTAGCAATAGCATCGGGGGGGTGTAGGAGGCGTTAGTGGAAGCAACTTCAGGTACACATCGCGTCAACGCATCAGCGCGTCGTACTGCGCGTTGCCACGCAGGATCCGCACGACAAGCTGCTGCGGTTTACGCTGGAAATTGGCCCGCCAGCTGGCAAGGTCGGCGAACTCGCCCACGCTGCTGGCCACGATCACATCGCCGGCGACCAGGCCGTTGGCGGCAGCGCGACCGCCACGTTTGACCTCGCTCACCATCACCCCGGTGATGCCCGACTGACGCAGCGATTCGGGGAGATCGACGAAGGTCGCGCCGGTCAGGCGCGGGTCCAGCATGTCGCCGGTGACGGCGCGGTCCTGCTCTTTCAGCGTGGCCTTGAGTTTGAGCGGCTTGCCATCGCGACGGATATCCAGGGTCACCGCACTGCCAACCGCCTGCAGGCCTTCGTAGTTGTGCAGCGCTTCGGCGCTGTCCACGCGCTGGTCGTTGGCCGCCACCACGACATCGCCCGGCTGCACGCCTGCCGCCGCCGCTGCGGAGCCCGGCAACACCCGTGTCACCAATGCGCCGCGCAACGAATCCACCCCCAGGCCCTGCAGCATCTGTTGGGTGAGGTTCTGGGTCTCCAGGCCGAGCGTGCCGCGCACCACCACACCCTTGGTCACCAATTGCTCGACGACATTGCGCGCCAGGTTGGACGGAATCGCCAGCCCAAGGCCGATATTGCCGGCCATGCTGCCTTGCGGATTGAAGCTGGCGGTGTTGATGCCAACCAACTGGCCTTGCAGGTTGACCAGCGCGCCACCCGAGTTGCCCGGGTTGATCGAGGCATCGGTCTGGATGAAGTTCTGGTAGCCCAAGCCGCGAATCCCGCTGCGCCCCACTGCCGAGACGATGCCGGAGGTGACGGTCTGGGTGAAGCCGAACGGGTTGCCGATGGCCACCACAAAATCGCCCACGCGTAGCGCGTTGCTGTCGGCCAGTTTGATATCGGTGAGGTTGTCGGCCTTGATGCGGATCAGCGCAATATCGGTATCGGCATCGGAGCCGATGAACTCGGCCTTGACCGTGCGTCCGTCGCCGAGCGTCACCTGCACGTCGTCGGCGTTTTCGATGACATGGTGATTGGTCAGCACATACCCTTTTTGCGCGTCGATGATCACGCCCGAACCCAGCGATTCGTTGATGCGGTCCTGCGGCACCTGCGGAAACAGCCGGCGCAGGATCGGGTCGTTGAAAAACGGGTTGCGGACGCGCACCACCTGCTTGGTGTTCACGCTCACCACCGCGGGCATGGCCTGCTGCAGCATCGGCGCCAGCGACGGCACAGGCTGGCCGGCCACCGCCGCCGGCAATGCGGCGGCCGTTGGCAGAGTAAAGGCGGCGTTGCTGGGGGGCGTGGCTTCGGCGCGATTGTCGAGCCAGGCGTTGATGCCGGTGGCGGCAAATCCGCCGAAGGCAGCGGCCAGCGAAAGAGTCAGCAGGGTAGGCAGCGGTCGCATGGAACGTATTCCGGGTTACGCGGTGGATGAGGAATAGGGCGTCTGACTACGTAAATCAAGCTGAACGAGAGTGCCTGCGTGCAATTTAACTGCTGGTGAAAGTGCCGCACATCCCTTGCCCTGATTGCGTTGACAGCCCGACAGGCCGGGCGTAGCGTCCGCTTGATCCGATGCCTGTTCAGCATGTTGCGTGCCGTCGCGCATCGCCTAAGTTTCCCGCACTGACGCCCTTAAGGAGGGTCTATGAGCAACGGCAATGGTGTAACGGCAACCCTGTCCGACGCCGTCGATAGCGTAAAAAGCACCGCCACCGAGTTGACCGAGACCATCGCCAGCACCGCCAGCGAGGCGGTTGCCAGCGTGCAGGAGGCTGCAGGCACGGCGGTGGAAGAGGTCAAGACGCAGGTGGCGAAAGCGCGCAAGGCGGTGGTCAAGGTCGAAAAGAACGTGGCCAGGAACGCCGGCACTGCGGCCACCGCAGTCAAACGCAGCGTGGCCAAGACCAAACGCTCGCTGGCGGCTACCAAGGACGCTGCCAAGGACAGGCTGGTCGCCACCAAGGAGGCCGCCAAGCAGAAGCTCACCGCCACCAAGGACGCGGCCAAGCAAACGTTGACCTCGACCACGCAGGCCGCCAAGCAGAAGTTGAGCAGCACCAGGGCCGCGGCCAAGAAGAAGATCACCGACACCAAGGCCAATACCAAGCGCAAGCTGGAAACCGCCAAGGCCAATGCCAGGGCCGAAGCGGCCGCGCTGAGTGCCAAGACCGCCGCCAAGAGCGCCGCACGCAAGACCGCCGTCGCAACGGTGAACGCGCGCACGGCAGCGAAGAAGGCAACCGCCAAGCCGGCGGCAGCGAAGAAGGTCTTGGCCAAGCCTGCAGCCAAGAAGGCGCCGGTCGCCAAGCAAACCGCGACCAGGCAGGCCGCAGTGACGAAGGCCCCGCTCAAGAAGGCCGCGACCAAGACCGCGTTGAAGAAAGCCGCCAAGGTGACCAAGACCCCGGCCACGCGTGCCGTGGCAAAGACCACCGCCGCGCGCAAGGCCGTGGGTAAAAAAGCGGCAAAGCGCGTCACGCGTTGAGGTTGTCACGCTGCGGCTCAGGGTGAGTTGCCTGGGCCGCTAGGTGGCGTGGGAGGCGTGCAGCGCACGCGCCATGTGCCATGTGCCATGAACCATGTGCAATGTCGAAAAAGCCGGCGCTGTTTTCACGGCGTCGGCTTTTTTGTTGCAGCGGCTTTGACTCACGCCCCTCTCCTGCGGGAGAGGAATTGGGCTGAGGGTACGGAGCGATGCCATACGCGTTGTCGAACAAGACGAGGCTTCGCCACCAATCCACACCAACCAGACGAGCTTGTCAGGGAACCTCATCCACCCCCGCGTGGCACTTTCTCCTCCACGAGGAGAACAATGGCCCGGTAAAAGAGGGCAATGCCGCTGAGCAAAGCGGCCAACCCGGTGATGACCCTGCACTGCGCGAGAGCATTGCCCGAAAGAATCGCGTGCGAGCACTCCGATAGGCACAGGCATCGCGCATGCAGCAAGAAGGAGCGAGGCCTAGCGCATGCCATCGACAAATTGTTTCGCACCCAGGCGGATTCCTGCCTTGGCCGCGTCATAAGCACCGAGGCTGGCCTTGATGTTCATTGCGTTGGGGTATTGCTTTTCGACATAGGCCGCCAGCAAGCGATCGCTTGACGCGTCGAAGATTTCCACTGCATAGCTGACCGAGCCGGAGAAGGCGCCTTCCTTGCCACGCGCGGCCTGCACCGCGTTGTAGGAGCCGCCGCCGATATCGACCTTCATGAAGGTGCCGAGCACCCGTTTGCTGGGTTTGGCGCCGGTCAAGGTGAGCCGCACACGCAAGGTGTCGGGCCCGATGGAGGTGGTGGGCTGCCAGCGCTCGCCAATTGCGTCGCCGAACTCGCGTTGCATGAGCTCGGCAAGCATGCGTTTGTCCTGCTCGGGCACGTCTTCGAATTGCGCATCCGGGCCGCGGTAAATGCTCACCGGTTCGACCAGTGCGGTGCGATATCGCGACCAATCCACGTCGCCGTGATACGCGTACGGCATGCGGTCGCCGCGGCTGCCATCGTGCGGCCGCAGGTAGCTCGAAGATGACAATTGGCGATAGGGCATGGGGCGGGTGCTGGCGCAGCCGATCAGGCTGACGCTGACAACGGCCAGTGCGCAGTATCGAACGAATGAAGAAGCCGACATGGGGAACTACCTGTAGGAAGGAGGCGGATGGTTGCAGTTGCAGCGCGCTGGCGTGACCTGATGCTCAGTGCATCAGAAAGCTGGCAACCGCTAGCCCGAATACGACCGCTGCGGCGGCGAACAACACGCCGCTCTTGGCCAAGTGCTGCAGGCGGCGGGTGTCGCGCGCGCTGCGGATATCCGGCAACGCGCACCAGATGTCGCGGTTACGCGTGCCGGTAAAGCCGCAGCGAAATTCCGACACGACAGGCAGTGGCAGCGGATGCGCAGCGACGGGGTCGTTGGCGGCGCGCTGCACGACCGGCGACAGCGCGCTGGGGAGGTGTTGGGTGAAACGGATCGAGTGAGGCATCACCAGGCATCCTTGATGCGTGCGGTGAGTGCACTGTAGGCAAACGAGTTTGGGAACTTATTGGATCACCGCGACGACCGCGCACCTGGCGAAAGCGCGATACGCCGTGCACCACGCAATGGTGTCGGCATGAGAGTGACTACCAAAACAGAGCGAGCAATGGTCAGGTGGGTGTGGACGGCGCTCGCACACCCCACTGTACGCGTCAGATAGGCCGTCTCGCGCTGGTCGCACTGTGCCTGTGCGTGCGCACCCGCGGCTTCCACGTGCCGCTGCTGGTACATGCCGCGCCGAGCGCCGGCCGCGCCAGCCCGTGGTTGCGCAGTCGTTTGGTTAGCCGCTTTTGGGAGTGCTCTCGCGCTGCAGCGCGGGCAGATTCAGGCCGCGCTGGCGGAGTGGTCGCCGGCAAACACCACGAGGACGCACAGCCCGCGTCCATCGTTGCCGTCGCCGGCTTCGATCGTGGCTCCGTGCAGGCGCGCAATGCCGGCGACCAGCGACAACCCGATTCCACTGCCCTGTACCGTGCTGCCGGGCACGCGATAAAACCGCTCGAAAATAGAGGCCCGCGCGCTTTCGGGCACACCGGGGCCGTCATCGCTGACCTGCAAGAAGGGGTGCAGTACGTCAGCGCGCAAACAATAGCCGCAGCTCACTTCCACCTTGCCACGCAGGCGGCCATAGCGGATGGCGTTGTCGACCAGGTTGCGGATCAGAATGCCCACTGCATCCACATCGCAACGCAGCAGGCAGGGCGATGCCTCAACCTGCAGCTGCATCTGGCGCGCATCGGCCTGCACGCTGAATTCGTCCAGCACATGCGAGATCAGCTCGCCCATTTCGACTTGATGATAGGTGGCTGAACTGATGCCGGCATCCAGTCGTGCCAGATCCAGCAATTGTTCGGCCAGCCGATTACTGCGACGCGCGGTTTCCAGCAGTTGGCGCAGCGCGGCGTCCTTGGCGTCCAGTGTCGGCGCGCGCAATGCGACCTCGGCGTAGGCATGCAGTGCCGAGAGCGGCGTGCGCAGTTCGTGCGCGGCATCGGCGACGAAATCGCGTTCGGCCTGGACGGCTTGTTCCACCCGCGCCAGCAAGGTGTTGAACGAAGCGATCAGCGGGCGAATTTCGTCGGGCGCCTGTGCCAGCGGCACCGGCTCGGTATCCAGGCCGGTGCGTTGCGCGATGGCGCCGGACAACGCGCGCAGCGGCCCCAGCGAGGTCCGCACGGCCCACCACATCAATAGCCCCAGGATGCCCAATTGCACGGTGTTGAGCACCACTGCGATCAGGGTCTGCTTCACGCTCATGCGCGAGGATGGGTTGCCGATCGGGGTCGGCGTGGCTGCCGCGTCGGGCGGCTCTGTCTGCCTATCGAAGCGGTGCTGGAGCGCGTCGGGCAAGGTGGCGATCAGTTGATCGCCGAGCAGGTTGAGTTCCTGCTCGAACACGCTGTGATGTCCCTGGGTGACCAGTGCGACCAGGATCCACAGAGAGGTGGACCAGCTCAGCAGAACGATCGCGGCCAGCGCCGCCAGCATGCGTGCCTGCAGCGACTTCATTCCGGGGTCTTTCCGACCATATAGCCCTGGCCATAGACGGCAGCTGATCCTTGGTGACCACGCGTCCGGCACGCCAGGCAGACGTCGCCGTGGCTGAGCAGGGGCACCACGCGGCCCTGGCTGCGCCGGGTGACTGCACGCAGCCGTGCCATCAGCTCGTCGAACTGAAACGGCTTGACCAGATAATCGTCGGCGCCGGCGTCCAGACCGCGGATGCGGTCGGTGAGCTGGCCACGCGCGGTCAGCGCGATCACCGGGGTGGCATCGTAGTGGCTGCGCATGAACCGGATCACGCTCAGCCCGGACTCGCCCGGCAGGCCGATATCCAGCAATACCGCACTGTAGCGGTGGTCCACCAGCACCGTCTTGGCGGCATTGGCATGACCGACATGATCGACGGTCCATGACTGCTGACGCACACCGTCGCAGATGGCGCTGGCCAGCATGGTGTCGTCTTCGACGAGGAGCAGATGCATGGGTGTGCTGCCGTGCGCAGGGTTCAGTCCGAGATCCGCAGCACTGTCGGTGATGAAGTTTGGGCAAATATTAGTGCATGGCCGAACCGCACACAGGCCAGGCCATGCATGCCGTTCGGTCCCGTTTGGTCAGGCCCGCTCAGCGCTGCAGGATGGCGCGCAGCGCAGCGTCCAGGTGGAGGTACTGAAAGCGGAAGCCGGCATCGAGCGCGCGCTGCGGCAGCACGCGCTGGCTGATCAGCAGCAGGTCGGCCATCTCGCCGAAGCCCAGCCGCAGCAAACCGCCCGGCAATGCCAACAGGGCGGGGCGGTGCAGCACCTGGGCCAGCGTGCGTGCGAAGTCGGCATTGGTCACCGGATTGGGCGCCGTCGCGTTGTAGGCGCCAGGCTGGCCTTGCTGCAGCAACCACAGCAAGAGCGCGACCATATCGGCGCGGTGGATCCAGCTCATCCAGTGCCTGCCATCGCCGAACGGTCCACCGCCGCCGAATCGGAATGCCGGCAGCATGCGGGCCAGCGCGCCGCCATCGCGATCCAGCACGATCCCGGTGCGCACCCAGCTCACCCGCGGGCCGAGTGCGGCGATGGTGTTGGCTTCGGCTTCCCAGTCGCGGCACAGCACCGCGGAAAAGTCATCGCCGGCGGGCTCGGCTTCGGTCAACGCAGTATCGCCACGTTCGCCGTAGTAGCCCACCGCCGAGCCGGAAATCAGTACCGAGGGGCGTTGCGCGGCCGGCTGCTGCGCGATCCAGGCCTGCAATTGGCGCGTGATGCCCAGGCGCGATTGGCGGAAGCGCTGCTTGCGGGCGTCGGTCCAGCGGCCGGCGGCCAGCGGCTCGCCAGCCAGGTTGATGACCGCATCGGCCTTGACCCCGTCCAGTGTGTGTACTGCGGTGATGCCCGGCAAGCTGCGCGTGGCGCGGTACGGATCGCGGGTCAGCACGCTGACCTGATGGCCGGCCTGCAGCAATGCCGGGAACAAGGCCTGTCCAATAAAGCCGGTGCCGCCGGTAATGAGCAGATGCATGCAGGGCTCCTGGCCGAATCGATGCGGCACGATAGGCCAGGATCCCGCCAAGCGAGGTGAAGCTGGCACGGGCATGCGGCTGTGCGCTGCGCCGCCAGCTTGCGGCGTGGCGCAGCTACCTGGACGGCAGCGGCGTGTGCTGCCTATCAAACGCAAACGCGCCGGACTGGCCGGCGCGTTTGCAGGCTGAGCGCTCGATCAGCTGCCTACTTGGAAGACGACACTGCGTGGGCACGTTCGAAATGCGCCGACACCACGCGGCGCGTCTCTTCCAGATGCTGCTTGACCGGCGCGCTTTCGGCGGCGGGCAGCAGTTCCGAATCGATGATCTTGATGGTGTCGCCATGGTCGATGACCATGTTACGCATGAATGCATTGCGGTACGCATCCTTGCCGTCCCGCAAGGTCAGCGTCTTGGACAGCGCGTCCACTGCCGCCTTGCCCTTGGCGCGCATGGCCTGTGCGCGCGGGCTCTCGGTCGCGCCAAGCGACGTGGTCTTTTCAAGGTTGGCTTCGTGGTCGTGCAGCATCTGCTGCGCGAACTCGCCGGTGGCACCGCCCAGATCCTGTGCGATGGCCTGCTTGGCGAGTGCGATCTCGTTGTCGTCGATTGCTGCCAGCACGCCCAGCACTGCGCTATCGCCCTTGGCCAACTCGGTCGCGCCGCTGCCGCTGACGGGCGCAGCCGTCGGCTCGGGCGACACCGCTGGCGCGGTGCGCGACGCATCGCCGCCGGGGCGATCGCAGGCAGTCAGAGAGAGCATGGCCAACAGCGAAGCGGTGATAAGCGTGAATTTCATGAAGATCCTGGAATGAATCGGCAATTGCCGACGTTGGAATGCAAAGGAGCCGCTAGGCGGCTCCGGGAGGTCGGTCAGGCCCACTGCGGCTGGGCAACGGGCGACATGCCCAGTGGCCTGGCAGGCGCCTTGGGTGCGTGGACGGCATCCTGTGCGCTGCGGCAGGTACGCGCCATGCGGGCGGTGCGTTCGCGAATCAACGCGTGTTCGCTGACCGGCGCGCTGCCCAACAGACTGGCGACGTGGAAGCCAAGGATTTCCTCCGCGCGGTCGCCCTGGTCGCTGACGATGTGCGGCACCAACCGCTCCAGTCGTTCCAGCTCCTGCTGCACTTGATACGGGGTTTTCATGACGATCTCCAATGAAAAACAGGTCTTGCTGGGTACTGCGGACTCAACTATTGCGTGCGCCCAAGCGCTGCCAGCAATCGGTTGCCAACTGTTCGTAGTTGGACTGCGTGCTGGATGAAATGAAGTGGTGCTCCAGGCGGTCACGGAACAGGCGCAGACGTTCCTGGTCGCTCGAACGCGGGGCTTGCAGATAGATATCGCAGGCCATTTTCACCACCGGGGACAACTCGCTGAACTTGCCTGCGCCGAGGTTGCCCTGGGCATGCCGCGCCTGCCAATGCGCGATTTCGGCCTGTACATCGATGACGGATGGATCTCTGCTCATGACTTGGGGTGTTCCGGTATAAACAAACTTGACCTGCAGGGTAACTGCGGGTATGTCAACGATTGATCATCGAACCCGACCATTGCAGCACTTCGGCGGCTTGCACGCTTAATTGGTCAGATTGTTTGAGTGCATTTACACGCGACGCATGCAGGCGCGCGCATGTGGTCAACGCGCATCACGCGACGCGTCTGTAATCGCGTTGTCGAAGCAACGCGCTGGTCTCGTACGCGTTCCGATGTCACGACAGCAGGGCACCCGACCACCTTCGACCCCGCACGTGATCGCCGATCAGGCGAAAATCGCCTTTGCAGCGCCGCATTTCACGGAAGATTCTGAACCGCTCCACACTTATGTAACGTCTGATCATTAAGGTAAGCGGCGACGTAATGGAGCGAGAGTACCCAGGATGCAGGACAGCGAGACCAGTAGCCGTAAGCCGCATCATGCAAGCGGCACACCTGAAGCCCGCGTGTGGTGGCACGCTTTGTTGGAGCTGCGCGGCGGGCGTATCGCCATCAGTTTGATCGTGGTGTTCGTGATTGTGCTTGGCTTGTATCTGGCACTGAAGTAAGGCTCCGGCACGCCCGCTCCACGACACGTCCCTCAGCTGCGACCGAGGCCAGCAACGAAGCGCGATCAAGCCGCAGGGAGAGGTCATGTCACAGATGCACTACCGGCAGGTGCTTGGGCATGCCACGCGCCGGGTGCCCGAGCATGGCCATGAGCGGGCGACACATGCCTGGGTGTGTCGCGAAATTGCGCGTTTGCTGGGCGTGCGCGATGCCGGCGTCGCCGGCCATGGCGTCGTCGAAGCTGGAACGTTCCATGTTCCCGATGACACGCTCACCACCGCACAAGCACGCGAACTTGGTATCCACGGCGCCGGCGACCTGCTCGGCGGTATCGTGCCGCATGCGTTTTTGGCGACCAAGGTCATCGGTCACCCACTGATTTGCGCCGATGCGGCACGCACGGCGGGCTGGGATCAGGCGCTAGCCATATCACTGATTCCCGCCACGCTGCCGGGCTACACCGCGTTTTCTCGCCCCGATGCGTTGTATGCGTTCGAGGCGCTGTCTGGCGGCGGAGACGTGCGCCTGAAGCTACCCACCGGCGTGGGTGGCAACGACCAGTGGCGCATTGCCGATGCATGGCAGCTGACGCAGGTGCTGGACAGCCTGCCCGACACCTATCTAGGCACGCATGGCGGCGTGCTTGAGCGCAATATCTTGCAGCCAATGACGCACAGCGTGGGCGAGTTGTGTCTTGCTGGCGTCCAGATTGCGTACTACGGCACGCAATGCAGCGTGTCCAATGCGGACGGCAGCGATGTCTACGGCGGCTCGTCGTTGCGCGTCTACCGCGGGTCGTTAGAGGCATTGATGGCGACCGCCTTGCCATCGCTCGAGCGGCGGGTGGTCGAACAGGCGTGCAGCTACGATCGAGGCATCACCGCGGCTTATCCTGAGCTGCAGATTTCCCGCCGCAACTACGATGTGGTCAGCGGTCAGGATGCGGGCGACGTCCCGGTCTGCGGCGTACTGGAACAATCCTGGCGAATCGGGGGCGCAACCCCGGCCGAACTCGCTGCGATTGCCGCCTTTCAGCAAGATCCCGCATTGCAGTGGGTCAGTGCGTCCACTCACGAGATCTATGCGGGCGAGCCGCCGACCGATGCGCAGGTCTACTACCGCGCAGCCCAACCCGGCCCTGGGCCGCGTTACAAATACAGGAGGATCTCTGCGACGTAATGGAAGCCAAACTTTCCAGTATCGACATTCCGGTCGGCAAGGACGCACTCAGTGGCACCTTGCTCACGCCCTCAGGCATGCCTGCAGTGTTGTTCGTGCACGGCTGGGGCGGCAGCCAACACCACAGCCTGGTACGTGCGCGCGAGGCAGCAGGCCTGGGCTGCATCTGCATGACCTTCGATCTGCGTGGGCATGAGGGTTATGCATCGATGCGCCAGACCGTGACACGTGCGCAGAACCTGGACGACATCAAGGCCGCGTACGATCAATTGGCGAGCCTGCCGCACGTGGATGCGCAGTCGATCGCAGTGGTCGGCCTGAGTTACGGGGGCTATTTGTCGGCATTGCTGACGCGCGAGCGCCCGGTGGAATGGCTGGCGTTGCGATCGCCTGCGCTCTACAAGGACGCCCACTGGGACCAACCCAAGGTCAGCCTGAACGCCGACCCGGACCTGATGGCGTACCGCCAGCAGCGCCTGCATCCAGCCGATAACATCGCCCTGGCCGCCTGCGCCGAATACAAGGGCGATGTGCTGTTGGTCGAAGCCGAACACGATGTGATCGTGCCGCAGCCGGTGCTGCACAACTATGCGCAAGCGTTCGTGCAGGCGCGTTCGCTCACATCGCGCGTCATCGCGGGCGCGGACCATGCGCTCAGCATCAAGGAACACCAGCAGCAATACACGCGTGCACTGATCGACTGGCTGACCGAAATGGTCGTGGGCCGCCGGATCGCATTGGCCAAGGAAGTGGTGGCCACGCGCAAGCAGCTGCTCAAGGATCAGCAAGGCACTGCTGCGACCTCATTGGAACAGGCCACTCCGGTATTTCGTGGCGACATCCGTGCGGTGGAGAAGACCGCAGGTTAGCTGTCCGGGACGAGGTGGCGCGTGCAAGGTCGATGGGGTCGTGCATGCGTCGCCTCATCGGCTTGTTGATGCCGAGCGCGCGTGGACTGTCGTGTGGGTTGCTCAACCTGGAATGCACGTCGCACCGATGCGCCTTGAGTGCCGCCGAGCGAGCAATGGAACTTGCATCGCTCCACCACGAAAAACGGGCCCCAACGGGCCCGCCCTGGTTCAACGCGTTGCGCTCGCCGCGGCGTTTATTACAGCGCCGCGGCGGTCACGCTTTAAACGCGCGGGTCGGCTGGGGTGACGCGCGGCGGCATCGTGATGCTCCGAATCGAACGCTTCGCGCACCGCGTGCTTGGCCTTTTCCCAGCTCAGGCGTGAATTTGCCTTGAAGCGATCCCAGCCATCGCCTAGATCGCGTTCCAGGTGGTCGTCCCACTGGCGGCCGGCGTGCTGCTGGCGCGCCTGCATGCCATAGCGGTAAGCCGGGCGATAGTCGTCATAGGAATAGTCGGCATCGCGGTAGCTGGCGCTGTCGAAGCGGCCTGCGTAGTGCGTATCGCTGTCGCGATAGACAGTGTGGGTACGGTCCGCACGCTCCCATGCATCGCGTGCTGCAAGCCGGGCTTCGTCCCATTCCAGGCGCGATTGCCCGCGGTTACGCGGCCATTCGCCGGCCAACGTGGCTTCGGTTTCTTCCCACGTGCTGGTGGGGCGGGTCTCACGTGCCTGCAGACCGAATCCGTAGACGGTTGCGTAGTCGCGATCGTAGTCGGTGCCTTCCTTGTAGTAAGGGCGGTTGCGGTGTTCCTGGTGCCAGTATTCGGTCTCCACAGTGGGGTCGAGCCGTTCGGCCACGCCTTTGCCAGCCGCAGCGCCAGCAACCACGCCGGCCGCTGCACCGATCAAGGTGCCGAGCGGCCCGAACACCGTGCCTGCGAGCGCGCCTGCCGCTGCACCGCCGGCGATGCCGCCCACACCGACGCCGACCGGATGCGAACCGGGCGCACCGGAGATGGGGTCGCGGTTCAAGTCCCTTGCTTCTTCCTTGCGTTCCTGCTTGTCGAGATTGCTCATACCGCCTCCGGTTATCTGATGGATGCGCCCTGTAGATCAGACCGCGAATGAGGCGCCACGATGGCGTCGAAAGAGTGAAACGCGCGTGCTTTGATGTGAGCGCCATCGCGACATGACTGAACTATGCGATGCAGTGCGGATGAGGTTGCTCAACCGCGCCCGCAGCGGTCTGCAACAAAAAAGGGCCGCTACTGCGGCCCTCTTCCATTCCACGATGGACATCTATCCCTTGATGCACACCACCTGGCGCAAGGTGTGCAGCACCTCGACCAGATCCTGCTGCGCGGCCATCACCGCATCGATGGACTTGTACGCCGCAGGCGACTCATCGATCACTGCCGCGTCCTTGCGGCATTCCACATGTGCGGTGGCCTGACGATGCTGTGCCAGGGTGATCTGCGCGCGTGCAGCGGTCCTGCTCATCACACGCCCTGCGCCATGGCTGCAGCTGTGGAAACTATCGGCGTTGCCCAACCCGCGCACAATGTAGCTGCGCGTGCCCATGCTGCCCGGAATGATGCCCAACTCGCCGGCACGAGCGCTCACTGCGCCCTTGCGGGTGATCAACAGTTCCTCACCAGCGTGCGTCTCCTTCTGCACGTAGTTGTGGTGGCAATTGACTGCGAGCTTTTCCAGCTGGAACTTCGGCAAGCGGTGACGCATCTCGGCCAGCACGCGCGCCATCATTGCCTCGCGATTCTCGCGGGCGTAATCCTGCGCCCACGACACCGCTTCGACGTACTCGTCGAACAATGGCTCGCCCTGCATGAAGAAGGCCAGGTCCTTGTCGGGCAGATGGAAACCCAGCACGCGATGCGCCAGTTGCTCACGCGCGCGCTCGATGAAGTACGTGCCGATCAGGTTGCCGGTGCCGCGCGAACCGCTGTGCAGCATCACCCAAACCGCATCGGTTTCGTCCAGGCAGATCTCGATGAAATGGTTGCCGCCGCCCAGCGTGCCGATCTGGCAGTCCAGCTTGTCGGTACGGATGCGCTTGTGCTGCTGCTTGATCGCATCCAGGCGCTGCACCAGCCCGGACTGCGCAATGCGGGTCTCAATGCTGTCCGGCAGCTTGCGATGCTCGCCGCCACGGCCGTTGCCCACCGGTACGCTGCGCTCGATGCTGGCGCGCAACTGCGCCAGATTGTCGGGCAGGTCGTTAGCGCGCAGTGTGGTGCGCACTGCAGCCATGCCGCAGCCGATATCCACGCCGACCGCCGCCGGGATGATGGCGCCACGGGTCGGAATCACCGAGCCCACGGTTGCGCCCTTGCCCAGATGCACGTCTGGCATCACCGCGACCCACGGACCGACAAACGGTACCGCCGCGATATTGCGCAGCTGCGCATGTGCCTGTTCTTCCAAGGGCACGCCGCGCACCCAGCCCTTGATCGGGGTGGTGCTGCCTTCGGCGTGCAGAAATTCAAAGTGTTGCGATGTACTCATTGTTGTCATTCCCTTGCGGCAGTGCGTGGCAGATCCTTCCGCCACGCGCTACCTCATTGCCTGATCGTCACCAATTGCTTCAGCACGCCATCCAGGCCGCCGAACACGGTGAGCTTGTCGATCTTTTCGGTGACCTTTTCCAGCGCCTCCAGTTCCTTCAAACGCATCAGCACCGGGCTGTCCTCGATCAACTTGGCGGTGTTGAGCAACGAGCGCGTGGCATTGGCCTCTTCGCGCCGACGGATGACGTTGGCTTGCGCCTGCTTCTCCGCCTGCACGACCGCGTTGAGGATCTCGCGCATCTCGCCCGGCAGGATCACGTCCTTGACGCCGACGCCCAGCACCTCGATGCCGAAGCCGCTCACGCTGCCCCGCACATACCCGAAGATGTCTGCATCCAGGCAGGCCTTGTCGCCCAATAACTCGTCCAGCGTCTTGGCCGAGACCGCGCGCCGCAAGCCGTACTGCAACTCGCGATACAGGTAATCGCCGGCCTTGGCCACGCGCGTGCGCATCGCCACCGGATCGGTGACGCGCATGCTGGCGGCCAGGTTGACCCGCAACGACACCTTGTCGCGCGTCAACAGCTCCTGCCCGGACACTTCGACCGACTGCACGCGCAGATCGATCACGTCGGTGGCGATGTTCTTCTGGAAATTCCAGAACGCATACGCCCCCGGCCCGAACGGTGCAACCAGCTTGCCGTCGACGAACACCAGCCCCTGCGACTCGGCCGGCACGTCCATGCAGACCGCCACGCGCGACAGCGTGCCGAGCTGACGCAGCCAGCGTTGCACATCGGTGGGCACCTGCAGCCCATCGCCCAATGGCAGGGTCTGCACCTCGATTGCCGCCGGCCCACGCCAGTACAGCGTGCGCGTGCCCGGCGGCAGCACGTCGTCGAGCTTGCAGTTGCGGATCAGCAAGCCGACCTGCGCGGTGCCGATGTCGGCCGGCACGAAGTGTTGCGGCAGGGTGCTGCCGAGCGTGTCGATCAGCATCTCTGCATCGCGGCCCACGTAGGCGCCTTGCGTGATGGCGTGGACAATGACCTCGCTGCGACCCAACGGGTCGAACAGGCGGTAGACGCCGGGGACGAGCACGCGCTCGAACCGACGGTTTCGATACACCAGGCCGCGCTCGCCGTCACCGATCACGACCCGCTTGGTCCAGAACATGGCACTTCTCCTTAGGTTTGGCTCTGGTGGCCCGATCCGGGGCGACAGCCGTCCCGCCGCCCGGATCGGACTGCTGGCGGAACGTGTGCCGATGCAACGCGGCGTTGAAAGGTGGAAACGCCGGTGACGGCGGCCGTGCGGGGCGCAATGCGCTGTTGGCGCCTGCAAGTGCGTGACTGCCGCGGTGCGATGTGCTGCGTCGCGGTCGCGAACGGCGGAGCACGCGCGTTCAGGGCAAGGGCCCGGCAAGGCCGCCGCTGCTACAGGTGGTTAGGCGATGGGTGCCTGTTTGCCTGCGGCATGGGCGTTTCCGTAAGGGACTTGCGTCCCGTGGAATGACCGGGAGGTCATGCATGGAGCGGGATTCGAACCCGCGACTAACAGATTACAAATCTGCTGCTCTACCAATTGAGCTATCCAATGTGGGTATTCTGGAATTGAACCAGGCCTTCGGCCTTCGCCGCCGCTCCACCAGGAGCCGATACCCGTAACGAGAAACATGAGAAAGAGTTCGGTATACGCCACGGCATCGCCGCGCGCACCAGCTGGAATAAACTCCAGGCCGCTGAATATCTTCCGCCATGTTTCCGATTACCGTCTTATTCGGACGGTAATTCTTGTATGCGCATGACCACGCCCCACCCGTGCCCGGCGCTTTCGCGCCGTGCTCGCATGCAACGTCCGTGCTGTCGGGCGATCAGTGCCCTGGTGCCCGGAAGGTCATCCGCAAGAATCGGTGCGAACGCATAACGAAAACGCCCCCGGATGCAGCATCCGAGGGCGTTCGCTTGCCTCGGAGATCGGGTGACCGATCTCCTTGTCAGGACATCAGTCGAAGAAGGTGATGCGCACGTCTGCTTTCTTCGTGCGCACAAACGATGCCGCGCGGTGCGCGCTGGGCAGTCGATTGAATGTAGCGGAGTTGAGCACGAACATGAGGTCGATTGGGTGAAAGTGCAGGCGCGGCTGCCGAGGGCGCGAACATTACCCGTGTCTTTTTAGTGACGCAAGCACTTTATGCAATTATTTTTCGGATTATCTGTCTGGTGGTCCGATTCGAAGGTCGGAAACAGAATCAAAACGCGTAGCGGTAGCAGGCCATACCCATTGCGTGGGATGGTCGACGCAGGCGATTACACGATTTCGAAAGTCAGGATCAGGCGAGCCAACCCTGCGCGCGGCGAGCAATCGTCACGCAATTCAGGCGACGTGCTGTTGGCCGGTGCGGCGCGTGACCCATGCCCACGCTACACACTGGACGCGCTCACGCTGCGTGCTGCCCTGCGGGCTTTGTAGGCCACGTAAGCCTTCGCCTGCAGCGCTTCCATCGCTTCGAGAGAATGGGGCAGTCAGCTGCTTGGCCAAGGTGCCGCATGCGGAGCATTGGGCGTGGCGTGGCGCGTCGGTGCTGCGGGCCGGTTTTTCGCTTCGCAAAGAGGGCGATGTGCCGATGGCAGAAGGGATGACACCTCATCGCGCGTGGTGTGCGCCCGCATTGCGCCCAGTGACGCGTGGTCTGACGTGTTGGATCAGGTCGGCTCGCAAGGCCGATGCCGTGCCCGCCACGTCGCTGAAGATCCGTCGTCTGGCACGACGCCGACCGCCTGCGAGGTCCCTTTCACCCGTACGCCAGCGCGCGCGCCAACGTCAGTGCAGGCAATCAGCCAGCGTGCGTGCCCAGGGTGCGCGCGCCGGTGAGGATCATGCGCAGCATCTGCGAGATCTGCTCGATCAGCTCGGGGTCTTTTTCCGGCGGGGAATCCATTGCCACCGCGCCCATCGCAAACACCAGCCGGGTGATCGCCTTGGATACCAGGGCGGGCGCGTGCAGCTTGGCGTTGTCGGCCGCGGCCAGGCGAATCAGGTCTACGCGCAGCTCGTCTTCGAAATAGGTGAGTTCGCGCTCCACTGCCTGCTTGAAAGCGTCCGAGCCCACCGCGCCTTCGCGCAGCAGCACGTGCAGCAGCTTGTCGTCGGCGCGCAGCTGTTCCATGAAGGCTTCGACCGAGACGCGGATGACGCTGCGGTCGGTGGAGGTCGCGCGCTGACGCGCCTGGCCGATGATGGTGCGCAGCGAACGCCCGGCCAGGTCGATCAAGGCCACGGCGAGCTCGTCCATGTCGCGGAACTGGCGATAGAAGCTGTTCGGCGCGATACCCGCCTCGCGTGCCACTTCGCGCAGGCTCAGCGTGGACAGGCTGCGGTGCGGGCCAATCAAGGACAGCGCTGCAGCGATGAGATCTTCCCGTGAAATCGCCGGCTTGCGGGACGGCGACGCGTCGTGGGAAGGCAGGGCGATAGAGGTCATGGGGCTGCAGCCGGGCGTGGGCCTGAATCATAGCCCCTCCAGCAATATACAAGTGTATACACGGCTGTGCATGCATGCGTATAGTGCGACCCATGAACCTGGCATCTCCTCGTACGTCCAAGTCCCCGCTGCCGGCACGCCTGGCGCGCCGGCTGGTGTCGCCGCAGCTGTTCGATTTTTGGGCGACCCGGCTCAACCCGTTGTGGACACTCGAACAGCCGGTGGCGCGGCTGGTCCAGCGCACCCCGGCCAGCCGTGACGCGGTGACCCTGGTGTTGCAGCCCAACGGTCACTGGCGCGGCCTGCAGGCCGGCCAGCATGTGAGTCTGGGCGTGGAGATCGACGGCCGCCGCCTGTTGCGTAGCTACAGCCCCACGGTGCTGGCCGACGGCCGGCTGGCGATTACCGTCAAGGCGATCGAGGGTGGGCTGGTGAGCTGCTTCCTGGCGCGCGATGCGGCCTTGGGCACGGTGGTATCGCTAGCCCCGGCCTTCGGCGACATGCTATTGCCGACCACGCCTACCCCGCTCCTGCTGCTGGCCGCCGGCTCCGGCATCACGCCGATGCGTGCGTTGCTGCAGGCCGCCGCGCAAGCCGGCATGCCGATGGACGTGGACCTGCTGTATTGGGTGCGCCAGCGCGACGAAGCCTGCTTTGTCGACGAATTCGCCGCGCTGGCTGCGGCGCATCCGCGCCTGCGTGTGCAGCTGCTGACCACCCGCGAAGGCGAGACCCCTGCAGAACGCGTGGACACTTTTTCGTTGGACCAGATTGCCGCGCTGGACCAGCGCCATGTGATGGCCTGCGGTCCGGGCGGTTTTGTGCAGGCTGCGCGCGAACGGCTGCAGGGACGCGTGGCTGCATTTCAGGCCGAAGCCTTCAGCGTGCCGGCACTGGACGAGGCCGAGACCGGGCAGGTGCAGGTCCAACTGTCACGCAGCGGCCGTACCCTGACCCTGCCGCGCGGCCAGTCGCTGCTGGAAGGGCTGGAAGCGCAGGGCCTGCGGCCCAGACACGGCTGCCGCATGGGCATCTGCAATACCTGCGCCTGCCCGCGCCAATCCGGCACCACCCGGCATCTGTTGACCGGTGAACGCAGCAACGAACCCACCGCACAGGTGCGCCTGTGCATCAGTGCGCCGAGCACTGACCTGATCCTGGATCTGTAAGGAATCTTCATGAGCCGAGTCCATAACCATGCCTTGTCCGCTGCCGAACTGCAGTCGTTCGGCGACGAACTCGATGCCATCCGCGCGCGCGTGCTGAGCCAGGTGGGCGCCGCCGATGCGCGCTACATCCGCCGTATCGTGGCCGCCGTGCGCTGGACCGGCGTGGCCGGTCGTGCGCTGCTGTTCCTGGGCGCATTCGTGCACAGCGTGCTGATCCCGGCCTGGATCGCCGGCGTGCTGCTGCTGGCGTTGTCCAAGATCCTGGAGAACATGGAGCTGGGCCATAACGTCATGCACGGTCAGTACGACTGGATGGGCGACCCGCAGCTCAACGGCAACACCTACGAGTGGGACATCGTTGCCACCGGCGACAACTGGCGCAAGACGCATAACTTCAAGCACCACACCTACACCAACGTGCGCGGCATGGACGATGACATCGGCTACGGCCTGCTGCGGATCTTCCCCGAGCAGCGCTGGCGCCCGTTCTACCTGCTGCAGCCGTTCATCGCGGTGGTGTTTGCGCTGCTGTTCGAATGGGGCGTGGCGATCCAGGACCTGCGCCTGGGCCGTTGGTTCGCCGGCAAGATGAAGGCGGCCGAATTGCGCGCCTCGTTCCTGCCGGTCGGTCGCAAGATGGGTCGCCAGATGCTCAAGGACTACATCGTGTTTCCGCTGCTGGCCGGCCCGTTCTTCCTGACCGTGCTGCTGGGCAATCTGGCCGCCAACGTGCTGCGCAGCATCTGGACGTTCGTGATCATCTTCTGCGGCCACTTCACCGCCGATGCAGAAGTGTTCCCGAAGGAATCCATCCGCAACGAATCGCGTGGCCACTGGTACCTGCGTCAGCTGCGTGGTTCGTCCAACCTCACCGGCGGCAAGCTGATGAACGTGCTGTCGGGTAACCTGAGCCACCAGATCGAGCATCACTTCTATCCGGACCTGCCGGCCAATCGCTATGCGCAGATCGCCGTCGAAGTGAAGCAGATCTGTGCGCGCTACGGCCAGCACTACAACACCGGCTCGCTGCCGCGCCAGTTCGGCCAGGTGATGTGGCGGATCGTGCGCCATGCCTTTCCGAGCCGGCCCAAGCCGGTGCGGCAGGGCAGCGGTGCATTGCAGAGCGCGTAATCGGATCGCACGACGCGTGATCGACATCGAAAGGCCGCCAATGGCGGCCTTTTTTGTTGCCGGGTTCACTGCGTCGCGCTGCGCGCCTGTGCGTGATAGGCGATGAAACCCGTGGCCGGCAACGCGCGCGAGAACAGCCAGCCCTGCGCCAGATCCACGCCATGGGCGCGCAGATAATCGAGCTGTTCCTGCCGCTCGACCCCTTCGGCGATGGTGCGCAGCCGTAGCGTCTTGGCCATCTCGATGATGTGCGCGGTCACGGCGCTGGTGGCCGAGTGGGTGCCGATGGTGTCCACGAACGATTTGTCGATCTTCAACGCGTCCAGCGGCAAGCCCTGCAGATACTGCAGGCTCGAATAGCCGGTGCCGAAATCGTCGATGGACACCGTGTGGCCGGCACCGCGCAGATGGGTGATGGTGGTGCGTGCCGCATCGATGTCCATCAGGCTGCGTTCGGTCGCCTCCACCCACAGCTGGCCGCTGTCCACCCCGGTGCCGCGCAACGCCTGCGCCAGCACGCCCTGCACGCGGCCGCTCTTGATGTCGTCGGCGGAGACATTGATGGCCACGTGCAGCGCTGGATCGGCGGCCAGGGTGGGGCCGAGTTCGCGGATGACTTCGGCCACTACCAGATCGGTGATCGGCAGGATCAGGCCGCTTTGTTCGGCCAGCGGGATGAAGGCGTCCGGCGGCACCAGCATGCCGTCGGGCTGCTGCCAGCGCACCAGCGCTTCGGCACCGACACAGGCACCGCTATCGAGCGCAATGATCGGTTGGTAGTGCACGATGAACTCGCCGCGCTGCACGGCGATTCCCAGCCGCGCCAGTGGCGACAGGCGCCGCCGCGAGACCCACAGCACTGCACCGACCAGCAGCAGCGCCGTGGCGATGCCAACCGGCACCAACTGCCACCGTGCCGCCGCCAGTGGCCCGCGCAGATAGGCCGCCGGCTCGGTGACCACCGCGGCCCAGTCGCCACGACGGTCGCGCCCGAACAGCACTTGCGACAGCATGAGATCGCCTGGCTCGCGCTTGGCCGTGGGGTCGATCAGCAAGTGTTCGGCGGCGGTGCCGGTGCTGCTGAGAATCTGTCCGTCCGGCGTGCCGATCGCCAGTTGCAGGCCAGGCGGAATATTGATGTCGGCCAGCGTGTCGGGGTTGATCAGGACGTTGTAGTCGCCCAGTTGCAACGCCATTAGCGGACGCTGCGGATTGGCCAATGGCAGCAGCCGCGTGGTCACCGCGATGCCGCGCTTGACCACGAAATCGGCCGTGCGCTGCGGAATGGTGTTGCGCAGTTGGCCCCATGACGTACAGCTGAGACGACCTTGTTGAAATCGCCCCAGCTCGACGATGTAGTGGCTGGTCAGCACCAAGGCGCGCATCTGCGCCAGGTGCGCAGGCGAGCACGGTGGCAACCGCGAGGCGGCCATGCTCAACAATATGCCATGCGCCTCGTCGAAGGCGGTTTCAGTGCGACGGATCGACAGCGCCGCCAGCTGGCTCAGCCTGCCCTCTTCGCGCACCAACGCCAGCCGCCAGGCCAGGTAGTAGGACAGGCCGATCGGCAGCGCTGCGCTCAGCAACACCAGCAGCACGGTGACACTGATGATGCGTTGGCGCTTCACCTCACCACCCGCGACGGCTGTGCTGCCGGTTCACGCGTGGCCCCTGCAGCAATGCCGCCTACGCAGGCTTTGGCAGATGGAAGGTGCACGCCAACCGCAGTGCGCGCGAACGTGGCGCACGTAGCGATTGGTGACATACGGCATGGACTGATGAGGCTGCACGTCGCGAATGTACGACACACGCGTGCATTGCGCGCGTTTGCGGAGCGAAGCGGCTGTGATTTTTTCCGATCGTCCTGCATCGCATCCTGGCAGTCGGGGCCGCCTGCGGATTCACGCGACTGCACGCAATGCCGCGCTAGGGTCGAGTCGTCTGCGCTCCCGCCTGGGAGCGACGGGACACCGGTCCCACGCAAGGCGCCTTTACTGGAGGAATCACCCATGACAACGCAGAAAGAACGCGTCGGCGGCACCGATGCGGTGCCGATCTTCAAGATGCAGGAAACAACACGCGACGGCGAGCTGACCAAGTACGTGGTCGGCGACACCGGCGTGGCGTTCGACAGCCTGGAAGGCGCACAGGCCGCTGCCAAGGATCTCGGCACGCTCGACGATTAAAGGGGACGGGAGCGCTGGCCTGCGCGATGGAACGGCCAAGGCCAGGGCGCCGGATCGCCATGCCGTTAGGCATGGCGATGGCGTGGGTGGGCGAGCCTCGTCTGTGTGGTCGTTGCGAGCATTGGATGCCTGTCGTCCCTTGGTCGGTGCATCGACGCCGCTAACGTTGTAGTGAGGCGCCGCGGCGCTGTGGTCGCCGGCCTGACGACGCAACAACGCGCCGGAATCGCCTACGGAAGCGGTTGCTCGGTCAGCCGCCCGGTGTGCGGGGTGTGGATCAGCGGCGCCAGGTCGAAGCCTTGTTCGCGCGCATGCGCCAGATAGGCCTGGGCGATGTTTTCGTCCAGCTGCGGCAACCGTGCCAGTAGCCAGAGGTACTTGCGATCCGGGCTGCCGACCAGTGCGGCGGTGTAATCGGCATCGATGCGCATCACCCAGTAGTCGCCCTTGGTAAAAGGGATCCAGCGCAGACCCTCGGGTAAGAAGGTCACTTCCAGCCGGCTGTGCGTGTCGTCGATGGCGCGCGCCTGGCCGATCGCTTCTTCCAGTTCGCCTTCCGCGGTAAAACAGCGATTTTGGACGCGCACGCTGCCGTCGTCTTCCAGGGTGTAGTGCGCCGACACATCGGTGCAGTCCGCATCCTCGAAGCGGGTCGGCAGGCGGGCGATTTCGTACCACGTGCCCAGGTAGCGATTCAGATCCAGCGAAGGGACAGTGGCGAGTTCGGGATGGTGGCTCATACAGGCCTCTGCACAATGGAGTGGCGCCTGTTGTACGTGTCGAGCCATGAAATGCATGTTGGGATGCGGCGCGAGCGGCCGTGCAGCAAGGACGGGCGTGCGTGAGAGCATCGGCTCGGTGCGTATTGGCGTTGGCACGATGCCGCTTGTGCGCCGATGCCGCGTGACCGATCAAGTGGCTGCATGCGATGAACACCGCGGCGGCGAATGATGTTGCGCACCGGCACCGGCACCGGCACCGGCACCGACACCGACACCGACACCGACACCGACACCGACACCGACACCGACACCGGCACCGACATAACGTCCTGACAGGGCGGGCGCTCTGCAGTACCGGGGTGGCACGCCCGCGCATGGCTTGCGGATCGCGCCCCGGTTGACTGGCCGAGCGCGCTACGCCGCGCTGGCGGCGCCAAGCGCACGATCCAGTTTGCGGTAGCCGATCGCTTCGGTGAGATGGCGTGTGGCGATGTCCGCGCTGTCGTCGAGATCGGCGATGGTGCGCGCAACGCGCAGGATGCGATGCATCGAGCGCGCGGACAGCTGCAGGTGTTCGATGGCGCGCTCCAGCAGCACCTGATCGTCGTGTTGCAGACGGCAATGGCGGTCGGTGTCGGCCTGGTCCAGTTGCGCGTTGGGCAGCGCGCCGCGTGCAAGCTGTCGTTGTCGCGCGGCGACCACGCGGGCACGTACGCTGGCGCTGTCTTCACCGGGGTTGCCGCTGCGCAGCGCCTGCGGAGGGAGGCGTGGCACTTCGACATGCAGATCGATACGGTCCAGCAATGGGCCGGAGATGCGGCTGCGGTAGCGGCGGATGCTGTCGCTGCTGCAGCGGCAGCGCCCGCTGCCATCGCCTGCCCAGCCGCACGGGCAGGGATTCATGGCGGCGACCAATTGAAAGCGCGCCGGAAAATCCACGCTGCGCGCCGCGCGCGCGATCGTGACCACGCCCGACTCCAAGGGCTCGCGCAACACTTCCAGGGTTTGCCGTTGCCACTCGGGCAATTCGTCCAGGAACAGCACGCCGTTGTGAGACAGCGAGATCTCGCCGGGGCGCGGATGCGTGCCGCCGCCGACCAGGGCCACGGCGCTGGCGGTGTGATGCGGGGCGCGGTACGGCCGTTGCCGCCAGCGGGCCAGATCCATCCCACGGCCGCTGATCGAGCTGATCGCAGCGGTTTCCAGTGCTTCTGCTTCGCTGGCTTCGGGCAATAGACCAGGCAGGCGCGAGGCCAGCAGCGTCTTGCCGCAACCAGGGCTGCCGACCAGCAACAGATGGTGCCCACCGGCAGCGGCGATTTCCAGCGCGCGACGTGCGTGCGGTTGCCCGCGCACGTCGGCCATATCGGGCAGGGCGCGTGCGCCGAGCGCCTGCACTGCCAGCTCGGCGGCGGGCGCTTTCTGGCTGCCGTTGAGCGTGGCGCAGACGTCCAGCAGGGTGCGCGCGGTGAAGGCTTCGACGTGCCCGGCGATGGCGGCTTCGGCACCGTTGGCGAGCGGGACGATCAGCCGTCGCCCGGCCTGCGCGGCCGCCAGCGCCGCGGGCAGCACGCCGTCGACACCGCGCAGCTCGCCGGTAAGCGCAAGCTCGCCGAGGAATTCGTAATCGGCCAGGGCCTGGCGGTCGATCTGCCCGCTGGCAGCCAGGATGCCGAGGGCGATCGGCAGATCGAACCGGCCGCCTTCTTTCGGTAGATCAGCCGGTGCCAGGTTGATGGTGATGCGCCGGGCGGGGAATTCGAACTGTGCGCACAGCAGGGCAGCGCGCACGCGCTCGCGCGATTCGCGCACTGCCGCTTCGGGCAGGCCCACGATCTGGGTAGAGGGAAGCCCGCCGGAGAGATGCACTTCCACCCGAACCTCAGGCGCATGCACCCCCACGCGGGCACGGCTGTGCACCAGCGCCAGACTCATGGTGGTGGCCTTCGCTCAGGGGATGGTGGGTGGTGCGGCAGGCGGCGCGCCGGGTGCGCGTGCTTCCAGTGCGGCGACGGTCTGCTCCAGCGCGTCGAGTTTTTCGCGGGTGCGTAGCAAGACCGCGCGCTGCACATCGAACTCTTCCCGGGTGACCAGGTCCAGCTTGCCCAGCCCGGCCTGCAGCGCCCCCTTGAACGTGCTCTGCAGTTCTTCGCGCGATTGGCGCAGGCCCGGCGGCACCAGGTCGCTGAGGCGGCGGGCGAGGTCGTCGAGCTGATTGAAATCGATCATGGTGTTCTCCACAGGTCCGTAGGAAGCCTAGTGCAGGCCGGGACACGCGGGACATCGGCAAGGCAGTCGGCAGGCGGTAAGGATAGTCCCATTCGGCTGTCGTCCGCGGTGATGGCGGCGCGCGGGTTGGATGAGTGTTGCGCCCGTCCACGGTATGCTGCGCGGCCGTCATGCCCTGGGACCTGCACCGATGAAAATGATCATGGCCATCGTCAAACCGTTCAAGCTCGACGATGTGCGCGAAGCACTCGCCGGCTGCGGCGTGGCGGGCATCACGGTGACCGAGGTCAAAGGCTTCGGCCGGCAGAAAGGCCACACCGAGCTGTATCGCGGCGCCGAATACGTGGTCGATTTCCTGTCCAAGGTGAAGATCGAAGTGGCGGTGACCGACGACCAGGCCGAGCGCGTGGTCGAGGCGATCGTCGGAGCGGCCGGTACCGGCAAGATCGGCGACGGCAAGGTGTTCGTGTATGACCTGGGCACGGTGGTACGCATCCGTACCGGCGAGCTGGATAGCGACGCGTTATAGGTTCGCAATGCGGCGTTTGTTGCTTGCCAGGTGTGCGGCGGCGGCGAGGGGGCTGATGCCTTGTGCCCGCGCAACGTCGATACCGGAGGCCGTATTGCTGAGCCAGCAATGCAGCCAGCGGTGCTGGACAGGCCTATTGCAATTGCACCGATCGCAGGGAACCGGGCCGCTCAAGCCATGCGGCGTGCGCCGTATGCGCTAAGTGCATTGACGCTGGCGCGCATCACCGCAGCTGATGCGCGGCTGTGCGCCTACGGGCAAGGCCGCTGCCAGGCGCGACGGCGCTACCACCCATCGTCTCATACCATTTCAATACCGCTGCGTATCGCTGCCGCATCTTTCTGAATTGCGGCGCAAAGGTGGACTGATGTCGTCGCATGGCGCTGCATTGGTGACAGGATTGACAATCCTGGCCGCGCTTGTCGCCGTCGCCCGACTTGCCTACCCTAGGGCGTAATACCATTCCAATACCGGAGTTCGAGAATGAAGCGACGCAACAGCAAGCCGGGCGTGCGCCTGCTTTCGGTATTGGGGGCGCTGGGCCTGGCTGCCCCTGCGTTGGCGCAATCGGTCATCGAACCGGTCACTCAGCCGGCGATCTATCCGACCCCGGTATCGATCACGCTGGATGGTGCGACCGTCACCTTGGGCCGCTCGGTGGTGCTGGTGGTCGCCCCTGGCGCGGACAAGGCCACGGTGGCGCTGGTGCGCAGCATTCTCAATGGCGCCGGCGTCACCAAGATTGCGACCGCCACACGCCTGCCTGCCACGCTGGACCGCCCGCACATCGTGCTCGGCACCGGCGATGCGGCAGTGGTGCGCGATGCGCTGACGCGCAGCAAGGCGACGCAGGACACCCACAAGGAAGGCTACACGCTGGCCAGCGTTGCGCGCGATCGCGGCAGCCTGATCACGCTGGCCGGCCACGATGACGATGGCCTGTTCCATGCGGCGCAGACGCTGCGGCAGCTGGTCGAGCGGCCGGCCATCCCGACGCTGACGATCCAGGATTACCCGTCCATGCCGATCCGCGGCACCATCGAAGGCTTCTACGGCGCGCCGTGGTCGATGAGCGATCGCAGCAAGCACATCGATTTCCTCGCCCGCACCAAGGCCAATACCTTCATTTACAGCCCGAAGGACGACCCTTACGCGCGCGATCGCTGGCGCGAGCCGTACCCGAAGGCGACCTTGAAGGCGCTCGGCCAACTGGCCGCCACCGCCAAGCGCAATCATGTCGATTTCGTCTATGCGATTTCGCCCGGCCCCACGGTGTGCTTCTCCGATCCGGCCGATGCCAAGGCCTTGTTGCGCAAGTTCGATGCGTTTCGCGCGCTGGGTGTGCGCAGCTTCTACGTGGCGCTGGACGACATCGAATACACCAAGTGGAACTGCGAGCGCGACAAGACCACCTTCGGCGACTCCGGTGCGCAGGCGGCCGGTATCGCGCAGTCGCATCTGCTCAATCTGGTGCAGGCGGATCTGGTCGCGCGCCACGATGCAGCCTCCGAACTCATCATGGTGCCGACCGAGTACTACGACGCCAAGGAGAGCCCGTACAAGGAAGCGCTGCGCAAGCATCTGGATCCGAAGATCGTGGTGCAGTGGACCGGTACCGACGTGGTGCCGCCGGCCATTTCCATTCCCGATGCGCGCGCGGCCACCAAGGCGTTCGGCCGCAGGACGCTGCTGTGGGACAACTACCCGGTCAACGATTTCGAAACCTCGGCCGGGCGCCTGCTGATGGCGCCGTATGCGCGGCGCGAGGCGGGTCTGTCGGCCGAGTTGTCGGGCATCGTCTCCAACCCGATGAACCAGGAAGTGCCCAGCCGCGTCGCGGTGATGGGTGTGGCCGCGTTCGCCTGGAACGACAAGGGCTACGACGCCCAACGCACCTGGCACGCGGCGGCGCGCGATCTTGCCGGCGGCGATGCGCGTGTCGCTGCGGCCCTGCTGACCTTCTTCGATACCCAGCATCTGGCGCCAACCTTTGGCAGCCAGCCATGGCAGGAACAGGCGCCACGCTTGAAGGCCGTGCTCGATCATGTGCGCGAGGTAATCGCGCTTGGCGATGCGGCAGCGCGCACGCAGGCGATTGCCGAACTGGCACGCACTGCCGACGAAATGGCTGCGGCACCGCAGGTCATCCGCGACGGCGTCGCCGACAAGGGCTTTGCCGAGCAATCGCGCCCCTGGCTGGAGGCAATGGAAGATTGGGGCCAGGCGCTGCAGAAGACCGCAGCCGGGCTGGATGCTGCAGATCGCGGCGACACGCAGGCGTCCGCGTTGTTTGCCGAAGCGGCTGCGCTTGCCGCCTCAGCGGCGGCGATTCCGTCGATTCCCGGCGCCACGCGCTTCGGCGGCCCGGTCAAGATCGCCGACGGCGTGCTGGACCGCTTCATCGCGCAGGCACCGCACTTGATAGCCTATCGCCAGGCCGCAGTGACTGATTCGGCAGCAGCAAAGTGATGGGATAGTGCAGAAACACAACGACGCGCATGGGGAATTGTTCGCGTCGCGGTGCATGCAAACAGGGCAGCGCCATTGCCATCTGCATCGCAGCACGTGGCATGGCACGCTCGAAGGATGTTGGCGCTACAGACCAACCGACGACTCAGCGCAGCAGTTGAGCGTAACGGTATGCTCAGTCGCCGTTAGTCAGCAGCGCGGATCACGCCTTGCCTTTCAAACGTGGATACAGCCGCTTCCAGCCGCTGCGAATTGCATGTATCCAGCGCGGTTCTGCACTGCGTGCCGATTCGTCGGCACTCGGTGCGATGCCAGCAAGGCGATGGCGCATTTTCTGAAAGTTGGCCACGTCGCTACGGCGCAGCTGACGTGCCAGCGTGCCGCGCCGCAGCCAGCGCGAGAATCGCCATGCCGAAGTGAAATCGATCAGCACCGGCACTCCCGCACTGACCACCACATTGGTGCCATGTAGATCGTTATGGGTGATGCCGAACGCATGCAGCCGGCGTAGCGCCTGCTGCAATTGCTGGAAGACCTCCTGGCCCACGACGGTGCTGGCGCTGAGCGTGTCGCCTGGAATGAATTCCATGCCCAGCGCCAGCCCGCCCAGCGTGCCGAGCAGGGCAGGTGCATGCCGCCAGCCCTGCAACTGCCGCAGCATGCTGGCCTCGTGGCGCACCATCAGCCGCGCAATGGGCGCCAGCAATGTGCGGCGATAGCGGCCGTAGTCCTTGACCACCGCCGGTTGCCCGTTCAGATGGGTGCGGTAGACGTCCGGCTCGAGCAGCCGGGTGCCTTGCTTGAGCAGAACGGGAGTGATGAGGTGCAGGCTGGACACGTCCAGCGGCTGGTAATGCATGACAGTTCTCCAGACCTTGGCGGCGCGGAGATATCACGCGTTGCGCAGGTTCACGGTGATCGCGAGGGATCGGTCCGGCCAATTTTAGAACTTATGAGTACTGAAACTATATTTATTTAACAAATGAAATGTTCCGGAGATGGAACGGCTTTTGGAATGAGCCGTTTGGCCAACGTCGCCGCTTGGTCTGATGCTCTGCGCCGGTGAGGGTGCGGCAGCGTGTGCCGGAGCGACCCAAGGCGTATGGAAATGCTGTGCGAGTCCTGGGCGACGGGAGTTGTAGCGGCACGGTTTCCCGGCTCATGCTTAAAGTCACATCCCTTCTTGACAGCCGCTGAGACTCCAGACACTGTGCCGGCTGCGGTCAGGGGCTGCATCACGCGTTGTACGGGCACGTTCTTGCGGACGGCGTCCGCACCGATGTCGCACGACATCCGCTGATCCCGGGACAGCCCCCGAATTCGACAGCAACTGCGCCGCTTCCAGACGCCGTCAGGGGACCCCTGCGTGCGCAAGGATGCGGGAACGATGCAGTTCGACTCATGGGGAATGCGATGAAAAGGACCGCAACACTGCTATTGGCCTGCACGGCATTTGGCGTCACGGCTCAGCCCTCGGCGCAATCGTTGTCGCGCGGCTGGGGACAGCTACCGTCAACAGTAAAAGCAGCAGACCGGCACCCAGGGCGCCACCGCGGCTGCAGCGCCATCGTCGCGCCCGGCGCAAGCCGACGTTGGCGGAGCGCCGGCCGCTGTGGGTGGAAGCGGCTCCGGCCAACCTGTTGCGTCCGGCGGATTCACTATAGTGGCCGAGCGGACGTCGGCAGAGGCAACGCCTGTCGCGCCTGCCGACGTACCGGCGCCACCGCGCGAGCAAGAGCAACGCCTCAAAAGCGGCCTGTTCCTTGGTGTGCAGAGCGGCAAAGCCAAGGTGTTTGAAAACGGCAAGCAGGAGATGCACGGCTTCAACGTGGGCTACCGCTGGCGCGCAGGTCCGGTCACATTGATCGGCATCGAAGCCGCAACCGGGAAAGTGGATGGTTCCAAGGATGCGGACGGCTTTGTTGTCATTCCAAACGTGGATTTCGGCAGCGTCGGTGGAACGGCGCGATTCAACTTTGGCGATGCCCCGGTCTTTGCGCTTGTGCGGCTGGGCTATTGGGGCGGTACGGCGAAAGGTGAGGACTACAACGAGCGCGTTTATGGTGCGTATGTGGGCGCCGGTCTCGGTGTGGATATCGGCAAGCACGTCGGCTTGAGCGCGCTTTACACAAATTACGTCTACGCTGATGAGTATTACGACGACTACGAAGACCTTACGATCAATCGTGCGGAAGTGCTGAGTTTCGGAGCCGAAATCCGCTTTTGATGCGGGTCAATGGCAAAGAAGGGCGGGCGGCAGCGCTCGCCCTTCTGCGTCATGCCGCATGCTGCCGCTATGCAGCGGACAGCAAGATCCATTTGAAACTGCACCGCAAACGGTTGTCGGCATTGCACAGCCATCCATACGGCTTGCTGTAGTGTCCTGGTCAACGCAGTGATTAGCCGTTGGCGAGGGCAGATGGACGCATTGGCGCAGTTTTTGACAGACGAACAGGACCCGGTGGCGGTGGGCAAGATCCTGCCCAAGATCACCGAGTTGCTGACCCGCGACGAGCAGGTCGAGTACATCGCCGTGCAGAAGAAGATGGTGATGAACTTCTCGCCGGATGCGGTGGTGCTGACCAACCGCCGCTTCATCGTGGTCTACCCAAAGCTGCTCGGCATGACGTTCCGCGATTTCCCGTGGCGCGAGGTGCTCGATGTGCACATGAGCGAACAGATGCTCGGAGCCACCATCATGTGCCGCACCACGCAGGGCGCCTACGCCTCCATCGACAGCCTGCCCAAGAAACAGGCGCGGCGCGTGTACGCCTATGCGCAGCAGGTGGAAGAATCCGCCTACGAGAAGCGCCAGCAGCTGGAGATCGACAAGCTGCGCGCGGCGGCCGGTGGCGTGGTGGTGCATGCGCCTGGTACGCACGGCGCAGCAGTGCCATCGCAGGCCAGTGCCGTTCCTGCGTCCGAGGATCCGGTGCAGGTATTGAGCAAGCTCAAGCAATTGCTGGATGCGGGGCTGATCACGCAGGACGAGTTCGACGCCAAGAAGACAGAAGTGCTGGCGCGCTTGTAGCGTGCGCAGTACCTCCGCGCATTGGTCGGCTTTCCATACCTCGGCCCATCGATCGCAGCAGTGACGCATCAGCGGCCGCGACCCACCGACGCGTCCATCGCACGGCGGCGCTGTCGGTGGCTCGCCGCGCGCTGGCCTACCACTCGACCAGCGTTACGCAACCACGCCAGGCCTGATCGGTGCGCTACGCACCGGCCCGCGCGTTGTAGGCACGCAGGCCACGTCGTGCAGAAAACCACCAAACCGGTTGCGGATCACCGCCAAGCGGGCGCGGCCGGTCGCTGGGATCCGCCGCGTCCATTCAGACGCCACGATTCAACACCTGCTGTCTGCACGTCCTGGCCATGATCGGCCAGGCCCGCCGCGATTACTCGCCCAGCGCCTTGGCCACGAACGGCGGAGCAACCAGCACACCGGTGTGCAGGTGCGCGGTGTAGTACAGGGTGTCGAAGCCCTTGGCCTGCGCAGCGTCCTGGCGGAACGCGAAATCGGCGTCGGCCTGCTTGCTGGCCATGGTCACGCTCCACCAGCCAGTGGGGTAGCACGGCTGCGGGAACGGCAGGGTCTTGAACGACTGGAAGCCGGCCTTGCCCATTTCGGTGCGCATTTCATTGATCAGGTCCAGCAGCGCCAGTGGCGATTCGGACTGCTGCACCAGGATGCCATCGTCCTTCAAGGCCTTGAAGCAGCTCTCGTAGAAGGCCTTGTTGAACAGGCCTTCGGCCGGGCCCACCGGGTCGGTGGAATCGACAATCACGATGTCCACGCTGCCGGCCGGGCAATTGGCCATATAGGCCACGCCATCGTTGAACAGCAGTTCGGCGCGCGCATCGTGGTTTGAATCGCACAGCTCGGGGAAATACTTCTCCGACATGCGGGTGACCTGCTCATCGATATCGCACTGGGTGGCGCTTTCCACGCCCGGGTGCTTGAGCACCTCGCGCAGCGTGCCGCAGTCGCCGCCGCCGATGATCACCACGCGCTTGGGCGCGGGGTGGGTGAACAGCGCCGGGTGGCTGATCATCTCGTGGTAGAAGAAATTGTCGCGGCTGGTGAGCATCACCGCGCCGTCGATCAGCATCAGCTTGCCCCAATCGGTGGTCTGGTAGATCTCGATCTTCTGGAACGGGGACTGGACCTCGTCCAGCTTGCCGCTGATGCGGAAGCCGATCGCCGAGCCGGTCGGCTGGAAGTGTTCGATGTACCAGTTGTCGTTGGCGCTCATGCAAAGTCCTAAAAAAGAAGTGGGCTGTTCCTTCTCCCAGCGGGAGAAGGTGGCGCAAAGCGCCGGATGAGGGTCGGGCACGGCCTCGCGCAGCCAAACTGCGCAGCGCCTGACCCACGCCAACCCCGCTCCAACCAGGAGAGGGGCGTGAAGTCGGCGCGGATTGTAACGGACCCTGCGCATGCCAGGCGTTACACTTCACGCCCTTTTTTATTCCAGCCGAGACAGCGAAATGAGCGATTGGTCCCTCGACCAAGCCCGCAAGACCTATTCGATCCCGCATTGGGCCGACGGGTATTTCGATGTGAACGCTGCCGGACATGTCGTGGTCACGCCGACCGCCGATGGCCCGGCGGTGTCGCTGCCCGAGGTGGTGGATGCCGCGCGCGCAGCCGGTGCCAAGCTGCCGCTACTGGTGCGCTTCCCGGACATCCTGGGCCAGCGCCTGGGCAAGCTGCAGGCAGCGTTTGCGCAGGCGCAGTCGGAGTGGGATTACGCCGGCGGCTATACCGCGGTGTACCCGATCAAGGTCAACCAGCATCGTGGCGTGGCCGGCACCCTGGCCAGCCACAACGGCGAAGGCTTCGGGCTGGAAGCGGGCAGCAAGCCAGAACTGATGGCGGTGCTGGCGCTGTCGCGTCCGGGCGGGCTGATCGTGTGCAACGGCTACAAGGACCGCGAATATATCCGCCTGGCGCTGATCGGCCGCAAACTCGGGCTGCAGACCTTCATCGTCATCGAAAAGCCGTCCGAGCTGACCCTGGTGCTGGAAGAGGCGCGCGCGCTGGACGTCAAGCCCGGCCTGGGCGTGCGCATGCGCTTGGCCTCGCTGGGCGCGGGCAAGTGGCAGAACAGCGGCGGCGACAAGGCCAAGTTCGGGCTCTCGCCGCGGCAGGTGCTGGACCTGTGGAAGACGCTGCGCGACACCGAGTACGCCGACAGCCTGAATCTGCTGCATTTCCATATGGGCTCGCAGATTTCCAATGTGCGCGACATCGCCAACGGCATGCGCGAGGCCACGCGCTACTTCGTGGAGCTCTCGCGCCTGGGCGCGAAGATCAGCCATGTGGACGTGGGCGGCGGCCTGGGCATCGACTACGAAGGCACGCGCTCGCGCAGCTATTGCTCGATCAACTACGGCCTGCATTCGTATGCCAGCAACATCGTGCAGCCGTTGGCCAGCGCCTGCGAAGAGCATGGCCTGCCGCCGCCGCGCATCGTCACCGAATGCGGGCGCGCAATGACCGCGCACCACGCGGTGCTGATCGCCAACGTGTCGGAAGTGGAGCAGGCGCCGGAAGGCCGCGTGCCGGACGCGCACGACGATGAGCCGGCCGCGATCCGCCACCTGCGCGAGATCCACGACGAGCTCGATGTGCGTCCGGCGGTGGAGCTGTTCCAGGAAGCCCAGCATTTCCATGCCGAAGGCTTGAGCGCGTACGCGCTGGGCCAGATCGACCTGCCGCAGCGCGCGCGCATCGACGACCTGTTCTATGCCATCGCACATGGCGTGCGCGCACGCCTGAGCTTCGACGAGAAGAGCCATCGCCCGGTGCTGGATGAGCTCAACGAGCGGCTGGTGGACAAGTATTTCGTCAACTTCAGCGTGTTCGAATCGATCCCGGACGTGTGGGCGATCGATCAGGTCTTCCCGATCGTGCCGATCGAGCGCTTGAACGAAGCGCCGCAGCGGCGCGGCATCATCGCCGACATGACCTGCGATTCGGACGGCATGGTCAAGACCTATGTCGAGAACGAAAGCCTGGACAGCTCGCTGCCGCTGCATGGCTTGAATGCCGGTGAGAGCTATCGCATCGGCTTCTTCCTGGTCGGCGCCTACCAGGAAATCCTGGGCGATATCCATAACCTATTCGGCGATACCGATGCGGTGGAAGTGGTGGTCAATCGCGATGGCTATCGCATCGCACAGCAGCGCCGCGGCGATACCACCGACGTGATGCTGGACTACGTGGGCTATCAGCTGGACACGCTGCGTGCCACCTATGCCGAGCGCATTGCTGCCGCACACCTGTCGCCGGAACGGGCGCAGGAACTCAGCGCTGCGCTGGAAGCGGGGCTGACCGGCTACACCTACCTGTCCGACGAGCCGCTGGGCTGATCGGCAATGCGCTGCGGCTGGGCCGCAGCGCTGGCGGTGCGCGACATGGCCCATCCTGCACGCGCTCGTGCCGCAAGCGCCGCCTGAAGCGGCAGGGGCATCACCGGCATGGACGCTGCAGGTTCTGCAACGTGTCGATGCGCGATCGCGCAGACGTGCGCTGGTCGGCTGCGATCCTGCGCTTCATGCAGCCGTACCCCGCCGGATCGAACAAAGTGCCTGCACTTGTCATGCGCTACGCCTTGCGATCGGCTCGAGCTTACGTTCTTCGCGCGTTTGTACTGCATGCCGATGACAATCAGGCGACCATCGCGTGATCGTGCACGCGAGGGAGTCAAACGCATTGAAGGCGTCTTTTCTCTCATAAAGGGATTTTCCGAATAACCTAATTCCAGTAACGCTCATTTGGAATTGGTCTTATTCAATGCGGGGTCTTATCTGCGGTGATGCGCGCATATTCGCCTTGAACTGCGTGCGTAGCGTCGACCATGCGGTATGCCGGATGCGGCGCGGGATTCGATCGGATGTATGCATGTAGAACACTAGTTCAAATCACAGTTCAGAAAGAAAATTTTCGGCATCACGCGATTTCCGTGATTTTTTGTACGGTTTCGGCCCCGCGCGAATTGTTAGTGTTCGTTTAACTTGTCGGGATACAAGTGCTTCAACTAGTCACCTGCACATTGTTGTTCGATTGTGCGAGTCGCTGTGCTGTGCGTCTTCATCATGCGTTTCCATCGCGTATTACCGGCAATTGTCGGTGGTCGGCGGTGTTTCTTACCCCTCGTTTTCTCAAGCCAGGTGCTGATCCGGTGTCCATTGACCGATAACGGTTGAAGGGTGTCGACGGACTGCGCGCCACACCAGAAGGATGCACGCAATGCACGCTGACGCCTCTCCCGTTTTTTCCCCTGACCAAGGCGCAACGTGGCCTTTGGGTGGCCAACAAGTTGCACACCGAAAACACCTTGATGTTGGCCGAAGTATTGGAAATGTTCGGCCCGCTCAATCCCCAGGTGCTGATCCGTGCCAGCATGCAGCTGACGCACGAGTTCGATACGCTGCGCCTGTGTATCGTCGAGCACGAGGGCGTGCCTTCGCAGGTAGTCTTGCCCGAGTACAACGGCACGATTCCATACTTCGACGTCAGCTCCGATCCGGCTCCGCGTAATGCCGCCGAACATTGGATCGACGAAGAAATCCGCAAGCCGGCAAGACCTGCAGAACGGGCCGCTATGGCATTGCGCGGTGTTCCGTCTTGGCGAAGATCATCATATCTGGGTGCAATGCGTGAGCCATCTGGTGATGGACGGCTACTGCGCGTCGATCATGATGCAGCGCATGGCCGTGCTCTATAACGCCTACCTGGCCTACCTGGCCTACCTGGCCGACGTGGAGCCGGAGCCTGCGCAGTACGGCAGTGCATTGTCGCTGCTCGAAATGGAACAGCACTATCGCAACTCCGATCGCTTCCAGCGCGATCGCGAGTACTGGATGCAGCAGTTGGCCGATCTGCCGCCGCCGGCGACGCTGGCGCGGCCGGGCAATCAGCTGTCCACCGGGTTATTGCGTGGCACCGGACAGTTCTCGCCGCAGCAGGTGGTACGTTTGCGCGCGCTGGGCAAGGAGTACGGCGCCAGCCTGCCGCAGATGCTGATTTCGCTGATCGCGGCGTACTACTACCGCTGCACCGGCGCCGAGGACCTGGTGCTGGCGATGCCGGTGACCGGCTGCATCAACGCGCGCTACCGGCAAACCGCAGGCCTGGTGTCCAACGTCATTTCGCTGCGCCTGAAGATGGACCCGCAGCAGCCGATCCATACCTTGTTCGCGCAGGTATCCTCGGTGGTGCGGAACGCCTTGCGCCATCAGCAATATCGCTTCGAGGACGTGCGCCGCGATCTGGGCATGTTCGGGATGGAGCAGAAGTTCGCACGCTTGGCGGTGAACATCGAGGCCTTCGACTACACCTTGCGCTTCGGCGAGGCGTACGCGGTACCGCACAACCTTTCCAACGGCCCGGCCGACGACCTCACCATCTTCTGCTACGAACGCGGCGATGGGGCCGCGCTGCGTTTCGATCTGGATGCCAACCCGGCGTTGTACGACAGCGAGGAACTGGCCGAACACTGCCGTCGCCTGACCCATCTGGCCGACGCGGTGCTGGCCGATCCGGAATGTGCGCTGGGCCAGGTGGATGTCCTCGGCGACAGCGAGCGCCGACGTTTGCTGCACACCTGGAACAACACCGCCGCGCCGCTGCCGCAACCGGCCACGCTGTTGCACGGCATGCTGCAACGCGCCGAGTTGATGCCTGCGGCCGTGGTGGCGCAATACGACAACCGCACGCTCGACTACGCCACGCTGTGCGAGCTTGCCTCGCGCATCGCTGCGCAATGGGTGGCCGATGGCGTGCGCCCTGGCGACGTGGTCGCGGTGGCGTTGCCGCGCAGCGAACAACTGTTGGTGGCGTTGCTGGCGGTGATGTGGAGCGGTGCGGCGTATCTGCCGCTGGATCCGGAGAGCCCGGCCGCACGCAACCGCCAGATGCTCAACGATTCCGGTGCCATCGGCCTGGTCTGCGAGCCGGCGCTGTGCGAGCGCTACCTGCTCGGTGGCATGGTCTGGCTGGATCCGCGCCCGGCCGTGTTGCCGGAGGCGATCGCACCGCTGGCGACGCCCGACGGCACTGCGTACGTGCTGTACACCTCCGGCTCCACCGGCGCACCAAGGGCGTGGAAATCAGCCATCGCAACCTGTTCAATTTCCTGCATGCGATGGAGCACGAGCTGGCATTGCGTCCGCGCGATCGTGTGCTGGCAGTCACCACCATCACCTTCGATATCGCCGGGCTGGAGTTGTACCTGCCGTTGCTGGTGGGCGCGCGCGTGGTCATCGCACCGGCCGGTATCAGCCACGACCCACGCGGCCTGTCGCGGTTGATCGCCGACGAACACATCAGTGTGGTGCAGGCTACGCCATCGCTGTGGCGCATCCTGCTGGCCAATGAGGATCTGGTGCTGGATCGCATCCACGCGTTGATCGGTGGCGAGGCGTTGGTGCCCGAACTGGCCACGCAATTGCTCAGCCGGGTGGGGCGCCTGACCCAGTTGTACGGGCCGACCGAAACCACGATCTGGTCGACCATCATGCCGTTGCAGCTGACCGATGCCGCCGCACCGCCGATCGGCAGGCCGCTGCTCAATACGCGCCTCTATGTGCTGGATGCGCAGCGTCAACCGCTGCCGACCGGTGCGATCGGCGAGCTGTATATCGGCGGCGCGGGCGTGGCCAAGGGCTATCGCGGCAAGCGCCAGCTGACCAGCGAACGTTTCATGCGCGACCCGTTCGCCGATGACGGCAGCAGCATGTACCGCACCGGCGACCGCGTGCGTCAACGCAGCGATGGGCTGCTGGAATTCATCGGGCGCGCCGATGCGCAGCTGAAGATCCGCGGACATCGGGTGGAGCCGGCCGAAATCGAAAGCGCCTTGCTGCTGCATTCGCAGGTGGCACAGGCGGTGGTGGTGGGCCACAGCGATGGCGAGCATGCCTTGCAGCTGCTGGCCTATGTGGTGGGCAAGCACGGCAACGCGCCATCGATCGAGCTGCTACGCGCGCATCTGCAGCAGCGCCTGCCGGCATCGATGATTCCGACCCTGTGGGTGCCGCTGGAGGCGTTGCCGCTGACCCCCAACGGCAAGCTGGATCGGCGCGCATTACCGGCGCCTGGCGCATTGCCGCAACGCGCGCACCTGGCGCCGCGCGATGCGCTCGAACGCCAGTTGGCAACGATGCTGCAGGAGGTGCTGGGCATCGAGGTGGTGGGCGTGGACGACAACTTCTTCGAGCTTGGCGGCGATTCGCTGCGTGCGGCGGAAATGGCCGCGCGTTTCCCGCAGATGTTCGGGGTGGAACTGCCGCTGGGCACGCTGTTCCATGCACCGACGATCGCCGGCCTGGCCGAGGTGATCAAGCGCAGCGCACACACGCCCAACGACCCGTTGAGCGTGCTGCTGCCGCTGCGTGCAGGCACCGCCGGCACCACGCCGCTGTTCTGCATCCATCCGGTCATCGGTCTGGGCTGGTCGTATCTCACCTTGCTGGGTCAGCTGGATCCGCAGTGGCCGGTCTATGCGCTGCAATCGCCGGGCTTGAGCGACCCGCAGCACCGTCCGGAGAGCATCGAGGCAATTGCGCGCGATTACCTGGCGCGTCTGCGCAGCGTGCAGCCGACCGGGCCGTACCGTCTGCTGGGCTGGTCGCTGGGCGGTCTGATCGCGCACGCCATCACGGCCGAATTGCATGCGCTGGGCGAAGAGGTCCAGTTGCTGGCCATGCTCGACAGTTACCCGCATCTGGAACAGGCCGCATCGCTGTCGGAGTCGGAGAACGTGCGCGCCTCGGTGCACGCGTTGGCCTTGCATCTGGCGCCGGGTCAGCCGATGCCGACCACGGTCGCCGAGCTGGCCATCCTGTTGTGCGATCACTACGGGCTGAACGACCTGCCTGCGGTGCGCCAGTTGCTGGAGCAACGTCCCACCTTGCTGGACGATCTGGGCGCCCTCACCCAGCATTACCTGCAGCTGGCGCGGCGTCATCGGCCCAAGCCGCTGGACCAGGATGTGGTCTTTGTCGAGGCGAGGGTGCGCATGAGCTCCGGCGGCGACGATGCGCTGTGGGTGGATTACCGTCCCCAGGCGTGGCATCCGTACGTGCGCAACTTGCAGCTGCACGTTCTGGACAGCGACCACCATTCGATGCTCTCGCCGACTCATTCGGCCACGCTCAGCAGCGTGCTGCACGCGGCTACCGCAGAGGCTACCCGGGCTGTGCAGCCTGTGGGGCAGGCCGGCCATGGTGCGGTCGCCGGCGACGGAGTGACCGAATATGCCTGAGTCCGGAGCCGATCCGTCACGCCAGCGGCCGGTGGTGATCGCCACCCTCGGCACGCACGGGGACGTGCGCCCGATCATTGCGCTGGCGCTTGGACTGCAGCGGCGCGGTTATCCGGCGCGGGTGCTGACCAGTTCCAACTTCGAGACCTTGATCCGTGCCCACGGCCTGGAATTCTTCCCGCTCAGCGGCGATCTCCAGAAGCTGTTGCAAGACCATCCGGACGTTGCCGAGATGCGCGGCGCCCCTGCCATCTTGCGCAGGAAGTTGCTGGAGTGGGCGCGCGATTGGCCCGCCCAGGGCCGTGCGGCGTGCGCCGATGCCGGCTTGATCCTGGGCGTGGGCAGTGCCAGTTTCCTCGTCCACAGCCTGGGCGAGGCGTATGGCGTGCCGGTGGCGTTTGCGCAGTTGCAGCCGCTCACCGAGTCGCGCCACCTGCCGTTGATGCTGATGCCCAACCTGCGTCTGCCGGGAAGTGTCAGCGTGGCATTGCATCGCCTGATGCGCTTTGTCGGCTGGCAGCTGATGCGGCCGGCCTTCAACGATATCGTGCGTCCGGCATTGGGGCTGCCGGGGTATCCGTGGAGCGGTCCGGATCGCAGCACGCTGCGCGCGATCTACGGCTATAGCGCGCATGTGTGCCCGCGCCCGCCGGACTGGCCGGAGAGCGCGCAGGTGTGCGGCTTCTGGCAACTGCCGCCGTCGCAGTGGCAACCGCCGGCCGCGCTGCAGGCGTTTTTGCAGGCCGGGCCGCCGCCGCTGTATATCGGCTTCGGCAGCATGACCAGCAGCGCCGTCGCGCAGCTCACTGCTACGGTGAAGGCAGCGGTGCGACTGACCGGGCAGCGCGCGTTGCTGGCCAGCGGCTGGGGCGGCCTGGGGGCCGGGGATGCCGCTGCCGCCGATGACGCTGAGCGCTTCTTCCATCTGGAACAGGCACCGCACGATTGGCTGTTCCCGCGCGTGTCTGTGGCCGTGCATCACGGTGGTGCCGGCACCAGCGGTGCCGCGTTGGCGGCGGGCATCCCCTCGGTGGTGCTGCCGTTTGGCTACGACCAGTCGTTCTGGGCGCATTGCCTGGCCCAGCGCGGGGTTGCGCCGCCCGCGCTGGCGCGTGCCGGGCTGCAGCCAGAAGCCCTGGCCGCAGCCATCCAGCAGGCGAGCACGCCGGCCATGCGCGCGGCCGCGCGCGCACTCGGGCAACGGATTGGCCAGGAAGACGGCGTCCGCAACGCGGTCGATCAGCTGGAAGCCTGGCACCTGCTTGAACCCACGGCAGTGGCGCCCGCAGTGGCCACACGGACCGAGCAGCACGCCATCGCATAGGCGTGGCGATGCTGCGCATCCGCCGCCGCAGGCGATGCGCGCACTGCGGCGCCGCGTAGCAGTGCGTGGTTGGCAGCGACGCACTGTGCGCTGCCGGCATGCGGCACAATCGGGCTCCCTCGGTTGATCTGGCCCGCATGCGCTATCCCGCTCTGGACCTGTTGCGTGGCATCGCCATCGTGTGGGTGATGCTGTTCCATTCGTTCGTGGTCGGCGGGTTGGGGCCGGACTGGGAATGGCTGTCGCGCTACGGCTGGATGGGGGTGGACCTGTTCTTCGTGCTGAGCGGCTTTTTGATCGGCACCCAGGTGCTGACCCCGCTGTCGCACGGCAAGCCATTGGACTTCACCGATTTCTACCTGCGCCGCGCATTCCGCATCCTGCCGGCGTTTCTGGTGGTCTTGGCGATCTACATGGCATGGCCGGGTTTTCGCGAATCGCCCGGGCTGGCGCCATGGTGGATGTTTCTCACCTTCACCTTGAATCTGTTCGTGGACTACGGCGAGCAGGCCGCGTTCTCGCACGCATGGTCGCTCTGCGTGGAAGAGCATTTCTATCTGGTGTTTCCGTTGCTGGCGACGTTGTTGTTGCGGCGTCCATCGGCGGTGTGCGTGGCAGTGGTGGTCGCCGGCATCGCGTTGCGCACCAGCGTGTGGCTGCACAACACGGCGCTGGATCAGCTGGGCGGCGGCCAGCAGCGCAACTGGTTTGTCGAAGATCTCTATTACCCCACCTGGAACCGGCTGGACGGCTTGCTGGCCGGTGTCGTGCTGGCAATGGTGAAGGTCTTCCGCCCCCACACATGGCAATGGCTGCAGCAGCGCGGCAACACCTGGGCGCTTGCCGGCGTGGCCATGCTGGCACTGGCGATGTGGTTGTTCCGCGAGCGAACCGGCCTGCTGGGCAACGCAGTAGGCTGGCCGGTGCTTTCGCTGGGGCTAGCCTTGCTGGTAGTGGCAGGCACTGCGACCGACAGCGCACTTGGCCGTCTACGCGTGCCGGGCGCTGCCTGGTTGGCCGCCATTTCCTACAGCGTGTATCTGACCCATAAGGCGATGTTCCATGTGACCCAGGGTTGGTTCGGCGCCACGCTGGACGGCGGTGGCGTCCCGGCCTTTGCAGTGTACGGCGTGGTGGCGCTGGCGGCGGGTGCGCTGCTGCATTACATGGTGGAACGCCCGTTCCTGCAGCTGCGCGGCGCGTTGTTGCGATGGCGCGCAGCCGTGCGCCGCGATGCCGAACTTGCATGATGCGATGGCTGCGGATAACGGCGAGCATGCACCGGTTGCGCATGGTGGCCGCCGCTGCAGCACCTGGTGTCAGGCAACCGGTCTGCGCAATTGCTGCGAATCTGCAGCGCCGATGCAAAGAAAAGCCGCGCAGTGCGCGGCTTTTCGATGCTCCGTTCGATGCTCCGTACCGCTTACGCGGCGCAGCGGGGGGGTGTGCCTGGCGCACTGCGCGCTCACCGCCTAGGCCCTTGCGTCGTTGCAACGCCTCACTGCGCGTCGCGGGCCACCTGGAACCCCGCAAAGGACTGCGTCACCGGCATGATTTCCAGGCGGTTGATATTCAAATGCGCCGGCAGGCTGGCGACATAGAAGATCTGTTCGGCGATGTCTTCTGCCGTCATCGGGGTGGCGCCACGGTACAGCGTGTCCGACGCGGCCTGGTTGCCGCCGGTGCGCACCAGGGTGAATTCGGTCTCGGCCATGCCCGGTTCGATCGAGGTCACGCGCACGCCGGTGCCGTGCAGGTCAGAGCGCAGGCCCAGCGAAAACTGCTGCACGAAGGCCTTGGTGCCGCCGTAGACGTTGCCGCCGGTGTATGGGTAGGTTGCCGCCACCGAGGCGATGTTGATGATGGCGCCGCGGCGCGCAATCAACGCCGGCAGCAGGCGGTGGGTGAGCGTGACCAGCGCCGTGACATTGGTGTCGATCATCTGCTGCCACTGCGCCAGGTCGGCCTGCTGCGCGGGCGCGGTGCCCAGCGCCAGGCCGGCGTTGTTGACCAGCACGTCGATCTCGGCGAATGCGGCCGGCACCGCGTCGATCGCGTCCGACAAGGCGTGTGCATCGCGCATGTCGAACGCGGCGGCGTGTACCTGCCCGGCCGGCAGTTCAGCGGCCAGCGCCTGCAGGCGTTCGGCGCGACGGCCGGTGGCGATGACCTTCCAGCCGGCTGCGGCGAAGCGGCGCACGGCGGCGCTGCCGAATCCGGAGGTGGCACCAGTGATCAGGACGGTCTTGGACATGGGGAACTCCAGGGAGGACAGGGGGCGGGAGGCAGATTCAGTGAGCAGGCCGCGGGTTCGCCGTTGCGGCATGCCGCGCGCGCAGCAGCTCGTCGGTCAGGGCCTGGCGTGCGACGACGTGGCCACGCCGCAGCTGCAGCGCCACGTACGGGGCCGGTGCGTGCGCAGCGCTCGTGGCGGTGGCGGGCAGCGCCACGATCAATTCGCCATCCACCCAGGCGGCGGGCACTGGCGCTGGCTGGCCGGGGAACAGGACATCCAACGGCAGCGTGGGCGGTGCCTCGGCGCAGGCGCCCAAGACCACGCGATCGAGCCACAGCTGGTGTCCGTCCAGACGCCAGTAAGCGCGGTAGCCGCGCCAGTTGGCGCTGCAACTGCCCAGCGCGCTGCCGGCGTGCGCCACGAAACGCTTCCAGGTGGCTGGGTCGTCCAGTGGGCCGGACAAGGGTTCGGCCAGCAGGGTCGCCTGCTGGCCGTCGATCTGGATCAGGTCGGGCAGCTGATCGGTGGCCTGCGCCGGGCCGGCCCACGCCAGGACGCCCAGCAACATGCCAGCGATACGTCGCAACACGGGCGTTTACTGCGCCTTGATCGCGATGGCGGACAGGCCACTGCCGGTGAGCTTCTGCTTGGCCTCGGCAAGCTCGCTGGCACTGCCGTAGGGCCCCATGCGCACGCGATAGACCGTCTTGCCGCTGATGTCGGCCGATTCCACGCGTGCGGCCAGGCCCATCATCGCCAGCTTGGCCTTGGTGGATTCGGCATCGCCGGAGGCGCCGAACGAGCCGGCCTGCAGGATGTAGCGGGTGTTGTCGGCGACCGCCGGCGCAGCAGCCGTCGTCGCTGTTGCAGCGGCGGCAGTTGCGGCGGGCTTGGGCGCGGCGGCCGGCGCGGTGAGTGCGGCGGTGCTGGCCGGAGCCGGCGTGGCGGCCGGGCGCGCAGGGGCGGTTTCCGGCAGCGGCTTGGGTACGCTGGCGGTGGTTTCCTTCAACGGCGTCGGGACGCTGGCGGCCGGTGTGGCGGCTGCCACACTGGCGCCGGGTGCGGGGGGCACGGGTTTGCCTTCCAGCGCCGCACGCGCACGCGCGGCCTCTTCGGCGCGCGCGCTGGCCGCCAGTTCGGCATCGGACATCTGCACTTCCTTGCCGGGCAGCAAGGTGTAGAAGTCGTACTGGGTCTGCGCATCGCCGGGTTTGGCCTGCGGCTTGGGCGGCTGCGCGCTGGGCTTGGGCAGTTCGGCCGGCGTGTCCACGTCGGCATCGGCCACCGGCTCGGGCTGCGCGTCCGGATTGGCACGCGGGCCCACGCGCAGGAAACCGTCGCCGTCCTTCTTGAACAGGTTGGGTGCGGCCAGGAAGATCACTGCCGCAATCGCGGCGCCAGCCACCAGCCATACCCAACCGGGGGTGCCGTTGCTGGTGTTGCGCCGGGCCTGACTCTTACCGCGTCGTGCTGCCATCTACCACTTCTCCGAATCGTGTCGTTGCGGGCCCGCTGGCCCGACTTGCTGTGGCAACGCGCGCCGCTGCGCTGATTGCCCGGTGAGCGCCATCGGCGCCCGAGGTGGCAGGCCGGCGCCTACCGCAGCGCCATGCGCTGCGCCGCTGCCTGCGATGGCGCCTGGAAGCTACGGCCTGTTTACATCTTTTCCGGAGCGCTGACGCCGAGCAGTTCCAGGCCATTGGCCAGCACCTGTTGGGTGGCGACCGCCAGGGTGAGCTTGGCGTCGCGCTCGGCGGCAGCGTCCACCAGCACCTTGCTGTTGTGATACCACGTGTGGAAGGCGTGCGCCAATTCACGCAGGTATTGCGCGATCTGGTACGGCTCCAACGCCTGACCGGCGATTTCCACCACTTCCGGGTAACGCGACAGCTCCAGCATCACCGCCAGCGAGTGTTCGTCGTCCAGGCATGCGAGCTCGGCCAGACCATGGGCCTGGTCGTACTTGTAGCCCTTTTCCTGCGCCTGGCGCAGCACGCTGCATACCCGCGCATGCGCGTACTGCACGTAGAACACCGGGTTGTCGTTGCTCTGCGCGCGCGCCAGGTCGATATCGAAGGTCAGCTGCGAATCGGGCTTGCGCGCGATCAGGAACCAGCGCACCGCATCGGCGCTGGTTTCTTCGATGAGGTCGCGCAGGGTGACGTAGCTTCCGGCACGCTTGGACAGTTTCACTTCTTCGCCGCCGCGCATCACCGTGACCATCTGGTGCAGCACGTATTCCGGCCAGCCCTGCGGGATGCCCAGCTCCATCGCCTGCAGGCCGGCGCGCACGCGCGTCAGCGAGCCGTGGTGGTCGGCGCCCAGTTCGGTGATGGCGCGTTCGTAGCCGCGTTGCCACTTGGTCAGGTGATAGGCCACGTCCGGCACGAAATAGGTGTAGGTGCCGTCGGACTTGCGCATGACGCGGTCCTTGTCGTCGCCGAAGTCGGTGGACTTCAGCCACAGCGCGCCGCCCTCTTCGTAGGTGTGGCCGGAAGCGATTAGTTTCTGCACCGCTTCTTCGACCTTGCCGTCCTTGTACAGCGAGCTTTCCAGGAAGTAGATGTCGAAATCGACCCGGAACGCAGCCAGGTCGTGGTTCTGTTCGTTACGCAGGTACGCCACCGCGAAGCGGCGGATCGCTTCAAGATCGGCCGGATCCTTGGTGCCGGTGACCAGATGGCCTTCCAGATCGACGGTGTCGCCGGCCAGGTAGGCATTGGCCACATCGGCGATGTAGTCGCCGCGGTAGCCGTTTTCCGGCCAGCCCGCGCTATCGGGCGTGAGCCCCTGCGCCCGCGCCTGCACCGACAGCGCCAGGTTCTCGATCTGCACGCCGGCATCGTTGTAGTAGAACTCGCGCTTGACGTTCCAGCCGTTGGCATCGAGCACGCGCGCCAGGCTGTCGCCGATCGCCGCGGCGCGGCCGTGGCCGACATGCAGCGGTCCGGTCGGGTTGGCCGAGACGTATTCCACGCCCACCGAACGGCCGTTGCCGGCCAAGCCGCGCCCGTAGTCGTGGCCTTGCTTGATCACATGCGCCACTTCGCGCTGATACGCGGTGGGGGCCAGATGGAAATTGATGAAGCCCGGACCGGCGATTTCCACCTTGGTCACGTCGTCGCTGGCCGGCAGCGCCGCCAGCAGCGCCTGCGCCAGTGCGCGCGGATTGCTGCGCGCAGCCTTGGCCAGCAGCATCGCGGCGTTGGTGGCGAAGTCGCCGTGCTCGCGGGTCTTGGGTCGCTCGACCACAAAATCCGGCGGCAGGGTGTCGGCGGGCAGGGTGCCATTGGCGCGCAAGGCTTCAATGCCTTGGCCGATCAGTGCGCGGAGTAGGGCTTTCACGTGGGATCTGCTTGGAACCAAACCAGCGATTTTACCCGACCGCGTGCCGCAGGGTCCGAGCAATGGTTCAGGTCAGCGCACACTGCTCATTCCAGCCAGCCGCGCTCGGCGAACGACACCGGCCGACCATCGCCGATGACGAAATGGTCCAGCAGGCGGATGTCCACCAGCTCCAGGCTGTCCAGCAGGCGCTTGGTGACCGCGCGGTCGGCCTCGGAGGGCTCCGGATTACCCGACGGGTGGTTGTGCCCGACGATCACCGCCGCCGCGTTGTGCAGCAGCGCCCGCCGGACCACTTCGCGCGGGTGGATGTCGGCCCCGTCGATGGTGCCGGTGAACAGTTCTTCGAAGGCGATGGCGCGGTGGCGGTTGTCCAGGAACAGCACCGCGAACACTTCATAGGCCCGCGCGCGTAGCCGCTGCGAGAAGTAGCGGCCCACGCTGGGCGGGTCGCTGAGGGCCTCCCCGCGCTCCAGCGCGCTCATCAGGTGCCGCTGGGCCAGTTCCATCGCAGCGGCGAGCTTGCAGGCCGAGGCCGGGCCCAGCCCGGGCAGGCGCGCCAGCGCCTTGGCCGGGCGGTCCAGCAACAGGCGCAGCGGGCCATCCCGGTGCAGCAGATCGCGCGCGGTCTGCACCGCATCCTGGCCGCGCAAGCCGGAGCCGACGAAGATCGCCAGCAGCTCGGCATCGGACAAGGCAGTGGCCCCGCGCGCCAGAAGTTTCTCGCGCGGGCGTTCGTGGGTGGGCCAGTCGTGTATGTGCATATGGCGAGATTGCCGGTGCTCATCGCCGACGCCCATCAGGCCAAGCAGGGGCATCGGCTAATCTAGTTGTCCTTGTAACCGTAGGACGACCCCGACGTGATCGGCTCCACTCAGGCCCGCCCCCTGGACGGACAGCGTTTGCTGCTGTGCGTCGGCGGAGGCATCGCCGCTTACAAATCGCTCGAACTGGTCCGTCGCCTGCGCGACGCCGGTGCGCAGGTGCAGGTCGCCATGACCGGCGGTGCGCAACAATTCGTGACCCCGCTCAGCTTCCAGGCATTGTCCGGGCAGCCCACCCGCACCACGCTGTGGGACAGCGCCGCCGAGCAGGCGATGGGCCACATCGAACTGGCGCGCTGGGCCGATCGGGTGATCGTCGCCCCGGCGACCGCCGACCTGCTGGCGCGTCTGGCGCATGGCCTGGCCGACGATCTGGTCACCACGCTGTGCCTGGCCACGACCGCGCCGCTGACCGTGGCACCGGCCATGAACCACCGCATGTGGCTGCATCCGGCCACCCAGGCCAACATCGCCACCCTGCGCGCGCGCGGGGTGACGGTGGTGGGCCCTGACGACGGCCCGCTGGCCGAGGGCGAATCCGGACCCGGGCGGCTGGCCGAACCGGCGGCGATCCTTGCTGCGCTGGCCGGTGGCGCGGCGGCCGCCAGCACTGCCCCGGAGGGCGCCAGGAGCGTCGCCGCGCCCGTCTTCATCCCCAGCAGCGCGCAGTTGGAGGGCCTGCGCATCGTGATCAGCGCCGGCCCCACCTTCGAAGACCTGGACCCGGTGCGCTACGTCGGCAACCGCAGCAGCGGGAAGATGGGCTATGCTCTGGCCGCCGCGGCTGCCAAGCAGGGCGCTGATGTGGTGCTGGTCAGCGGGCCGGTGCATCAAACCACCCCGGATGGCGTGCAGCGCATCGACGTGCGCTCGGCCGCGCAGATGCGCGACGCGGTGCTGGGTGCATTCCCGGCCGACATCTACATCGGCGCTGCCGCCGTGGCCGACTACACCCCCAAGCGGGTGGTGTCGCAGAAGATCAAGAAGACCGGCGAAACGTTGACCCTGGAACTGGTGCGCACCCCGGACATCCTGTCCGAGGTCGCCGCACAGACCGGCGCGCTGAAACTGGTGGTCGGTTTTGCTGCCGAAACGCACGATGTGGAGCATTACGCCCGTGGCAAGCTGGCGGCCAAGCGCCTGGACCTGATCATCGCCAATCAGGTAGGGATCGAAGGCGGCGGATTCGAAAGCGACAATAACGCAGCCACGGCCTATTGGCAGGGCGGCGAGCGCGTGTTTCCCAGCAGCAGCAAGACCGAATTGGCAGACCAACTGCTGGCCCTGATCGCGGAGAGATTGCAGGCATGAGCCCCCCAACCCAGTCCCTGCAGGTGAAGTTGCTCGACCCGCGCTTCGGCGATCTGTGGCCGCTGCCGGCCTATGCCACCGAATCCAGTGCGGGCATGGACCTGCGCGCCGCGCTGGAGGCGCCGATGACGCTGCAGCCGGGCGATGCGGCCTTGATCCCCAGCGGTATCGCGATCCATCTGGCCGACCCGCAACTGTGCGCCGTGATCCTGCCGCGCTCGGGGTTGGGCCATCGCCACGGCATCGTGCTCGGCAATGGCACCGGTTTGATCGATGCCGATTACCAGGGGCCGCTGCTGATCAGCACCTGGAATCGCGGCCGCGAGGCCTTCACCATCGAGCCCGGCGACCGCATCGCGCAGCTGGTGATCCTGCCGATCGTGCGTATGGGCTTGCAAGTGGTGGATACTTTCGTCGACAGCGCGCGGGGAGCGGGTGGATTCGGCCACACCGGCGTGCGCTGACAGGGGAAATTACATGAGCAAGGCGAACGAGCGCAGGCAGGGGATGTCCAGCGTGCGTACGAGTGGTCCGGTGTTGGGGGGCATCTTGCTGTTGCTGGCCGTCTGGTTCGGCTGGAACAGTTATGCGCAATGGCGCCAGGATGCGGTGGCGCAAGGGCTGGAGCAGGCACGCGACCGCGCGGTGCAGGACGTGGGCCAGGCCATGGCCACGCAGGCCAGCGGGCTCGATGCGGTGCTCAAGCAGCCGCCGGTCATCGCGGCGTTGGCCGGTGGCGACGCGCTGGCGGCCGCATCGGCCATCCGCGAGCGTTTCAAAGGCGCCGAGGATGTCCAGGTGCTGCCTGGCGACCTTGCCGCGGCCTATGCCAACCCCAAGGATTTCGGGTACGCGCGTCTGAGCCTGCTCGAATCGGCGCAGGTGGCCGACCGTGCGCAGGTCCGGGTCGTGCGCGACGCCAAACAAGTCCGCCTGGGCGTGGCTGCCGCGGTGCGCCTTGGCGGGCAGCCGGCGGTGGCGTATGCGCGGTTGCCGTTACTGCGCCTGACCGGCCCGCTGGATGCGATTGCGGCGCCAGACAGTGCCTACCTGGCCGTGCGCCAGGGCAGCTACAACGTGGCCCAGCAGGGCGACGTGGCACTGGCCGATGTGGCCGAAACGCTGGCCAGGCCGCTTGGGAACAGCGGCTTGCGCGTGGCTGCGGCAGTGCCGCAAGGCGATAGTGGCCCACTGGGTCTGGGCACCGTCGGTTGCGCCATCGTGGCGGCACTGCTGCTGATCATTGCGGTGCTGCTGGTGCTGGCCAGCCGGGGGCAGGTGGCCTTGCCGCGGCGTCGGGTGGCTGACCAATCCAGTGTCGATGAACCCACCTTCAGTCAGAGCCTGCAGCACGACGCCAGCGTTGCCAGCGAAGCACGCGCGCTGGACGCCGAGGCATCGCCAGCACCGCCAGCGCTGGTGCCGGCGGTGCAGGTCGCCGCCGAGATGTTCCGTGCCTACGACATCCGCGGCGTGGTCGGCAAAGACCTCAACCCCGGCGTTGCCGCCTTGATCGGCCAGGCCATCGGCAGCGTGATGCAGGCGCAGGGACTGCGCGATGTGGTGGTCGGTCGCGACGGCCGGCTGTCCGGGCCGGAGCTGAGCAACGGCCTGATCGAAGGCCTGCGCCGCGCCGGCTGCAACGTCACCGATATCGGCCTGGCACCGACGCCGGTGGTGTACTTCGGCGCCTACGAGCTGCGTGCCGGCAGCTGCGTGGCGGTGACCGGCAGCCACAATCCACCGGACTACAATGGCTTCAAGATCGTGATCGGCGGCGAGACCTTGTCCGGCGCGGCCATCGCCGAACTGCACCAGCGCATCAACGAAGGCCGCCTGCATACCGCCGCCACGCCTGGCGAACTGGAACAGCGCGACATCGGCGATGCCTACATCCAGCGCATCGCCGACGACGTCCAGCTCGATCGCCCGATCAAGGTGGTGGTGGACGCCGGCAATGGCGTGGCCGGTGAGATCGCACCGCGCCTGCTGGAAGCGATCGGCGCCGAAGTGGTGCCGTTGTACTGCGATATCGACGGCTCCTTCCCCAACCATCACCCTGATCCGAGCGAGCCGCACAACCTCAACGATCTGGTGAAGATGGTGCAGCGTTTCGATGCCGATATCGGCGTGGCGTTCGATGGCGATGCCGATCGCCTGGGCGTGGTGACCAAGGAAGGCGCGATGGTGTTCCCCGACCGCCTGCTGATGCTGTTCGCCGCCGATGTACTGCAGCGCAACCCTGGCGCACTGGTCATCTACGACGTGAAGTGCACCGGCAAGCTGTCCGACTACGTATTGCGCAACGGCGGTAGTCCGCTGATGTGGAAGACCGGGCATTCGCTGATCAAGTCCAAGATGCGCGAGACCGACGCCGAACTGGCTGGCGAGATGAGTGGGCACTTCTTCTTCAAGGAGCGCTGGTACGGCTTTGACGACGGCATCTACGCCGCCGCACGCTTGCTGGAAATCCTGGCCCAGCGCGAGCAGACGCCGTCCGAGGTGCTGGATGCCTTGCCTGAAAGTGTCTCCACGCCGGAGATCAAGGTGCCGGTGGAAGGCGATGCGCATGCGCTGGTCGCGCAATTTGTCGCGCGTGCGCAGACCGGCGAAGAATCGCCGTTCGAATCGGCGCGGCTGTCGACCATCGATGGACTACGTGCGGACTTCATCGACGGCTGGGGGCTGGTACGCGCCTCCAACACCACCCCGATCCTGGTACTGCGGTTCGAAGCCGACAGCGAAGCCGCCTTGCAGCGGATTCGCACGCTGTTCCGCAACGAACTGCAGACGTTGTTGCCGGAGCATCCCCTGGCGTTCTGATTGCCGGATCCGGAGACCGTCCGCTGCGTTGCCTGTGGAGCGGCAGCGCAGCTGGGCCGGTGCGCGACGCGGCGGTCCGTCATCCGGCATCGCGTCGGCGTACGCGGTCACCCGTGTGTTCCACCTGTTCCAGTCGCTCAGCACGACCGCGTTGCGTGGTGATCGATGCAGCGTCATGACCGTCAGGCAATAGCCATACTGCGTCCCAGTACGGATACCCGCCCACCTGCTCGGCTAGCCCTGCCCGCAGGGGCAATGCGACCAGCATGCGGGCGAACTGTCGATGATCGCTTAGCAGCGGGAGCGCCGACACCTGCATCTGCGGCTGCCACACCGTTCCCCCACGCCCGCGTGCGCGATTGACTGCATCGGCAGTCCTCAGTCGCGCCGTCGCGGCCAATTGCAGCAATGCCGACCTGCTCGGTGCCTGCAGCAACCCGCACCACGTGTCAGGCAATAGCACCCAGCACAGCAACCGCGCACCTTGCCAATGGCGGGGCAGTGCCAGGCTGGCCGCCGCAGCGCGAGCGCAGCGCCAGTCCGCGAACAACGGCACGTGCTGATGCGTGGGCAGCCGCAGATGCCAATACGCGGCTTCAAGCGTCGGCGTGGACGGGGGGCGATGACGGAGCGCACTGGACATGTTCACAGGTTGCCAGCGACGCAGGAGCGGCAAGATCGGCGGGCACCCCATCATCGCGTCGGCCGCGCGCGCAGTGGCGTGTCCGAAAAGCAGGCATCAGCGGTCAGCGATATCGCCACGCCTTCGGCACTCTGCGCTGCATCGGGTGGATGCCCCGGATCACGTCAATGCGCGCAGGCGCTCATCAATCACCATGCATCACACCCCAAAACCTGGCCAGTGAGATGCAATGCGCCCGGATCGCTTTCGTACGTCGAGGCATCGCCAACGACGATCGATCACCGGAAATGACATGCAGCAATGCGCTTTGCAGTAACACGCACCCGGATCGTCTCGACCCGCCACGGTGCTCACCTACAGCGTTCGATCACCGGCAACTCTCCGGACCAGGCGATTCGAATCCCGAATCCCCGCCTCAATGACCGGCCCTATCCCGTTTCCACCCACGATGCTTCACATCCAGATACAGGCTGTAAAACGCCGTAAACGCCGGGAACAGGTTCTGCAGCACACCGACCGAATCCTGCTTGGCCGAAAACACGAAATAGCTCAGCGTCATCAAGCTGCCGACCACGCTCATGTACCAGAACAGGCGCGGAATCACCGGCTTGCCGGCGCGCTTGGAGGCGACGAACTGCACCAGCCAGCGGCCGCCGAACATCAGCGCGCCGACATAGCCGATCAGCTTCCACCCGGTCACGTGGATGCCGGTCCAGTACAGCCAGGTCAGTTGTTGGTCGAGAAAGGACGGGTCCATCAGCGTTCCTGCACCACGGTGCGCTTGCTGCGGGTGATCAGCCAGGCCACACCGCGCAAGTCGCGGATGCCGACCAGGGCGCGATTGAGATTGTTGTACTTGGACACGCCGGCGGTGCGGTGGCGATGGTTGACCGGCACGCTCACCGTGCGCCAGCCGGCGCGCTGCATCAACGCCGGCAAATAGCGGTGCATGTGGTCGAAGTAGGGCAGGTCCAGAAATGCCTCGCGCTCGAACAGCTTGATGCCGCAGCCGGTGTCGGGCGTATTGTCGCGCAGCATGCGCGAGCGGATCGCATTGGCCCATTTGCTGGCCCAGCGCTTGGAGCCAGAATCCTGGCGATTGACCCGCCAGCCGGCGAACAGCTTCACCTGCGCCTGCGCCTGGCTGCGCGCGATCAGCAGCTTGGGGATGTCGGCCGGGTCGTTCTGGCCGTCGCCATCGAGCGTGGCGATCCAGCTGGCGCGTGCGGCCTTCACCCCGCTGCGCACCGCCGTGCTCTGGCCGCTCTGGGTCACATGATGCAGCACGCGCAGTTCCGGTGTGGTGCTCTTCAGGCCTTGCAGCACTGCGAGCGTGTCGTCGCGCGAATGGTCGTCGACATACACGATTTCGAAGGCCACCACGCCACGCAGGGCGCTGACGATTTCGCCCACCAGCGTGGCGACGTTATCGCGCTCGTTGAATACCGGGACGACGACGGACAGCTGAGGTTGGCTCATGGTTGCAGGGTGGCCGGATGAAGGCTGAGCGAAAAAGATCGGGCATTGTGCCCTGACTCTCTGAGTCAGGCATGAAGCATGCACGCGTTATGCGCATTGGAACGGTTGGAAGCAGCCTGTAGCGAATGGTAGGGATGTGGCAAGGCTGCAAAGGCGTGGGCTTGCGGGCCGATCACGCGTCCTCTTCCGGCGCAGCGTAGTTGGCACGCACCGCCATGTGCATTGCCTATCTGCCATGCGGTCGTACGTCAGGACGGCTGGACAGTACGCCCTGCATCTGGCTCGCATGGCAGCCCCCGCGCCCCACGCTAGCGCGCCCCATCGACGCCCACGTGCAACCCTGCAGCAAACCCCGCCAAGCGCTAGGCGCGCTCGCCGAAATACTGCCGGCACCAATCCACGACCTGCGGCAGCCCACGCTCGACCGGGGTCGCCGGATCGAATCCGAAGGCGGCCTGCGCACGCTGCGTATCGGCCATGGTGCGGATCATGTCGCCCGGCTGCATCGGCCGGTAGACCTTCTCGGCCGGGCGGCCGGCGGCCTGCACGATCACGTCGATGAAGTACTCCAGCTCCACCGGCGTGTGGTTGCCCAGGTTGAACACACGGTGCGGCACCGGCGCGTCGCTGGGCGTGTCCAGCGCGCCCAGTACACCGGCCACGATATCGTCGACGAAAGTGAAATCGCGCTGCATCTTGCCGTGGTTGAACACCTCGATCGGCCGCCCCGCCAGCACCGCACGACTGAAGATCAGCGGTGCCATGTCCGGCCGGCCCCACGGCCCGTACACCGTGAAAAAGCGCAGGCCGGTCGCGCGCAGGCCATACAGCTGCGCATAGGTGTAGCCCATCAATTCGTTGGCGGCCTTGGTTGCCGCATACAACGAACGCGGTTGGTCCACGCGCTGGTCTTCGGAAAACGGCGGGGTGGCCGAATCGCCGTAGACCGAACTGCTCGAGGCATACACCAGGTGCTGCACGCCGCGGTGCCGGCACAGCTCGAGCATGTTGACGAAGCCGACCAGGTTGCTGTCGACGTAGGCGTGTGGGTTTTCCAGCGAATACCGCACGCCCGCCTGCGCGGCCAGATGCACAACGCGGGTCGGCTGGATCTCATCGAACAACGCGGCCAGGCCCTCGCGATCGGTCAGGTCCAGCCTGCGGATATCCAGGCCTGGGCACAGCGTCGCCACCCGGTCGTGCTTGAGCTGCGGGTCGTAGTAGCTGTTGTAGTTGTCCAGCCCCACCACCGTCTCGCCGCGGGCCGCCAGCGCGCGGCAGGTGTAGGCACCGATGAAACCGGCAGCGCCGGTGACGAGAATGGTCATGGCTGTGATCCTGGGAAATGCGGAAACAAAAGGCGGGCGCTGCGGATGCGCACGCGCAGCGCATCGCGGGCACCGCCGCCAGCGGGTCCGGCATCCCGATGCTGCCCACGCGCCTGCGGTGCGCCTTGCGCCATGCGCGATTCATCGTGCTCGCAGCTCACACCAGGCGCAAAATAAAGTTTGCAGCGCGCCATGCGTCTTCGCTCACCGCAGGGCGAGCGGTGCTTCGCTGGCAAGCTTGGCCTTGCGCTCGGCGCTGAACTTCCACCACGGCTGCGCCGCCTCGCCTTCCATGAAGCGCACGATCGACAGGAACACATCGATCACGCAGGGGTCGTGCAGCACGCCGGTGCGCAGGCATAGCTGTGCGTGCATGTCGTAGGCATCGCGTCCGCGCAGCTGCGCAGGCACGCGGATGCCGATCAGGCGCAGGTCCTTTTCGCAGGCCGGCCCGACGTTGGGCAAATCGGTCAGCTGCAGCAGATGCTGGCGGTCCACCTTGGCGGGATTCATGGCCGACGAGGATCCTGTTGGATGTGCAGGCGATTAGCTGCGCTGCATGCGCAGGCGTTCGAGCACGCCGTCCAGCGTGTCCAGATCGGTGTAATGGATCACCAGCTTGCCCTTGCCGCCGCGGCCGTGATTGAACACCACCTTGGTGCCCAGCGACTCGGACAGTTCGGTTTCCAGCGAGGCGATATCGGCCTGTGGGGCCACCGGCGCCGGCTTGCCCTTGCGCAGCGAGCCGGGCACCTTGCCGGCAGCGAACTGCTGCGCGCGGTGTTCGACTTCGCGCACCGACCAGCCCTGGTCGGCCGCTTCCTGTGCCAGCTTGCTGGCCAGCTCCGGCGCCAGGGTGAGCAGCGCGCGCGCGTGGCCCATTTCCAGCCGGCGGGTTTCCAGCAACACGCGAATGGCCACCGGCAATTCCAGCAACCGCAGCAGATTGGAGACCGACGCACGCGAGCGTCCCACCGCGCCGGCGGCCTCGGCATGGGTCAGCGAAAATTCGTCGATCAGCCGCTGCAGCGCCTGCGCTTCTTCCAGCGGGTTGAGGTCTTCGCGCTGGATGTTTTCGATCAGCGCCATCGCGATGACGGTGCGGTCGTCCAGCTCGCGCACCACCACCGGCACTTCGGTCAGCCCAGCCAGCTGCGAAGCGCGCCAGCGGCGTTCGCCGGCCACGATCTCGAACTGCGCCGGTGCCAGCTCGCGCGCCACGATCGGCTGGATCACGCCCTGCGCCTTGATCGACTCGGCCAGCTCGGCCAGCTTGATCTCGTCCATCTCCCTGCGCGGCTGGTACTTGCCCGGCTGCAGCTGGGCCACCGGCAACTGGCGCAAGCTATCGCCAGGCTGCAACGCCTCTTCGCTGGCCGCACCGGGTGCCGCTGCCGCCGCCGCGCCCTTGGGCCCCAACAGCGCTTCCAGGCCACGGCCCAGGCCACGCTTCTTTGCGGGGATCGGCTTGTTCATCAGACGGTCTCCACGGGCCGGACGGCCTTGTTGCGGTCGTTCTGGCGGCGCACGATCTCACCGGCCAACCCCAGGTAGGCCACCCCGCCGCGCGAGGTGCGGTCGTAACCGACGATGCTCTGGCCATGGCTGGGCGCCTCGGCCAGGCGCACGTTGCGCGGCACGATGGTGCGAAACACCTTGTCGCCGAAATGCTCGGTCAGCTCGGCCGATACCGCGTTGGCCAGATTGTTGCGGATGTCGAACATGGTGCGCAGCACGCCTTCGATTTCCAGCGCCGGGTTGAGGTTGGCACGCAGCGCTTCGATGGTTTCCAGCAGCGCGGTCAGCCCTTCCAGCGCGTAGTACTCGCACTGCATCGGCACGATGATGGAATCGGCCGCGGTCAACGCATTGAGCGTGAGCAGCGACAACGCCGGCGGGCAGTCGATCAGGATGAAATCGTACTCGTCGCGGATCGGCGCCAAGGCGCGCTTGAGCCGCTGCTCGCGTTCGCCCTGGTCCATCAGCTGAATCTCGGCGGCGGTCAGGTCGATGTTGCCTGGCAGCAGATCGAAGCCTTCCGGCGCGGTCACCCGGATCTGCGCGGCGGTGTTTTCGCCCAGCAGCAGATCGCAGGTGGAGGCGGCCACATCGCGCTTGTCGATGCCGCTGCCCATGGTGGCGTTGCCCTGCGAGTCCAGATCCACCAGCAATACACGCTTGGGCGCGCGCGCCAGGCCGGCCGCCAGATTGACGGCGGTCGTGGTCTTGCCGACGCCGCCCTTCTGGTTGGCAATGGCGATGATCCGGGCCATGCGGGAGAGCCTCGTGGGCGAAGAGTAAGACCGGCCATTATGCGGGCAGGGCGCCGGATCGGGAAATGCCGCCCGCGGCGGTGCGCCGCACGGCCGGGATGACGCAAGCGCCGCTCAGCCGGCGGGCGGGGCGCTGGCGGGTGGCTCCTTCATGGCCCGGTAGCGCTGCAGGATGTCGGCGATCTCGCTATCCAGCGCTACCCGCTGCTGCTCGAAGCTGATCTGCAGACGCAACTGCGCCATCAAATCGCGATGGCGCTGCTGGATGTCGCCGGCCAGCTTGTCGGCCACTGTCTGGCCGGCCAGCTCGCGGTCGCCGGCGCTGCGCAGCAGGCTGGCCAACCCTTCGCGCAGGCTGGTCACATTGAAGCGCGCGGTATGGATGTTGTTGTCGACGATGGCGATGCGCTCGTTGAACACCCGGCGCAGGTCGTCCTCGCTCTGGTACGACATCAGCATCGCCTGGTCGGTACGCTGGCGCGTCTGCTCGGCGGCCAGATCGGCCTGGCGTTGCTGCTCGATGGCCGCAGCAGCAGCGCGCTCGTCGCTGCTCATCGCCCGCTGCACCTCGGCGCTACGCATCCCGCTCTTGACGTTGAATTCGTCGCGCGCCTGGTTCACCGCCTCCGGGGGCAGCGTATCGCTGCACACGCGGGCGCCGTTCTGGTTCCAGCAATACAGCTTCTTGGCGGCCGGCTTGTCTTGCGCACCGGCCGGCGCAGCCATGACCAGTGTCGCAGCGACAGCCGCCGCAACGGCGAATAATGCCGAACGTGTGTGTATTGGCATCGTCGCAGCCCCCTGTCGCCTGCCGTCAGCCTGTGGTCTCGGTCCCGTAGCGGCCACGATAGGCCAGCAGCGGTTCCTGGAAGCCCACAAGGTCGGCGTTTCCTGCCGCAAAAGCAAGCAGGTCGCCCAGGTTGGCTACCGCGATCACGGGAATGCCGGCCTCGGCTGCCACCGCCTGCGCGGCGGAGCGGCGGTCCTGATCGGACGCGATTTCCTGCCGGTCCAGTGCCACCACGATCCCCGACGGCGTTCCGCCAGCGGCGCGGATGATGGCCAGCGCCTCGCGGATCGCCGTGCCGGCGGTGATCACGTCATCGACGATCAACACCTTACGGCCGGCCAGCGGCGCGCCGATCAGGGTGCCGCCTTCGCCATGGTCCTTGGCTTCCTTGCGGTTGAACGCCAGCGGCAGGTCGCGCCCGCGCCCGGCGTAGGCGCACGCCAGCGCGGTCGCCAACGGGATGCCCTTGTAGGCCGGCCCGAACAACAGGTCGAAGTCCACGCCGGCGGCATCGATCGCATCGGCATAGCACTGCGCCAGCTGCGCGGTCTTGGCGCCGGAATCGAAGCGCCCGGCATTGAAGAAGTACGGGCTGAGCCGCCCGGACTTGAGCGTGAACTCGCCAAAGCGCAAAGCATCGGCGCCCAGGGCCAGCTGCAGGAAACGGGTGCGGTGGTCGGTCATTGGCCAGGAATGGGGAATAGGGAATCGGGAATGGTAAACGCATCGCGCGCCGGCAGCCTTCCGCATGCGTCTGGGGTAGGCTTTACGATTCTCCATTCCCAATTTCCCATTCCCGGCCCCTATGCGCATCATCAGTTTCAACGCCAACGGCCTGCGCTCGGCCGCCAGCAAGGGTTTCTTCGCATGGTTCGCCGCCCAGGACGCCGATGTGCTGTGCGTGCAGGAGACCAAGGCCCAGGAGCACCAACTGGCCGGGCCGGACTTCCTGCCCGCCGGTTACAAGGCCTGGTTTCGCGACGCCAGCACCAAGAAGGGCTATAGCGGAGTGGCGATCTACAGCCGGCACGAGCCCGACGAGGTGCGTACCGCGCTGGGCTGGCCGGAGTTCGACGAAGAGGGGCGCTATATCGAAGCGCGCTTCGGCAACCTCAGCGTGGTGTCCTTCTACATCCCCTCCGGTTCCTCGGGCGAGTTGCGCCAGGACTACAAGTTCCAGGTGATGCAATGGCTGCGGCCGATCCTGGACGAATGGCTGGCCAGTGGCCGCCAGTACGTGCTGTGCGGCGACTGGAACATCGTGCGCACGGCGCTGGACATCAAGAACTGGAAATCCAACCAGAAGAATTCCGGCTGCCTGCCGCCCGAGCGCGACTGGCTCAACGGCCTGTGTGCCGACGCGCCAGAAGACGCCAGCGCCGCCGACGGCCGCGGTTGGGTCGACAGCTACCGCGTGCTGCATCCGCAGGGCCAGGACTACACCTGGTGGAGCAATCGCGGCGCGGCGCGCGCCAACAATGTGGGTTGGCGCATCGACTACCAACTGGTCACCCCCGGCCTGCGAGACACCCTGAAGGCTTGCTCGATCTACCGCGAAGAACGCTTCTCCGACCACGCGCCGTACATCGTGGATTACGCGCAGTGAGGCAGGTCAAGGCTGCGATTTCCGTCACATCGCGTCAGCCTATTACGGAATGGGGCGAACACCTCGCCGGCGATATCGCCACCTGGACGCACCTTGGCCATTGCAGCACGCGCGGTGGCTCTCATTCGCCATTACGCAGTGTGCCGATGCCGCTCAAAACGTTCGTCCTCGGCACGGGCGCGCGTCGTCGGGGTGCTGCACAGACCGCTCAAGACAAGACGCTTGACGCCATGACGATCGTCCGCGGCGGGCTGCATGCGGCGGTGCGGTGGGCCGCGCCGGCCACGACCACTGGCGTTCGTTCTCGCCCGTGTGACGCATGACCACGTCCGCACCTAGCTATAAAGGCTGGCGTGGTATCCAGCGCGCCTTCGCCACGCCCTCGGCGGCGACCCTGGCGCTGCTGGGTTTCGGCAGCGGCTTGCCGTTTCTGCTGATCGCCTCGCAGACTTTGTCCGTCCGATTGCGCGATGTAGGGCTGGACCTGCAAGACATCGGCTTTATCAGCCTGGCCAGCTTTTTCTATCTCCTCAAGTTTCTATGGGCGCCGCTGATCGACCGCTACGCGTTTCCGCTCACTGCGTTTCTGGGGCGTCGTCGCTCCTGGCTGCTGGTGGCGCAGATCGGCGTCACCATCGGCCTGTTCGCGCTGGCATTTTCGCGCCCGGATCTGAGCGTGACCGGCCTGGTCGGCTGGGTGCTGTTCGCCTCGTTCTGGGGGGCCACCCAGGATTCTGTCGTGGATGCGTACCGCATCGAAGTCGCACCGGATTCCGCACAGGCTGCGTTGGCGGCGACCTACACGCTGGGCTACCGCATCGGGCTGATCCTGGGCGGCGCGGGCGCGCTGTACATGGCCGAATACCTTGGTTGGACATGGGCGTATGTCGGCATGGCTGCACTGATGCTGGTGCCGATCGTCACCACCTTGCTGTGCCGCGAGCCCGACCGTCCCGAGGCGACAGTGGTGCGCCGAGTCGATGTTTCAGGTGCCTTCTGGCAACCGATTTCCAGTTTTTTCTCCAGCAATGGGCTGGCGCTGGGCATCGCGCTGCTGCTGTTCGTAGGCCTGTACAGGTTTCCCGATCAGGTGATCGGCGTCATGGCGGGCCCGTTCTACCTGGATTCGGGCTTCACCAAGGCCGATATCGCCACCGTCTCCAAGCTGTTCGGCGTCTGGATGGGGATTGTCGGAGCCTTCGCTGGCGGTGCCGCAGTCGCCGCGTTCGGGTTCCGGCGCATGTTGCTGGTGGCCGCGTTGGGGGTGGCCTTGTCCAACCTGGCGTTCCTGCTGATGGCGCATAACCCCGGCAAGCTGTGGGCGTTCTATGCCGCGCTCAGTGCCGATAACCTGTTCCAGGGTTTCGCCGCCTCGGTGCTGGTGGCTTTCATGTCCTCGCTGACCGACCGCAACTTCACCGCAACCCAGTATGCGTTGCTGGTCTCGCTAGCCAACCTGCCGGGCAAGTTCGCCGGTGCCGTCTCCGGGTCCGTGATTAATGCGACCTCCTACAGCACCTTCTTCATCCTCAGCGCCCTGACCGTCATTCCCACCTTGCTGCTGTTGGCCTGGTTGTGGCCGCGGCTATTGGCGCACGACAGGCGGCCGGATTGAAACGTCCGCCAAGGTTGCCGATGATGCGCGCGGGGCAGCGCATTGCACGAGGCAGGGCATGACCGATCTGGTATTGCGTGACATCGACCCGGTGCTGGTGGACCGTATTCGCCGCATTTCCGTTGCACGTGGCTGGACCCAGCACCAGACTGTCATGCATCTGCTCGAACAAGGCCTGTTCGCCAGCGAATACGAAGTCACCGGCGGCCTGCAGCACCCGGAGGTCGATGCGTTGGCCGAGGCGATTGCCGCGCTCAAGGCGCTGCCGGCGGGAAATAATCCCTAGCGCCGCAGCCGCTCCATCCAGGCTGGAAAAGGCCGACGGGCTCACGCCGGATAGATCGCTCCCAACAGCCGGGGCCCGGCGGCCCCAGTCACCGAGGGCAGATTGGCAGCGCGTCCGGCCATCAACTCGGCTGCCAGCCAGGCAAAGCCCATCGCCTCCAGGTAATCGGGGTCCAGCCCGTACCGCGCGCTGGATTCCACCATCGCGCCCGGCAGCCGCGCCGCCAGTCGGGCCAACAGCACCGGGTTGCGTACGCCCCCGCCGCAGACCAGCACCCGGCGCGTGGTTGGCTGCAGCCGCAGCAAGGCATCGGCCACGCTGGCAGCGGTGAGTTCGAGCAAGGTCGCCTGCACATCGGCAGCATCCAACCGCGCGTTGCCCATCGCCTGCACTGCCCAGTCCAGATGGAATTGCTCGCGGCCGGTGCTCTTGGGTGGTGGCAACGCAAACCACGGATCGGCCAACAGCGCCTGCAGCAAGGCCGCATCGACGCGCCCACTGGCGGCAAACGCACCCTCGGCATCGAACGGTGTGCCGTGATGGCGTTGACACCAGCTGTCCAGCAACGCATTGGCCGGGCCGGTATCGAATCCCCGCACCGCGCCATCGCGCGGAATCAAGGTCAGGTTGCCGATCCCGCCCAGATTGAGCACGGCGCGGTCTTCGTCGCCTGCGCCCAGCATGGCCAGATGGAAGGCGGGCATCAGCGGCGCACCCTGGCCACCGGCGGCAATGTCGCGACGGCGGAAATCGGCCACCGTGGTGATCCCGGTGTGCTCGGCAATCCGGCTGGCATCGCCGATCTGCCAGGTGAACGCCGGGTTCGCGTTGGGCCGGTGGCGGATGGTCTGCCCATGCGAGCCGATCGCGCGAATCTGCCGACGCTCCACGCCACTGTCGCCGATCAACTGATTGGCCGCCGCCGCGAACGCCAGCCCCACCTGCGCGTCCAGCTGGCCCAGCGCATCGATGACCACCGTCTCGGCGCCCTGGCCGAGCGCCACCAAGGTCTCGCGCAACTGCGGCTCCCACGCCACCGTCGTCCCGGCCACCAGTTCGCAGCGGCGGTGGGTGGCGTCGGCAAAGCGCACCAGCGCCGCATCGATGCCATCGGCGCTGGTTCCCGACATCAGGCCCAGGTACAGGGGGGAGTCAACGTGTTCCAAGACAGACATGCCGAAGCCAAAAAGACACGGCCGGCCAGCTTGTGCAGCCGTACCCGGTCCGTCAACTGGTGCCGCTTCCCGCAGCAGATGCGCAGCGGGAAATCACCGTCGTAACGGTACCTTCGCGACGTGCATTGCCGACGAGCCGTGAGGCCTGCAAGCCGCAGGCATCTCCAATGATCGTGTCCACGTCATGCGCGGCGGACAGGTCAGGTCGAACGCCGTGGTTGCGTGAAGTGGCTGACGCCGCTGCGCAGCGGTGCAGGAGGTACGCAACCCAGCTCGCCGCGCGGCATGGCTGGGTGCGATGTCAGCTTCGGCGGACCTTGCGCGGTCCAACCACCTCAACGGCCGGCGCAGTCGCCCAGCCGCCCGCAGTCACCCGCGCGACTTGCCCTTGGCAGGCTTGGCGGCGTCGGCGTAGATCAGCTTCTCCATGCCTTCGATGCGCGCCAGCGCCGGCGCCGTCTGCGCGCGGAACGCCGCCAGCTCGGCGCCCTGCAGCGGCTCCGGCGGCGGCATCGTCACCGACATCGGGTTGCGCTGCTGCCCGCCCACGCGGAATTCGTAATGCAGATGCGGGCCGGTCGCCAGGCCGGTCATGCCGACATAGCCGATCACCGTGCCCTGGTTGATGCGCTGCCCGGCCTTGATCTTGCCAAAGCGCGACATGTGCCCGTACAGCGTGCTGTAGTTCTTGCCGTGATCCAGGATCACCACGTTGCCGTAACCGCGCTGGGTCCCGACAAACACCACCCGCGCATCGCCGGCTGCCATGATCGGCGTGCCCGAGGCGGCCGCATAGTCCACACCCTTGTGCATGCGCATGGTGCCCAGCACCGGATGCTTGCGCGCACCGAAGGTGGAGCTGATCCGGCTATAGGCCACCGGCATGCGGATAAAGCTCTTCTTGAGCGGGCGGCCATTGATGTCGAAGTACTCGGCCGGTTTGCCGGCGCGCTCGAAGCGAAACCCCGTATAGGTCTTGCCGCCGGTGGTGAACGTCGCCGCCAGGATGTCGCCGGTGCTGATCCGCTCGCCTTCGCGCCAGGTCTCGTCCATCACCACGCTGAAACGGTCGCCGGGCTGCAGATCCTTGTCGAAGTCGATGTCGTACTTGAAGATCTCGTCGGTCATGATCGCCACCGCCGCCGGCGACAATCCGGATTTGCCGGCCGATGCATACAACGAACTGCTGATCTCCCCGCTGGCAACCACCGTGCGCGTGGTGGTCGCCCGCTCGGTCACGTTCTCGCGCACCGCGTCGCCCAGCAGGCGCAGTTCCACCCGATGACTGTCGTCGCGATCGAAGCGCAGTGCGCGCAGTTGCCCGGGCGTCGGCATGTCGAAGGCGATCTCGGTGCCCGGACGCAGCTTGGTCAGCGCCTCCTTGGTCCCCGGATGCGCCAGTACCTGGTACATCACCGTGGTCGGGATTCCCAGCTCGCCGAACAAGGTACTCAGCGTCTGGCCCGGCTTGACCTGCAGAATTTCCCAATCGGTGCTCGGCGCCAGCTGCTTGCGGCTGGGAATCAGCGGCGGCAACGGCAACGCCAGCGTGGAATGGCTGGAAAGCGGTGTGTCGATGGCGTTGGAAAAACCCGGCACGATCGTTGCCACCAGCGCGCCGATGGTGGCGAACAGGCTGGCGTGGATCCAGTGGCGCCGTGTCCAGCGGTCATTGAATGCCGCCGGCAGATGGGCCTTGAGCTTGCGATGCAGTGCAGTGTCGTGGAGGACGTGGAGGCGTTCGTGAAAGCGCCGCTTGCGTGCACGGCCCTGCTCTGAGTTCTGCATCGTTCAAATTCCTCGCTGGCTCGAAGTGCGAGCCCAATCGCCGGTACCATAGACAGCCTGTAACAGCGCGTCAAACCATTGAGCCTGTTCATTATTTTCACTTGGCGCGGAATTAACCCGCGTTTAACATCATTCACGTTTTTGACGGCAAGCGCCGCTGGAGTCTGTGGTTGGCCACTATCGAAGAATCCCTCGCACTCATCGGCCGCGGCGCCGAAGAGATCCTCAAGCTCGATCAGCTGCAGGCGCGGCTCGCCAGCGGCAAGCCGCTGCGGGTGAAGGCCGGCTTCGATCCCACCGCGCCGGATCTACATCTGGGCCATACCGTGCTGCTCAACAAGATGCGGCAGTTCCAGCAGCTCGGCCATCAGGTGATCTTCCTGATTGGCGATTTCACCGGCATGATTGGAGACCCGAGCGGCAAGAACGCCACCCGCAAGCCGCTCAGCCGCGAGGATGTGCTGGTCAACGCACGGACCTACGAAGAGCAGGTCTTCAAGATCCTGGACCGCGAACGCACCGAAGTGCGCTTCAACTCCGAATGGTTCGGCCAGATGAGCGCGGCCGACATGATCAAGCTCTCTGCCCAGCACACCGTCGCGCGCATGCTCGAACGCGACGATTTCGCCAAGCGCTTCGGCAGCCAGCAGCCGATCGCCATTCACGAATTCCTCTATCCATTGGTGCAGGGCTACGATTCGGTTGCCCTGAAGGCAGACGTCGAGCTCGGCGGCACCGATCAGAAGTTCAACCTGTTGATGGGGCGTGGCTTGCAGGAGCATTACGGCCAGGCGCCGCAGATCGTGCTGACCATGCCATTGCTGGAAGGCCTGGACGGCGTGGCCAAGATGTCCAAGTCACTGGGCAATTACATCGGCATCAACGAGCCGGCCATCGACATCGTCACCAAGACGATGAAGATCGGCGACGCGCTGACCTGGCGCTGGATCGACTTGCTGTCCTTCGATATCAGCCTGGCCGAAGCGGCGCGCCTGAAGGAGCAGGTCGCCTCCGGGGAGTTGCACCCGCGCGAGGTCAAGCTGCGCCTGGCACGCGAACTGGCCACCCGGTTCCACGATGCCGCAACCGCAGAGCAGGCCATTGCCGGCTGGCATGCCGTGGTGACAGGGCAGGGCGACACCAGCCTATTGCCGCTGCAGGAAGTGGTGGTTCCCGCCGAAGGCCTGCGCCTCGCCGGTCTCCTGACTGCCGCCGGGCTGACGCCCAGCAATTCCGAAGCCACCCGCAAGCTCAAGGAGCGCGCGGTCAAGATCGACGGCGAAGTGGTGGAGGATCCCAGTCGCGTCTTCACGCAGGGCTTTGAGGGGGTCATCCAGGTGGGCAAGCGCAATTTTGCTCGCGTGTCGCTCGTGACTTGCTAAGGCGCACCGGGGTTGCTGCAGGTGGGCAATCTCGATGGCCCCCATGTCTTACCTGTTAGATGGAAGTAGAAGTTCCAAGGCCATCAGACGTCTCACGCCAGCATGACTGCGGCGTAGCGCAAATTTTTGGCAATTCCGTGAAGAATTTTTCACAAAACACTTCCCAAATCGGTTCGGCGGGCATATAGTTCGCCTCCCCCGACGCAGCGGCCCGCAAACGCGGACCTGAAGCGGAAAGGGTTCGAAAACTCCTTGAAATTAAGGTGTTGACGAAACGAAAAAGCCGGCTATGATGGGCGGCTCGCTACACGGAAAGACGCTACGGCGGATTGAGGTGCAGCGGCGGCAACTTCCTCTTCACGAGGGGTTGACGAGGATGAAAAGCCTGCTAATATGGCCGGCTCGCTTCGCAGAAAACCTTCGGGTTCAAACGAAGCGGCGTCAACCACCTCGAAATGAGGTGTTGACGGCAAGAAAAAGTCCGCTATAATGGGCGGCTCGCTTCGACGGAAACGACGAAGCTGACGGGGACGGCGATGAGGCCACTTCCCAATGTTCTTTGACAGTGTGCGCAGGTAATTTGTGCGGACGCCTGCAGGAAGGATGATTGTCCATCTTGCAGACGTTTAATCAAGCAACATATTAATTGCTTTGCAAGCGATAAGTTGCCAGTGGTTGGACTTCTGCAGCTAAAGTATTTGCCTTCGGGCATGTAATTTTAAGTGAAGAGTTTGATCCTGGCTCAGAGTGAACGCTGGCGGCAGGCCTAACACATGCAAGTCGAACGGCAGCACAGTAAGAGCTTGCTCTTAATGGGTGGCGAGTGGCGGACGGGTGAGGAATACATCGGAATCTACTCTTTCGTGGGGGATAACGTAGGGAAACTTACGCTAATACCGCATACGACCTATGGGTGAAAGCGGAGGACCTTAGGGCTTCGCGCGGTTGAATGAGCCGATGTCGGATTAGCTAGTTGGCGGGGTAAAGGCCCACCAAGGCGACGATCCGTAGCTGGTCTGAGAGGATGATCAGCCACACTGGAACTGAGACACGGTCCAGACTCCTACGGGAGGCAGCAGTGGGGAATATTGGACAATGGGCGCAAGCCTGATCCAGCCATGCCGCGTGGGTGAAGAAGGCCTTCGGGTTGTAAAGCCCTTTTGTTGGGAAAGAAAAGCAGTCGGTTAATACCCGATTGTTCTGACGGTACCCAAAGAATAAGCACCGGCTAACTTCGTGCCAGCAGCCGCGGTAATACGAAGGGTGCAAGCGTTACTCGGAATTACTGGGCGTAAAGCGTGCGTAGGTGGTGGTTTAAGTCTGTTGTGAAAGCCCTGGGCTCAACCTGGGAATTGCAGTGGATACTGGATCACTAGAGTGTGGTAGAGGGTAGCGGAATTCCCGGTGTAGCAGTGAAATGCGTAGAGATCGGGAGGAACATCCGTGGCGAAGGCGGCTACCTGGACCAACACTGACACTGAGGCACGAAAGCGTGGGGAGCAAACAGGATTAGATACCCTGGTAGTCCACGCCCTAAACGATGCGAACTGGATGTTGGGTGCAATTTGGCACGCAGTATCGAAGCTAACGCGTTAAGTTCGCCGCCTGGGGAGTACGGTCGCAAGACTGAAACTCAAAGGAATTGACGGGGGCCCGCACAAGCGGTGGAGTATGTGGTTTAATTCGATGCAACGCGAAGAACCTTACCTGGTCTTGACATCCACGGAACTTTCCAGAGATGGATTGGTGCCTTCGGGAACCGTGAGACAGGTGCTGCATGGCTGTCGTCAGCTCGTGTCGTGAGATGTTGGGTTAAGTCCCGCAACGAGCGCAACCCTTGTCCTTAGTTGCCAGCACGTAATGGTGGGAACTCTAAGGAGACCGCCGGTGACAAACCGGAGGAAGGTGGGGATGACGTCAAGTCATCATGGCCCTTACGACCAGGGCTACACACGTACTACAATGGTAGGGACAGAGGGCTGCAAACCCGCGAGGGCAAGCCAATCCCAGAAACCCTATCTCAGTCCGGATTGGAGTCTGCAACTCGACTCCATGAAGTCGGAATCGCTAGTAATCGCAGATCAGCATTGCTGCGGTGAATACGTTCCCGGGCCTTGTACACACCGCCCGTCACACCATGGGAGTTTGTTGCACCAGAAGCAGGTAGCTTAACCTTCGGGAGGGCGCTTGCCACGGTGTGGCCGATGACTGGGGTGAAGTCGTAACAAGGTAGCCGTATCGGAAGGTGCGGCTGGATCACCTCCTTTTGAGCATGACGTCATCGTCCTGTCGGGCGTCCTCACAAATTACCTGCATTCAGAGATGCGTATCGGCACAGGCCGGTATGCGAAAGTCCCATCATGGGGCCTTAGCTCAGCTGGGAGAGCACCTGCTTTGCAAGCAGGGGGTCGTCGGTTCGATCCCGACAGGCTCCACCATTTGAGTGAAACGACTTTGGGTCTGTAGCTCAGGTGGTTAGAGCGCACCCCTGATAAGGGTGAGGTCGGTGGTTCGAGTCCTCCCAGACCCACCACTCTGAATGTAGTGCACACTTAAGAATTTATATGGATCAGCGTTGAGGCTGAGACATGTTCTTTTATAACTTGTGACGTAGCGAGCGTTTGAGATATCTATCTAAACGTGTCGTTGAGGCTAAGGCGGGGACTTCGAGTCCCTAAATAATTGAGTCGTATGTTCGCGTTGGTGGCTTTGTACCCCACACAACACGACATATGATCCTGAGGCAACTTGGGGTTATATGGTCAAGCGAATAAGCGCACACGGTGGATGCCTAGGCGGTCAGAGGCGATGAAGGACGTGGTAGCCTGCGAAAAGTGTCGGGGAGCTGGCAACAAGCTTTGATCCGGCAATATCCGAATGGGGAAACCCACTGCTTCGGCAGTATCCTGCAGTGAATTCATAGCTGCTGGAAGCGAACCCGGTGAACTGAAATATCTAAGTAACCGGAGGAAAAAAAATCAACCGAGATTCCCTAAGTAGTGACGAGCGAACGGGGAGCAGCCCTTAAGCTGGAATGGCTTTAGAAAAACAATCTGGAAAGATTGGCCATAGAAGGTGATAGCCCTGTATTTAAAAGGGCCACTCCAGTGAAAACGAGTAGGGCGGGGCACGTGAAACCCTGTCTGAATATGGGGGGACCATCCTCCAAGGCTAAATACTCCTGACCGACCGATAGTGAACCAGTACCGTGAGGGAAAGGCGAAAAGAACCCCGGAGAGGGGAGTGAAATAGATCCTGAAACCGTGTGCGTACAAGCAGTAGGAGCTCGCAAGAGTGACTGCGTACCTTTTGTATAATGGGTCAGCGACTTACTGTTCGTGGCAAGCTTAACCGTATAGGGGAGGCGAAGGGAAACCGAGTCTGATAAGGGCGCATAGTCGCGGGCAGTAGACCCGAAACCGGGTGATCTAGTCATGGCCAGGGTGAAGGTGCCGTAACAGGTACTGGAGGCCCGAACCCACGTCTGTTGCAAAAGACGGGGATGAGCTGTGATTAGGAGTGAAAAGCTAATCGAACCCGGAGATAGCTGGTTCTCCTCGAAAGCTATTTAGGTAGCGCCTCATATGTATCCTCTCGGGGGTAGAGCACTGTTATGGCTAGGGGGTCATCGCGACTTACCAAACCATTGCAAACTCCGAATACCGAGACGGACTGTATGGGAGACACACGGCGGGTGCTAACGTCCGTCGTGAAAAGGGAAACAACCCAGACCCACAGCTAAGGTCCCAAATTCACTGCTAAGTGGAAAACGATGTGGAAAGGCATAGACAGCCAGGAGGTTGGCTTAGAAGCAGCCACCCTTTAAAGAAAGCGTAATAGCTCACTGGTCGAGTCGGTCTGCGCGGAAGATTTAACGGGGCTAAGCAGTGAACCGAAGCTTGGGGTGCATAAAACTTGTTTTATGCGCGGTAGAGGAGCGTTCCGTAAGCCTGCGAAGGTGGATTGAGAAGTCTGCTGGAGGTATCGGAAGTGCGAATGCTGACATGAGTAACGATAATGCGGGTGAAAAGCCCGCACGCCGAAAGCCCAAGGTTTCCTTGCGCAACGTTAATCGACGCAGGGTTAGTCGGTCCCTAAGGCGAGGGCGAAAGCCGTAGTCGATGGGAAGCAGGTTAATATTCCTGCACCTCGCGTGAGTGCGATGGAGGGACGGAGAAGGTTAGGTGTACCGGGCGTTGGTTGTCCCGGGGAAAGGCGGTAGGTTTGGATCTTTGGCAAATCCGGGATCCTTTAAGACCGAGCACCGAGACGAGCCTTTTTGGCGAAGTCACTGATACCACGCTTCCAGGAAAAGCTCCTAAGCTTCAGCTCACGAAGACCGTACCGTAAACCGACACAGGTGGGTAGGATGAGAATTCTCAGGCGCTTGAGAGAACTCGGGTGAAGGAACTAGGCAACATGGCACCGTAACTTCGGGAGAAGGTGCACCCTTTTTGGTGGCTCATGCGAGCTATAGCTGAAGAGGGTCGCAGAAACCAGGCCGCTGCGACTGTTTATCAAAAACACAGCACTCTGCAAACACGAAAGTGGACGTATAGGGTGTGACGCCTGCCCGGTGCTGGAAGGTTAATTGATGGGGTCAGCCGCAAGGCGAAGCTCTTGATCGAAGCCCCAGTAAACGGCGGCCGTAACTATAACGGTCCTAAGGTAGCGAAATTCCTTGTCGGGTAAGTTCCGACCTGCACGAATGGCGTAACGACAGCGGCGCTGTCTCCACCCGAGACTCAGTGAAATTGAAATCGCTGTGAAGATGCAGCGTTCCCGTGGCAAGACGGAAAGACCCCGTGAACCTTTACTATAGCTTTACACTGAACGTTGAGTTCGTCTGTGTAGGATAGGTGGGAGGCTATGAAACTGTGGCGCTAGCTGCAGTGGAGCCATCCTTGAAATACCACCCTGTCGTGCTTGACGTTCTAACCTAGGTCCGTTATCCGGATCAGGGACCGTGTATGGTGGGTAGTTTGACTGGGGCGGTCTCCTCCTAAAGAGTAACGGAGGAGCACGAAGGTACGCTCAGCGCGGTCGGACATCGCGCACTGTGTGCAAAGGCATAAGCGTGCTTGACTGCAAGATCGACGGATCAAGCAGGTACGAAAGTAGGTCTTAGTGATCCGGTGGTTCTGTATGGAAGGGCCATCGCTCAACGGATAAAAGGTACTCCGGGGATAACAGGCTGATACCGCCCAAGAGTTCATATCGACGGCGGTGTTTGGCACCTCGATGTCGGCTCATCACATCCTGGGGCTGTAGTCGGTCCCAAGGGTATGGCTGTTCGCCATTTAAAGTGGTACGCGAGCTGGGTTCAGAACGTCGTGAGACAGTTCGGTCCCTATCTGCCATGGGCGTTGGAAGTTTGAGAGGGGCTGCTCCTAGTACGAGAGGACCGGAGTGGACGAACCTCTGGTGTTCCGGTTGTCACGCCAGTGGCATTGCCGGGTAGCTATGTTCGGAAGCGATAACCGCTGAAAGCATCTAAGCGGGAAGCGCGCCTCAAGATGAGACTTCCCGGGGCACAAGCCCCCTAAAGGAACCATGTAGACTACGTGGTTGATAGGTCAGGTGTGTAAGTACAGCAATGTATTGAGCTAACTGATACTAATGATCCGTGCGGCTTGACCATATAACCTCAAGTTGCCTTGGTCCCAACGAACGTTGGTAGATCATCAAATGCAAGCTACGTCACAAGTTAACTATGCGAGACTGCGCGCCGTACGCGCTTCCCTTCGCAAGAGCCTGCACATCCATGTGCAGACTTTTGAAGAGAAGCAAACACTGGCGACGCTCCAACCGTCTCCCTGGTGAAATTAGCGCTGTGGAACCACCCGATCCCATCCCGAACTCGGAAGTGAAACGCAGCTGCGCCGATGGTAGTGTGGCTCAAGCCATGCGAGAGTAGGTCATCGCCAGGGGCTTTACCCGAAACCCTCAGTCCAATCGAATGAGGGTTTCTTTTTGCGCCGAATTTGAGGA
>NZ_JAGHWU010000032.1:0-681 GCF_017746145.1 Xanthomonas sp. D-99 | reverse complement strand
TACGCCGAGGCGCAGCTCAGTACCGACCTGCTGAAGGAAGCGCTCGCAAAAAAATGGTGAGGCCATCTCAGCGACGCGAGATGGCCCAATCGGCAGTCACGAGCGGGCGTACGAACATCCGCCACGCCTGCCAGGCCTTGGCGGTGAGCCAGACCTGCTTCCGCTACCAGGCCAAGGCCAGCGAGCAGAACGCCCGGATCGCCGACTGGCTGGTCCGGTTGACGACCGCCCATCGCGACTGGGGCTTTGGCCTGTGCTACCTGTACCTGCGCAACGTGAAGGGCTTTGGTTGGAACCACAAGCGGATCTACCGGATCTACCGCGAGTTGGAGTTGAACCTGCGGATCAAGCCGAAGAAGCGGCTGGTGCGTGAGCGGCCGCAGCCACTGGCGGTGCCGGAGACGATCAACCAAGTCTGGTCGATGGACTTCATGCACGACCAGCTGGCCGACGGCCGCAGCTTCAGGCTGTTCAACGTGCTCGACGACTTCAATCGCGAGGGACTGGGGATCGAGGTCGACCTGTCGCTGCCGTCAGCCCGTGTGATCCGATCGCTGGAGCAGATCATCGAGTGGCGCGGCAAGCCCGCCGTGATCCGCTGCGACAACGGCCCTGAATACATCAGTGGCGCGTTGCTGTCCTGGGCGCAGCGGCATGGCATCCGGGTCGAGCACATCCAGC
>NZ_JAGHWU010000031.1:1731-2089 GCF_017746145.1 Xanthomonas sp. D-99 | reverse complement strand
AGAACAGATGGTCCGGATCCTCAAAGAGGTCGAGGCCGGTGCCAAGGTCGGCGAGACCTGTCGCAAGCACGGGATCAGCGAGCCGACCTATTACGTCTGGAAGTCCAAATATGCCGGCATGGAGGTGTCACCAGCACTTTTAATCTGACCCACCGCAGCAACTTCAAATTGACCCGCCTCCCGTAGCCTTTGGCCCTTTTGCAGGGCCATGCTGACCGTAGAGGAACAAGTGGAGATCAAGATATTGGCCCGACAGGGCATGAGCATCCGGGAGATATCCCGGCAATTGCAGGTATCGCGCAATACAGTGCGGCGTTATCTGCGCGATGTGGCAGCGGCCCAGCGCCAACCACGCCGG
>NZ_JAGHWU010000031.1:0-1653 GCF_017746145.1 Xanthomonas sp. D-99 | reverse complement strand
GCAGCGCATCCGGCCTGGTTGCCGGCCACGGTGATCAAGCAGGAGATCGCGCTGTTGGGCTATCGGGGCGGCATGTCGCGGCTGCGCCAGTTCATGCGCAGCCTGCGCGTGGTCCGTCCGCAAGAGCCGCTGGTGCGTTTTGAGACCCCGCCCGGACAGCAGTTGCAGTGCGACTGGATTGTCTTCCGACGCGGCAAACATCCACTGTCGGCGTTTGTGGCTACGCTAGGCTGGTCACGGGCCAGCTACGTGGAGTTTGTCACCGATGAGCGGCTGGAGACGCTGCTAGCGTGCCATGAGCATGCCTTTGCGTTCTTCGGCGGCGTGTCGCGCCAGGTGCTGTACGACAACATGAAAACCGTTGTGCTCGAACGCGATGCTTACGGTCCGGGCCAACATCGCTTCCAGCCGGCCTTCCTGGACTTTGCCGGACACTACGGCTTCGCCCCCAAGCTGTGTCGCCCCTATCGTGCCAAGACCAAGGGCAAGGTCGAACGCTTCAACGGTTACCTGCGGCGCAGCTTCTACAATCCGTTGGCGTCCAAGCTGGCCCAGGACGGTCTACGCCTGGACGCCGATACCGCCAATACGGCGGTGCTGACGTGGTTGCGCACCACGGCCAATGCCCGCGTGCATGGCACGACCGGGAAGGTGCCGCAACAGCAATTGCAGCAAGAATGCGCGGCGCTGCAAGGCGTGCCATCGACCTACGTCGGTCAGTTGCCCAAAGCGGCCCCGCCCGCCCAAGCGGCAGCACCGGACTGGGAACGCTTTCCCCGACAGCCCTTGCAGCACGCCTTGTCGGTCTATGAGCAATTGTTCCCGGAGGTGCACTGATGCAATTGCAACATCAGCGCATCCATGAACTGTGTGGCCAACTGAAGCTGGAGGCGATGGCCACGCACTACCCGGAACTGGCTAGCAAAGCGGTGAGCAACCAACTGAGCTTCGCCGATTTCCTGGAAGGACTGCTCAAAAATGAAGTGACCACACGGCAAAGCCGTTCGCGACACATGCTGGCCCGGGTGGCCGGCTTCCCCGTGATCAAGACCTTGGAGCAGTTCGACTTCACCGCGGCCCATGGCACCAGCAAGAAGGCAATGCAGGAACTGTCCGGACTTGCGTTCGTCGAGCGGGCCGAGAATCTGGTGCTGTTGGGTCCCTCCGGCGTCGGCAAAACCCACCTGGCGATCAGCTTGGGCTATTTGGCCACCCAGGCCGGCATGAAAACCCGCTTCGTCAGTGCCGCCGACCTGATGGTGGCCATGAGTGCGGCCCAACGCCAGGATCGCTTGGCCGATTTCATCCGCCGCAACGTGATGGGGCCACGGCTGCTCATCATCGACGAGATCGGTTACCTGCCGATGAATCGCGACCAGGCCAATCTGTTCTTCCAGGTCGTGGCCAAGCGCTACGAGAAGGCGGCCATGGTGCTGACCAGCAACTTGCCGTTCGGACAATGGGATCAAGCCTTCGGATCGATTGTTGCACCACGCCCACGTCATCCAGATCAAAGGAGAAAGCTTCCGACTCAAAGACAAACGCAAGGCCGGCCTCATTCCATCCCGCCAAACTGCCGAACCCATCGAGGTGGGTCAACTCTAAGTTGCTGATCAGCGTTCAAGGTGGGTCAGTTTGAAGTTGTTGTTGACA
>NZ_JAGHWU010000030.1:0-787 GCF_017746145.1 Xanthomonas sp. D-99 | reverse complement strand
AGTTTGAAGTTGTTGTTGACAGGGATGGCGATACATCGCCCGCGACCGCGCCGGCCCGCGTGCCGGCGGCGGGAACAGGGCGGGCAAGTCGGCGACCGTGAAGCCCGCGGCTTCCAGGACGGCGATCACCTGGCCCTTGACCGCCTGCCGTTCCCGCTCTTTCGCGCTGGCCTTCTGCTTGTCGATTTCCTGCTGTAGCAGGGTGAGTTGCGACACGGACAAGGCCGTGAGGTCGAGATTCGGCGGCAGTACGTAGGGCTGGTCTTTTGCCATTGATAGCTCCTTAGCGGGCAGTTCTGAACGGGCATCCTGAATCAATTATGTAAAAATGATTCGTCATTTATGGAGGATTGTCAACCGGCTTTTTGGCCGGGAACAGGACGGTGGAGCGCGGACGTTTATGCCCATTACGGGCCGCCTATCAATCGTCCAGCTCGTGGAGTAGGCCGTTCTCGTAGATGTACGGCAACAGGTCGTTGCCATCGCGCAAACCCAGCTTGTTCAGGCCGTTGTACTTGTGCGTGGTGACTGTGCTGTAGCTGCGGCCCGTGGAGTCCATGATGTCGTTCGCCTTGGATCCACGGCAGAAAGCGACGAGAACGGCGCGTTCGCTGTCGGTCAATATGGACCAGGCGTGCTTGCTCACGCTGTCCAGGTCGATACAGCTGTCGGTGTAGGTCCGGCCCTTGGCCACGGCATCCAGCGCGTCGATGAGTTCGGCGGTCGGGCTGGTCTTGGCCACGTAGCCGGCCGCGCCGGCTTGCATGGTAATCCCCCCGCCCATTAG
>NZ_JAGHWU010000029.1:0-49747 GCF_017746145.1 Xanthomonas sp. D-99 | reverse complement strand
CCACAGCCACTCTTCGGAACGACGCCACCTTCCGCCCTGTCAGGTCTCGTTGTTCAGACCTTCCCTAAGTGTCCGAAAACACTCCGAAACATTTTGTCCAGATTCAAACGTGGATCACGGTTCGTTAACGCGATATCGACGAACTTGAATCAATAGGCCAACGCTGTCAAAAAAATGGCGTGCGGTCTCTTGCGGTGCGATTTTTCTGTGCGATAGTGCAGTGCAACACGCGTCACCTGTCGTGATCCCGATGTCCCGGGATGAATCTTCTGTCGTACGTTCGTGCTGGCGCGTTTGGCCGGTTGAATGCTGCGCGAGCTCCTGTCCCACCCAACCGAGGCAGCCAGCCACACGCATGAAGAAACTGATCGGACGATTTTGTCAGGCGCTCAGCCTGGCGTTGATCTGCTCGATGACACTGGGCGCTTGCAGCACCGGTAAGGACATGGCGACCTCGTTGCCGCTGCCTGACGCGCTCGCAATGTCGGCAGTGCAGCCCGAGTATCGGCTTTCGCCAGGCGACCTGTTGCTGGTCAAGGTCTTCCAGATCGACGATCTGGAGCGGCAGGTCCGTATCGATCAGAACGGCCACATTTCGTTGCCGCTCATTGGCGATGTGAATGCGGCCGGCATGGGCGTCGGTGAGCTGGAAAAGATGGTGGCCGACCGGTATCGCAACGGCTATCTGCAAAATCCGCAGGTGTCGGTGTTCGTGCAGGAGTCCAACGGCCGTCGCGTCACCGTGACCGGGGCGGTCGACGAGCCGGGCATTTATCCGGTGATCGGCGCCAACCTGACCTTGCAGCAAGCCATTGCGCAGGCCAAGGGTGTGAGTACGGTCGCCAGCCGCGGCAACGTCATCGTGTTTCGCATGGTCAACGGGCAGAAGATGCTCGCGCGGTTCGACCTGACCGAAATCGAGAAGGGGACCAATCCGGATCCTGAGATTTATGGCGGCGACATCGTCGTGGTGTACCGCTCGGATGCGCGCGTGTGGTTGCGCACCATGCTCGAACTGACTCCTCTTGTGATGGTGTGGCGCGCTTACCGATGAGCATGAATTCCGACAATCGTTCCTCTTCGTCTCAGCGTCATGGGCATCTCGAACTTGCCGATGTGGGGTTGCTCGATTACTGGCGCGCCCTGGTATCGCAGCGTTGGTTGATTATCGCGATCGCACTGGCGGCATTGCTGCTGGCGCTGGCCATCACGTTGCTCATGCCGGAGAAGTACCGCGCGACCAGCACGCTGCAGATCGAACGCGATTCGCTGAACGTGGTGAATGTCGACAACCTGATGCCGGTGGAGTCGCCGCAGGATCGCGACTTCTACCAGACCCAGTATCAGTTGCTGCAGAGCCGTTCGCTGGCACGTGCCGTGATCCGCGAAGCCAAGCTCGACAAGGAGCCGGCGTTCAAGGACCAGGTGGACGAGGCGCTGGAGAAGGCCGCGGCGAAGAATCCCGAAGCGGGGAAATCGGTCGATTCGCGTCAGGCGATCGTCGAGCGCAGCCTTACCGACACGTTGCTGGCCGGTCTGGTGGTCGAGCCCATCCTCAATTCGCGCCTGGTCTACGTCAATTACGATTCGCCGGACCCGGTGTTGTCGGCCAAGATCGCCAACACGTATTCAAAGATGTTCATCATCAGTACGCAGGAACGCCGCATGAAGGCGTCCTCGTTTGCGACCAAGTTCCTTGCCGAGCGACTGGAGCAGTTGCGCAGCAAGGTCGAAGACTCTGAAAAGTCGCTGGTTGCGTACTCGACCGACGAGCAGATTGTGTCGGTGGGCGACGACAAACCTTCGTTGCCGGCGCAGAACCTGACCGATCTCAACGCCTTGCTCGCTTCTGCGCAGGATGCCCGTATCAAGGCCGAGGCCGCCTGGCGCCAGGCATCCAGTGGCGATGGCATGTCGTTGCCGCAGGTGCTCAGCAGTCCGTTGATCCAGAGCCTGCGTAGCGAGCAGGTGCGTCTCACCGCCGAATACCAACAAAAGCTATCGACCTTCAAGCCGGACTACCCGGAAATGCAGCGTCTGAAGGCGCAAATCGAAGAGTCGCGTCGGCAGATCAACGGCGAGGTCGTCAACGTGCGCCAGTCGCTGAAGGCGACCTACGATGCGTCCGTGCATCAAGAGGACTTGCTCAACGAGCGCATCGCCGGTTTGCGGAACAACGAGCTGGATCTGCAGGGCCGCAGCATTCGTTACAACATGCTCAAGCGCGACGTCGACACCAACCGTCAACTCTACGATGCGCTTCTTCAGCGCTACAAGGAAATCGGCGTGGCAGGCAATGTCGGCGCCAACAACGTGACCATCGTCGATACCGCAGATGTGCCTACGTCGAAGACTTCGCCGAAACTGAAATTGAACCTCGCCTTGGGCCTGATCTTTGGCGTATTCCTAGGCTTGGCTGTGGCGCTCGTGCGGTACTTCTTGCGCGTCAATGGCCAGGAAACGCGGCTGAACTGACATCGTGATGTTGCAAAACGATGGTTAATTAAAGTGACAACTGATTCAGCGTGGAAAAGGTGGGATCCCGTATGTTTCGGGCTCCTTCGTTTGAAAGTTTGTCTCTGTTGAAACAAAGGGCTGTCGAGTGATCTGGGGTCGGTAGGTTTACCGCGGTGATCGCTTGGCGGAGATGATTGAAAGCTCGCGTGCGATTCGTATGTTCCCCCGCATGCGTCGTATCGAGTTTGGAGGACATCCCCATGCTTTTGGCAGACTTGAGTAGCGCGACCTACACAACTTCCTCGCCGCGATTGTTGTCCAAATATTCGGCTGCGGCCGATCTGGTTCTGCGCGTGTTCGACCTGACCATGGTTGTGGTGTCCGGTCTGGTCGCTTACCGCATCGTGTTTGGTTCCTGGGTGCCGGCAGCGCCGTATCGGCTGGCGATCGCCACAACGTTGCTGTATTCGGTCATCTGCTTTGCGCTGTTTCCGCTGTACCGCAGCTGGCGCGGCCGTGGCTTGTTGAGCGAACTGATGGTGCTGGGCGGTGCATTCGGCGGCGTGTTCGCGCTGTTTGCCGTGCATGCGCTGATCGTGCAGGTGGGCGAGCAGGTGTCGCGCGGCTGGATCGGCTTGTGGTTCGTCGGCGGCCTGGCCTCGCTGGTGGCTGCACGCACGGTGCTGCGTGGCTTTCTGAACCATCTGCGTACCCAAGGCGTGGACGTGCAACGCGTGGTGGTGGTGGGGCTGCGCCACCCGGTGATGAAGATCAACCACTACCTGAGCCGTAACTCGTGGGTCGGCATGAACCTGGTCGGTTATTTCCGCACTCCCTACGACATCGCCGTGACCGAACAGCGTCAGTCGCTGCCGTGCCTGGGCGAGCCGGACGCGTTGATCGACTATCTGAAGGAAAATCAGGTCGAACAGGTCTGGATCTCGCTGCCGCTGGGCGAACGCGACCACATCAAGCAGCTGTTGCAGCGCCTGGACCGTTACCCGATCAACGTCAAGCTGGTGCCTGACCTGTTCGATTTCGGTCTGCTCAATCAGTCCGGCGAACAGATCGGCAACGTGCCGGTGATCAATCTGCGTCAGGGTGGTGTGGACCGCGACAATTACTTCGTGGTGGCCAAGGCGTTGCAGGACAAGATCCTGGCCGTGATCGCGCTGCTTGGCCTGTGGCCGCTGATGGCCGCCATTGCAGTGGGCGTCAAGTTGAGCTCGCCGGGCCCGGTGTTCTTCCGCCAGCGCCGTCATGGACTGGGTGGCCGTGAGTTCTACATGTTCAAGTTCCGCTCGATGCGTGTGCACGACGACCATGGCACGACGATTCAGCAGGCGACCAAGAACGACGCACGTATCACGCGTTTCGGTGCGTTCCTGCGCCGCAGCAGCCTGGACGAATTGCCGCAGATCTTCAACGTGCTGGGTGGCAGCATGTCAATCGTCGGGCCGCGTCCGCACGCTGCGCAGCACAACACGCACTACGAAAAGCTGATCAACCATTACATGCAGCGTCACTACGTCAAGCCAGGCATCACCGGTTGGGCGCAGGTGAACGGTTTCCGTGGCGAAACCCCGGAACTGCGGACGATGAAAAAGCGTATCCAGTACGACCTCGATTACATCCGCCGTTGGTCGTTGTGGCTGGATATCCGCATCATCGTGCTGACCGCTGTACGCGTCCTCGGACAGAAGACCGCGTACTGATGACGGCGGGGAGCGTGCGAACTGGCGCGTCCGGCGCCGCGGGCGGCTGCATCGCAGCCGCCCTTTTCAGGCAGGCATGTGCATGCTGATTCGAATGAGCGCGGAAACTCGCGTGCGCTGGCATAACCTGTTGATCGAGCTGACGTTGCTGGTCGGTGTGGGTTACAACCTGGTGCTGGCGTTCATCAACGCGAACGTGTTCACCGTGCGACCGGTGATCACCTATGCGGTCGAGTTCATGGTTTACGCGGCTTGCTTCCTGCTTGGCATGGGCTCGTTGAGCCGCAAGCGGATCGCCCTGATCGTCAGTGGACTCGGGTTGATCGTCACGCTGATGTTCGTGCGGTTCTTGGTGAACTGGCAGATCGATCCCAAGTTTTTCCGCGACGCCCTGGTGGTGTTCGCCTTCGTCGTGCTTGGCTCTGCCTACACCGGCTCGGTGCCCAAGCTGTTTATCCGCATGACCGTCATCGTTTCGCTGGTGGCAGCATTCGAGCTGGCGATGCCAGTCAAATACGGCGATCTGATCAATCCAAAGAGTTTCTTCGTCAACGCGCGCGGCATGAGCGCCGAGGGCTTTTGGAACGAAGACAGTAATCTGTTCGTCAGCGCCACCCGGCCGGGCGAGCGTAACTTCCTGCCGGGCTCCAATCTGCCGCGCGCCTCCTCGATGTTCATCGAGCCGGTGACGATGGGCAATTACATCTGCTTTTTCACCGCGATCGTGCTGGTGTTCTGGCGTTGGATGCGACCGGCGGCACTGATCCTGTCGGTAGGGTTGATCGGCTTCATGATCGTCGCCTCGGACGGACGATTGGCGGCGGGCACCTGTGTCTTGATGGTGCTGCTGACGCCGCTATTGAAGCGGCTGGATCAGCGGCTGGCCTTCCTGGTGTTTCTGCTGGTGATCATGAGCGCATGGCTGCTGGTCTGGGTCACGGGCATCACCGCGTACCAGGACACCACGATGGGGCGTGTGTTCTTCACCGTTTATTCGATGAATAACCTGTCGTTCGAGTCGTGGATGGGGCTGGATTTTGCACAGGCGTATCGTTACTTCGACAGTGGCATTTCGTACTTCATCGCATCGCAATCGATCGTGGGCGTGCTGGCCTTCCTGCTGGCCTATTCGTTTCTGCTGCTGATGCCGAGCAAGGAAGGGCAGCTCTTCAAGAACCTGGCGATCTTTGCGTTCGCATTGAGCCTGCTTGTTTCCAACGGCTACTTCTCGATCAAGACCTCGGCGTTGTGGTGGTTCGTCTGTGGTTGCATGTGGCACATGCTGCCGACCTGGTCTGCGTCCGGCACGCAGACTGCCTCGATCAAGGACGATCCAACGGCAGATGGCGCGCAGTTGCCATCGCCTGCGGGAGCGGCACGATGAGCGTGTCGACAATGCCGGCGTCGCCGTCGGCTCTGCCGGCCGCCGACGCGCAGCTCACGACCAGCGGTCGCGTCCGCGACCCGCGCATCGATGCCACCAAGGCCATCGCGATCCTGCTGGTGGTGTTCTGTCATGCCAAGGGCGTCCCGCATGGCATGACCTTGTTCGCCTACAGCTTCCACGTGCCGCTGTTTTTCCTGGTATCCGGTTGGCTGGCAGCCGGCTATGCGTCGCGCAATACCGGCTTGACGCAGACGATCAGCAAGCAGGCACGTAGCCTGCTCCTGCCATACGTCACCTTTTATCTGCTGGGCTATGTCTACTGGTTGCTGACCCGCAATATCGGCGAGAAGGCTGCGCGCTGGGGAAGTCACCCGTGGTGGGAGCCCATCGTGGCGATGTTTACCGGTGTCGGCCCGGACCTGTATGTGCAGCCTCCGCTGTGGTTTCTGCCCGTCATGTTGGTGACCGTGGTGAGTTACATGGTCTTGCGCCGCCTGATGTCGCCGATCCTGATCGCAGGGCTGGCATTGATCGTGGCATGGTTCTGGATGAACTGGGTCCCGGCCCAGCACGTGCGGATTTTTTTCGGTTTGGACGTGCTACCGGTGTCGTTATGCTTTTACGCATTGGGCGCCTTGCTGATCTACCTCTCGCCACGCCTGCCGACATCCTTGGCCGGCAGCGCCCTGGCAACGGTCGTGTTGGCATTGGCGGTGGCCTGGCTGGCCCAGGCCAATGGGCGAATCGACGTCAACATGCTCGAGTTCGGACACAATTACGCGCTGTTCCTGGTTAGCGCGTTGCTTGGTTCGTTGATGGTGATCTGCGCGGCGCGGCTGGTGCAGAGATGGGCGTGGCTGCAGTGGATCGGCCGCAACACCTTGCTGATTCTCTGTACGCACATGTTGGTGTTCTTCGTGCTGTCCGGTGTCGCGGCCTTGGCTGGTGGATTGGGCGGCGCACGTCCGGGGCTTGGTTGGGCGATCTTCGTCACGCTGTTCGCATTGGCCGCCAGCGTGCCGCTGCGTTGGATCCTGATGCGCTTCGCCCCGTGGGCGCTGGGTGCGCGCCCGGTGGCGGCATGAGCGGCGCTTTGGCATGACAAGCGGATTCTCTTCACCACACGATATGCGTGCGCATGACCTCGCGGACGCCAACGCGGCGCCTGCGCTGACGCGCGATTGGCAGATCGACGCCGCCAAAGCGCTGGCCATCGCGCTGGTGGTGCTGGGCCATGCCAGCGGCATGCCGCCAGCGTACAAGCTGTTCGCTTACAGCTTCCATGTGCCGCTGTTTTTCGTGTTGTCGGGCTGGGTTGGCGAGCGTTTTGGACATCGGGCGTTGACGGCGGCATCCGTCGCGAAGCTGGCGCGCACATTGCTCGTGCCGTACCTCGCTTTTTTCATGGTCGCCTATGCGCTGTGGCTGTTGACTGCTGCGATCGACGGGCATGCGGGGCATCCGCAGACGCGCCCGTGGTGGCACCCGCTCACGGGATTGCTGTGGGCCAATGGGTCACGCCTGTATGTGCTTCCCGCGCTGTGGTTTTTGCCCGCGCTATTTGTCACAACGCTGGCTTACATCGCGTTGCGTGCGCGATTGAGTGCGGCCGCGGTGGCGGCGATCAGTCTGCTACTAGCACTGGCGTGGGCGGGGTGGTTCCCTTCGCTGCAGCAGCGTTTGCCGCTCGCGCTGGATGTGCTGCCGGTCGCGCTGTTCTTCATTGCCTTTGGCGGTTGGCTATCGCGGTTCGCCGATGCGTTGCGATCGCTGCGCGCGCAGGTGTGGGCACTTGCCTTGTTGCCGCTGGCCGCACTGTGGTGGTGGTTGGCCCGGTGGAACGGGCAGGTGGACGTGAACAACCTGCAGTTCGGGCAGTCGGCTGCCGTCTTCCTGCTGGTCAGTCTGCTCGGAACGGCGATGACGTTTTGCCTCGCCCATTTCATTCGGCGTCTGCGCTGGGTGCAATGGATCGGTACCAACACCTTGCTGATTCTGTGCACGCATACCCTGGTTTTCTTGGTGACCACCAGCGTGGTTGCGCGTACGGGCCTGATCGCACGCAGCGCAATCGGCACACCTGCCTGGGCGTTGGGGCTGAGCGCGTTCGCGATTGCTGCAAGCGTGCCGATGCGCGCGGTCCTGGTGCCGATGGCGCCGTGGATGCTGGGGTTGAAACGCAAATGACGAATTTTCAGAATCATCAGCCGTCGCAGCAACTGAGTGCGCGCCGCTGGCAAAGGAGAGTGGCGTAATGAAAGTGGTGCATGTCGTCCGCCAATTCCATCCTTCGATCGGGGGCATGGAAGAGGTCGTTCTCAATGTTGCCCGCCAACACCAAGCCACGAGCGCCGATACGGTCGAGGTCGTGACGCTGGATCGTGTGTTCACCGATCCGGGTGCGCAGCTTGCGGCGCAGGACACGCATCAAGGGCTGTCGATCCGGCGGATTGGCTATCGCGGCTCGTCGCGCTACCCGCTGGCGCCCTCGGTGCTTGGTGCGATTCGTTCGGCCGATGTCGTGCATCTGCATGGCATCGACTTTTTTTACGACTATCTGGCATTGACCAAGCCGCTGCACGGCAAGCCGATGGTGGTGTCCACGCACGGCGGGTTTTTCCATACCGCCTACGCATCGCGCATGAAGCAGCTGTGGTTTCAAACGCTCACGCGCACCTCGGCACTGGCTTATGCACGGGTGATCGCCACCAGCGAAAACGATGGCGATCTGTTCGCCAAGGTGGTGGCACCGGCGCGGCTACGGGTGATCGAAAACGGTGTGGACGTAGAAAAATATGCAGGGCAGGGGGCGACCACGCCCGGCCGGACCATGCTGTATTTCGGGCGCTGGTCGGTCAACAAGGGGCTGATCGAAACCCTGGAGTTGTTGCAGGCGGCGCTCAAGCGCGACCCGCAATGGCGGTTGATCATTGCCGGCCGCGAATACGATCTGAACGAGGCGGATCTGCGCAAGGCGATCGCCGAGCGCGGGCTGCAGGACAAGGTGCAGCTGAGCATGTCGCCCTCGCAGGAGCAGTTGCGCGCATTGATGCAGCAGGCGCAGTTCTTCGTGTGCCTGTCGCGGCATGAAGGCTTTGGTATTGCGGCGGTGGAAGCGATGAGCGCGGGCCTGATTCCAATCCTCAGCGATATTCCGCCATTCGTGCGGCTTGCCAGCGAATCGGGCCAGGGCGTGATCGTCAACCGCGACAGGATCGAAGCGGCAGCAGATCAGGTACAGGCGCTTGCGTTGCAGTCCGACAGCGATTTCGATACCCGTCGCTCGGCGTCCATGGCCTATGTGAGCCGCTATGACTGGAAGCACGTGGTCGGGCGCTACGTCGACGAATACCACGACGCGTTGGGCATTCCGCGCGTGCAGGAGGCTGTGCGATGAGCGCGCCAGCTTCTGCGTCAATGACGCGTGCGGCAACACAGCCGCAGGTGACGGTGCTGTTTTCCACTGAAAAGCCCAATGCCAACACCAACCCGTACCTGACCCAGCTCTACGACGCGCTGCCTGCCGCAGTGCACCCGCGTTTCTTTTCGATGCGCGATGCATTGCTGTCGCGTTACGACGTGTTGCATCTGCACTGGCCCGAATACCTGCTGCGCCATCCGACCACTGCCGGCACCTTGGCCAAGCAGGTCTGCGCTGCGCTGTTGTTGCTCAAGCTGCAGCTGACCGGCACGCCGGTGGTGCGCACCCTGCACAATCTTGCGCCGCATGAGGACCGCGGCTGGCGCGAACGTAGCCTGCTGCGCTGGATCGACCGGCTGACGCGGCGCTGGATTCGCATCAATGCCACCACGCCGCCACGTCCGCCGTTCACCGATACGATTCTGCACGGCCATTATCGCGACTGGTTCGCGAGCATGGAGCAGGGCAGCACGGTGCCCGGGCGGCTGCTGCACTTTGGTCTGATTCGCCCCTACAAAGGTGTCGAAACCTTGCTGGAGGTCATGCGCGGGATGAACGATGCGCGTCTCAGCCTGCGTATCGTCGGCAATCCGGCCACGCCGCAGATGCGCACCTTGGTGGAGGACGCCTGCGCGCAGGATCCGCGGATCAGCGCTTTGCTGGCCTATGTGGAAGAGCCGGTGCTGGCGCGCGAAGTCAGCGCGGCCGAACTGGTGGTATTGCCGTATCGGCAGATGCATAACTCCGGCACGTTGCTGCTGGCGTTGTCGCTGGCGCGTCCGGTGCTGGCGCCGTGGAGCGAATCCAATGCGGCCATCGCCAAGGAAGTCGGCCCCGGTTGGGTGTTCCTGTATGAAGGCGAGTTCGATGCCGCGCTGCTGACGGGCGTGCTGGACAAGGTGCGTGCTGCGCCGCGCGGCCCGGCGCCGGATCTCTCGCAGCGCGACTGGCCGCGGATCGGGCAGTTGCATTACCGCACCTATCTGGAAGCGCTGGGCAAGGATGGAGACGCCGCGCTGTGACCGCAGAGACACCTACGATGACATCTTCCACGCCGCCGCCACCGCCACAGCGCAGTCTGGGGTCGCGCGCCGCCGGCGGCGCAGCGGTGACCATGCTTGGCCAGTCGGCCAAGATGGTGGTGCAGTTCGGCGGCATCATTCTGTTGGCGCGCTTGTTGACGCCCTACGACTACGGTCTGATGGCAATGGTCACTGCCATCGTCGGCGCCGCCGAGATCCTGCGCGATTTCGGCCTGTCGGCCGCAGCGGTGCAAGCCAAGCAAGTGAGTCGCGAGCAACGCGACAACCTGTTCTGGATCAATAGCGGCATTGGTCTGGCGCTGTCGCTGGTGGTGTTCGCCTCGGCGCATCTGATTGCGAACTTCTACAAAGAGCCGGCCCTGGTGACGATTTCCCAGGCGCTGGCGGTGACCTTCCTGATCAATGGCATGACCACGCAATACCGCGCGCACCTGAGTCGCGGGCTGCGCTTCGGGCAGGTGGCGCTAAGCGATGTGGGCTCGCAGGTGCTCGGTCTTGGCGCAGCGGTTGCTGCTGCGCTACTGGGCTGGGGCTATTGGGCGCTGGTGGTACAGCAGGTGGTGCAGGCCGGTGTCAATTTCATCATCGCCGCGAGCTGCGCGCGTTGGTTGCCGGGTGGCTACCAGCGTTCGGCGCCGATGCGCGATTTCATGAGTTTCGGCTGGAACCTGATGGCGGCGCAGTTGCTCGGGTATGCCAGTCGCAACGTGGGCCAGGTGATCATCGGTTGGCGGACAGGACCGGACGCGCTGGGCTTGTACAACCGCGCATTCCAGTTGCTGATGATGCCGTTGAACCAGATCAATGCGCCTGCCACCAGCGTGGCGCTGCCGGTGTTGTCGCAGCTGCAGGACGACCGCGAGCGCTTCAGCGCGTTCCTGCTGCGCGGGCAGACCGTGATGGTGCACCTGATCTTCGCGCTGTTCGCGTTCGCCTGCGCACTGGCGATGCCGCTGATCGTGCTGGTACTGGGCGAGCAGTGGCGTGAGGCGGTGCCGCTGTTCCAGGTGCTGACACTGGGCGGCATCTTCCAGACGGCGGCCTATGCAACGTATTGGGTATTCCTTGCGCGGGGACTGATGCGCGCGCAACTGGTGTATTCGCTGGTCAGCCGCGTGCTGCTGATTGCCTGCATTTTCGTCGGTTCGCGCTGGGGCGCGATGGGGGTGGCGATCGGCTATTCGTTCGGTCTGTTGGTGACCTGGCCGCTGTCGCTGCTATGGATTGGCAAGATTTCAGACGCGCCGGTCGGAGCTCTCTTCACCAATGCGCTGCGCGCCATGGTCGCCTACGGCGTGGCGGGTGGCAGTGCGTATTACGCCTCCATCACGGTTGGCGGCCCGCTGTGGGAGCAACTGGCTGTCGGCGCAGTGACGATGCTTGCCGTTTGCCTGCTTGCCTTGGCGATCTGGCCTGCATTCCGCCGCGATGTGGTTGCCATCGTCAACATCCGCAAGCTGCTGACGCAGGCCAAGGCACCTCGATGAGTCGACATTGTCTTCGCCTGCAGTCGGTCATGCTTTTTCTCACTCATTCATAGGACACGGCCCATGAGCGACACACCCGCCGCCGCTTCCGGCATCCGCCGGCCCTGCTATCTGGTCTTGTCCGCCCACGATTACCGCACGCCCCGGCGCGCCAATATCCACTTCATCACCGATCAACTGGCATTGCGCGGGACCACGCGGTTCTTCTCGCTACGTTACAGCCGGTTGTCGCGCATGAAGGGCGATATGCGGCTGCCGCTGGACGAGACCGCAAACACGGTCGTCTCGCACAAGGGCGTCGACTGTTATCTGTGGCGCACGACCGTGCATCCGTTCAATACGCGCCGTCCGTGGCTGCGGCCGGTCGAGGATGCGATGTTCCGCTGGTATGCCGCGCATCCGCCGCGCCAGTTACTCGACTGGATGCGCGAGGCGGATGTGATCGTGTTCGAAAGCGGCATTGCGGTCGCTTTCATCGAACTGGCCAAGCGCGTCAATCCTGCAGCCAAACTGGTGTACCGCGCGTCAGACGGACTGAGCACGATCAATGTTGCGTCGTATATCGAACGCGAGTTCGACCGCGTGGCACCCAAGCTCGATGTGATTGCACTGGTATCGCCGGCAATGGCAGAAGAAATCGCCAGCCGCGACAATGTCTATCACGTTGGCCATGGTGTAGATCACAACCTGGATCAACTCGGCGACCCGTCGCCGTACGGCGAGGGCATCCACGCAGTGGCCGTCGGTTCGATGTTGTTCGATCCGGAATTCTTCGTGGTTGCCAGCAAGGCCTTCCCGCAGGTGACGTTTCATGTGATCGGCTCGGGCATGGGCCGGCATCCAGGCTATGGCGATAACGTGGTGGTCTATGGCGAGATGAAACACGCCGAGACCATTGGCTACATCAAACACGCGCGGTTCGGGATTGCGCCGTATGCGTCCGAGCAGGTGCCGGTCTACCTGGCCGACAGTTCGATGAAGTTGTTGCAATACGACTTTTTCGGCTTGCCTGCTGTGTGTCCGAATGCCGTGGTGGGGCCGTATCAGTCGCGTTTCGGCTACACTCCGGGCAACGCCGATTCTGTCGTTGCAGCAATCGGCCGCGCCCTGGAAGCACCGCGCGTGCGTTATCGCCAGTGCCTGAATTGGTCCGACACCACCGATCGCGTGCTGGATCCCAGTGCGTATCCGGAAACCCGGTTGTATCCACGGCAAAGCGCAGCGGTGCATACCTCGTCGGAGGCTGCGTTTTCGCACTGATGCGGCGCACATTTTTTCTTTAGGAGACTCATACGTTATGGCCAACGCCTTGCTGCAGAAATGGATAGAACATGCAGAACGTCGTGCGCTGTTCTGGTGGCAGCCCAAGAACGCTGGCGTGAATATGGGAGATCACCTGTCCAAGGTGATCGTCTCCTGCGTGCTGTCGTTGCAGGACAAAACGCTGATCGAGAAGCGGGATCTGAGCAAGAAGCTGATCGCGATCGGCTCGGTACTGCACTTCGCCAAAGACGGCGACACCGTCTGGGGTAGTGGCATCAACGGCAAGATTCCTGGCGAGCGCAACACCTTCCGTACGCTCGATGTCCGTGCGGTGCGTGGGCCGAAGACGCGCAAGTTTCTGCTTGACCGCGGCATCGCAGTGCCGGAAGTGTATGGCGATCCCGGGCTGCTGACGCCGATGTTCTTCCCGGCCGATGCGCTCGGCGCGATCAACAAGCGCCCGTTCGCCATCGTTCCGCACTTCAACGAGCCGGTCGAAAAGTACAGCGCGTACAAGGACCACCTGGTATTTCCCAACGTCAAGCCCGCAACCTTCATGAGCGCGTTGCTTGGCGCCGAGTTGGTGATCAGTAGCTCGCTGCACGGCCTGATCCTTGCCGAAGCCTATGGAATCCCGGCGGTGTATCTGGACTGGGGCAACGGCGAAGATCGCTTCAAGTACGACGACTACTACAACGGCACCGGGCGTATGCAATGGCATTCCGGCAACAGCGTGGAAGAGTGTCTGCAGCTGGGCGGCAACGGCGATTTCGATCTGGAAAGGCTGCAGGCTGGACTGTTGGCTGCCTTCCCTTACGACCTTTGGTGATTCGATGATGCAGGGCCAGCGCGTGGATGTGGAAACAACGGGGATTGCCAGCGGGGCCACGCCGCCGGGTGTGGTGATTCCGTTAGGCGGCTTTCCGGTGTTGTCCACTACGCAGGAAGCCTTCGCGCTGGATCTATTTCATGCGCTGGCCGCCCGCCAGCCGCGGCGGGTGTTCTTTGCCAATACCAATTTCATCGTGCAGTGCCAGGCGCTACGGATGCGCATGCGCGAGCCCAGCGTGCGTATCGTCAACGACGGGATCGGCATGGATCTGGCTGCGCGGCTGATCCACGGCCGCCGCTTTGCCGGCAACCTCAATGGCACCGACCTGATTCCGTATCTGTGCCGCGAGAGCGCGCAGCCGCTGAAGTTCTTTCTGCTGGGCGGCCGTCCGGGTGTGGGCAAGACCGCTGCGGCGACGCTGACCGGGACCTTGGGGCAGCAGGTGGTCGGCATGTGCGACGGTTATGGCGAATTTGCGGCCGCGGGCGAGGGCCTGGCCGAGCGCATCAATCGCTCCGGTGCCGATGTGCTGCTGGTGGCGTTCGGCAACCCGCTGCAGGAGCGCTGGATCCTGGACCACAGCCATGCGCTGAGCGTGCCGCTGGTGTTTGGCGTGGGCGCGTTGCTCGATTTCCTGTCCGGCACCGCCAAGCGTGCGCCCGAGTGGGTGCGAGGCCTGCATATGGAATGGATGTATCGGCTGCTCAACGAGCCACGCCGTTTGCTCAAGCGCTATAGCTGGGATCTGCTGGTGTTCTTCCGCACCTGTCTGCGCGCAGGAAAGCAGCTACCCTGATGCAGGGGGAATGCGTCTGGCCTAGCATGCACGCATGCATCCGACCGCCGCCGCCCTGATCCGCTCGCTGGACCTCGCCCCGCATCCGGAAGGCGGGCACTATCGCCGCGTCTACGCCTCTGCACGTCAGGTGACCGACAACGGCCAGACCCGTCCGGCAATGACCGCCATCCGTTTCCTGCTGAGTGCGGACGAATGCAGTGCATGGCACCGCGTGGATGCGGAAGAAACCTGGCATTGGCAGCTCGGCGATGCGTTGGAACTGCTGATCTACGACACCTGCACCGAGCAAGTGCAGCATGTGATCGTGGATGCCGCCGAACGCGGCGAGCCGATGCATGTGGTGCCGGCAGGCTGCTGGCAGGCGGCACGCTCGCTCGGCGATTTCACCCTGGTGGGATGCACGGTATCGCCGGGATTTGTCTGGGAAGGATTTGCGCTGCTCGACAAGGCCTCGCCGTTGGCCGCACACCTGGCGACGCTGCTGCCACGCTAATCATCGACGGCGCTTGCGGTTCCGAACGCTTCCCTAACGCGGCTGCTGCCGGCTTGGCGTACTGTCCGCCTCAGACAGGGGGCGACACACCATGCAATGCAAGGTCGCAGGATGGGGAATGGGTTTGACGCTGGTGTCGCTGCTGGCGACCGCCAGTGAAGCTGCGCCGCCCAAGGTGGCGGCGCCGGCACCAGCAGTGGTGGATCTGGAGGCCATGGTCGTGCGCGGCGTGCAGCCCGGGCCGGGCTTGTGGAAGGTCAGCAAGGGCGATCATGTGTTGTGGATCCTGGGCACCTTGTCGCCGTTGCCGAAGCGACTGCAGTGGCAGTCGACCGAAGTGGAGACCATCATCGGCCAGTCCCAGCAGGTGCTGGAGGCGCCAACCGTGCAGGTGGATGCGGACATGGGATTTTTCGGCAAGCTGACCTTGCTGCCGTCGGCCATGAAAGCGATGAAGAATGAAGACGGACGCGAGCTGCGCGACATTTTGCCGGCCGACCTGTATGCGCGCTGGAGCGTGTCCAAGGCGCGCTATCTCGGCAGCGACCGCGGCGTGGAGCGCAAGCGCCCGATGCTGGCCGCCGGCGAGTTGTATCAGGCGGCAATCAAGCGCTCCGGCCTGGCCCGTTCGCCGGTGGTTTGGCCGGTGGTGGAACGCGCGGCCAAGCGCGCGGGGATCAAGCCGACCCCGACCGCGCTCGATTACAAGATCAAGGATCCACGTCAGGCGCTCAGGGAATTCCGTGCGGGAGGAATGGACGATACCGCGTGTTTCCGCAGCATTCTGGTCACGGTGGAACGCGATCTGCCGACGATGGTGGAGCGCGCCAATGCCTGGTCGGTGGGCGATATCGAGGCCTTGCGTCAGCTGCCGCGCGAAGACCCGCAGGCCGCCTGCATGGGCGCAATGGCCAGCTCTGGTGCCGCAAAAAAACGCGGCATCGACGATCTGGAGCGGCGCATGCGCGAGCATTGGCTGGGCATCGCCACCGCCGCGTTGCAACGCAATCGCAGCACTTTTGCGGTGCTGCCGATCAGCCGGCTGACCGCGCCGGACGGCTATCTGGCACGCCTGCAGGCGTTGGGCTATGCCGTGGAAGCGCCTTGAGCCGATGTCGCCGCGTGCGCCAGGGGTGTCATGCAGCACGAGCACAGGAGCTGGCATCGATCCAATGGATGCGGCAGGCGGCTGTTGCGCGGCGTGCGTCGCGGTGCTTGCGCTTAGATGTGTATCGGCATGCATGGCGGTGGGCCTGCCGATGTGGCCAGGGTATGCTGCGCGCCTTCACGTTTTGAGAGCTGCGCGTTGAACGCATTGCCGCTGCGCATTCTGGGCACCGGGCGCCATGTTCCGGCGACGGAAGTGACATCGCACCAGTTGGACGAGCGCTGGCAGTTGCCGGCCGGAACAACGTTCGCGCGTCTGGGCGTGCAGACGCGCCATTACGTGGGCGAGGGCGAGACCGCAGCGTCGATGGGGGCAGCCGCTGCGCAACAGGCCTTGGCCAGCGCCGGGCTCGATGCCAGTCGGATCGATTGCCTGATCTCCGCCTGCAGCGTCATGGAGCAGCCGATTCCCTGCCAGGCAGTGCTGATCCAGCGCGCGCTCGGCCTCGGCGATTCGGGCGTCCCCGCATTCGACGTCAATGCCACCTGCCTGAGTTTTCTGGTGGCCCTGGACATGGCGGCCAACGCACTGGCGCTAGGCCGGTACGAGCGCGTGCTGATCGTCTCCAGCGAAGTCGCATCGGCCGGGCTGGATGCAGCGACGCCGGCCACGGCCGGCTTGTTCGGCGATGGCGCAGCCGCAGTGGTCGTTGGCCGCAGCGACGCAGGGCAGGGCTCGGCGCTGCTCTCCAGCCGGCTGTCCAGTTATGGCAATGGCGCGGAGCTGTGCCGCATTCGCGGCGGCGGCACGCGTTATCCGCACGGCGAAGACAGCGCGCCCGATGCTTCGCGCGTGTTCTGCATGGACGGACGCGGCGCCTACCGTTTCGCCGCGCGGCATCTGCCGGCGTTCTGGGAACAACTGCTGCACGAGGCCGGCACCACGACTGCTGCCTTGCGCTGCCTGGTGCCGCACCAGGCCTCCGGCGGCGGCCTGGATCATGTGGTGCAGACCTTGGGACTGCGCCCCGATCAGGTGGTACGCATCCTGCAAACCACCGGCAATCAGGTTGCCGCGTCGTTGCCGCATGCGCTGCATCATGCACGCGTCGAGCTGGGCCTGCAGCGCGACGATCTGTTCGCGCTGCTTGGCACCGGGGCAGGGCTTGCCATCGGCGGCATGGTGTTGCGCTACTGATGCCGGTACGCGTGTCGCTCGAGCTGCTGCGCGTGGGCCACTGTCGCCATTGCGAACGCATGGTGCGCGCCGATGGTCACTGGCACGCGGTGGAATTCCCCGCATTGAGCGTGCTGATCCGGCATCCGCAGCGCGGCGCGCTGTTGTACGACACCGGCTACGCGGCGCATTTTTTCCGCGCCACCGATCCCTGGCCGGAGCGCCTGTACCGCTGGACCACGCCAGTAAACTTGCCCGTCGACGAAACCCTGGGCGCGCAGTTGAGTAAACGCGGCGTGTCGCTGGATGACATCGCCTGGTGTCTGATTTCGCATTTCCACGCCGACCATGTCGGCGGTCTGCGCGATCTGCCGAATGCGCGCTTCATGTGCCTGCGCGCGGACTACCAGCAGTTGCGTAGCTGCTCGCGCGTGGGCGGGTTGCGCCGGGCCTTGCTGCCGCAGCTGCTGCCCGACGACTTCGACCAGCGGCTGCAGTTTGCCGACCAGGCTCCGCAGCGCGCGTTGACTGGAGCCTGGCAGGGGCTCGGCCCGGCTTACGATCTGTTCGAGGACGGCAGCGTGCTCGCGGTATCGCTACCCGGACACGTGCCCGGCCAGATGGGGCTACGGGTACGCGACCAGCACGACCGCGAGGTGTTGCTGTGTGCGGACGCGGTATGGTCCTCGGCCACCTGGGCCACGCTGCAATGGCCGGCCTGGCCCACGCGCCTGCTGATGCACGACTGGTACGCATTCCAGCGCACCGTGCATCGCTTGCACGCCTTGTCGCACGCCCATCCGGAGCTGGCGATCCTGCCCTCGCATTGCCAGCCGAGTCTTGACCGTTATCAACCGGAGTGGCGATGAGCCTGCGCATTCTTGTGACCGGTGCGTCCGGTTTTGTCGGTGGTGCGTTCCTGCGGCGCTTTCAGGAGCAGCCAGGTGTCGAGATTCGAGGCATCGGTCGTCGCGCCAGCGATCTTCCCAACTACCATCGCATCGACCTGAGCCGGGCGTTTGCGCTGGACTGGCAACCGGATGTGGTGATTCATGCAGCTGCGTTGGCCTCGCCATGGGGCACGCGTGCGCAGTTCCAGCTGCACAACGTCCAGGCCACCGCCAATGTCATCGACTTCTGCAAACGCAACGGCTGCCCACGCCTGCTGTATGTCTCCTCCAGTTCGGTGTTCTATCGCGAAGCGCATCAATACGATCTGGACGAAGACAGCCCGATCGGCCCGGCGTTCGTCAATACTTACGCAGAAACCAAATATCTTGGCGAAACCCTGCTCGATGCCTATCCGGGGCAGAAGTGCGTCCTGCGCCCGCGTGCGGTGTTCGGGCCCGGCGACACGGTGCTGTTTCCACGCGTGATCGCCGCCGCGCGCAAGGGCGCGTTGCCACGTTTCGTCGGCCAGACCCGGCCGGTGATCGGCGACCTGATCTATATCGATACGCTGTGCGATTACCTGTACCGCGCGGCCACCGCGCCGCAGTTGCAGGCTGCCTACAATCTCACCAACGCACAACCGGTGGACCTGCAGCACGTGTTGTTGGAGGTGCTGGCGCGCCTGCAGCTGCCGTTGCCACGGCGCGAGGTACGCATCGGCACCGCGTTGCGCATGGCCAGCGTGGTGGAGGCGGTATATCGCGGGCTGCGGCTGCGGGGCGAGCCGCCGATCACGCGCTTCGGCGTTGGCGTGTTCGCGTATTCCAAGACCTTCGATCCGCGCCGCACGCTTGCCGATCTTGGCCCGCCCAGTGTTGGCCTGGACGAGGGTGTGGACGCCTTCGTGCGCTGGCAGGCAGCACAGTGGACCTGATCGTCCCAATCCTGGCAGCGCTGTATCTGGCCGTGCTGCTGGTCAAGACGGCGGCCGCGCTGTGGGTCGTGCGCGGCGAACGGGTGAGGTCAGCGCACAGTGCCGTTGCAACACCGGCCGAGGTGGCGATCCTGCAGCCCATTCTTGGTGGCGATGCGCATTTGCAAGAGGTGCTTGCCGCCAACGTGCAGGCATTGCCGCAGGCGCAGTTCGTCTGGTTGCTGGATGCCGACGATGGCCCGGGAAACGCCGCTGCCGATGCAGTCGTCGCGCTATATCCGCAGCTGCGTATCGCGCGCATGCTGGTGCCCCCGGCGCCACCTGGCATCAACCCCAAGGCCTGGAAACTCGATTACGCGCTGCCGCACATCGATGCGCCTGTGAGCCTGATTCTCGACGACGATGCGCACCTTGGCGACCGTGCGCTGTCGCAACTGTTGCTGGACCTCGCGCATGCCGATGTGGTCACCGCACTGCCGTATTACCGCGACGGCGCCACGCTGGCCGGGCGCCTGTTGGCGCAGTTCGTCAACAACAATGCCGCGCTCACGTACCTGGGCTGGCTGCCATTCGCAGCGCCGTTGACCATCAACGGCATGTGCTATGCCGCGCGCACCGAACAACTGCGCCGCTGGGGTGGCTTTACTGCATTGCTGGAGCAACTGACCGACGATCTGGCCTTCGCGACCCTGGTGCGCGACCGCGGCGGGCGGCTCTGGCAATCCATTGCGCCGGTGGCGATGCGTACCGCCATGCCCGACCTGCGTGGATATGTGCGCCAGATGCATCGCTGGATGCTGTTCGCATCGATCCTGCTAGGCCGTCAACGCCTGCGCGTACGCAGCGCCATCGGCGTGTTGCAGGGGCTGCCGCCGGTGCTGCTGCTGGCCATGCTGGTCTGCGCTTGCGTGCAGCACACCTGGCCGGCTGCACTCTGCGTGCTGATCGTTTTGCTGGCACGCGCGCTGCTGCTGTGCGGTGTGCAATGGCGCGTCACCGGCGCCGTTCGCCATCGCCTGCTGCTGTCGCTATGCGCCGAATGTCTGCAGCCGCTGCATCTGCTGCACGCAGCGCTGGTGCGTACCATCCGCTGGCGCACGCGGCGTTACCGTGTGTTTCCCGATGGGTGCTTTCGTGCGGAGTGAGTCGGGCCCGCTGCAGATCGCCTTTCTCACCGGGCAAAGCGATCCGGCAAGCTGCGCCTTGAGTACGGAACAGGGCGCATTTCTGCGACAGCTGCAGGGCACAGGCCGGCAGTTGGTGGATTGCAATTATCCGTACCGCCGCAATAGCGCGCCGCACCGGCGCACGCCGTTGTGGCGTGCCAGCCTGTCCAATGCGCGGCAGTATCTTGCGGCCCGACATGCCCGCCTTGCCGAGGCCGACCGCAAGCGTGTGCATGCACTGCTGGATCAGAGGCCGATGACGCTGCTTCTTGCCGGCAGCTGCGGGCTGCAGCTATTGACCGCATTGCGGTTGCCGGATGCGCTGCGCGCACGTCTGGCGGTTTTTGCGTACGGCCCGGTGTGTGATGCGCCCGCCGTGTTCGGCCAGCTGTGCGTGGTACAGGGCCGCAGCGACTGGATCTCTCGCGCACTGTTCGATGGGCAGGTCGATGCCAGGCCTGCGTGCGGACACATGGCGTACCTGCATAACGCCGAGGTGCTTGCCGAGTGCCAGCGCTTTGTCGCGCAGATCGAACGGAAGCGACAGGGCGTAGCGCATGCGCATTGATCTGATCGCACCGCCATACAGCGGCCATCTGCATCCCATCCTGGCGATCGCGCAACAACTCGCGGCGCAGCATGAGGTATGCGTCATCAGCACGCCTGCCGCGCAGGCGCGCATCGAGGCATGTGGGCTCACCGCTGCCAGCGTGCTGGATGCGCATGCCGATCGCGTGCTGCTTTCCATCGCCAACCCGCCGCATGCAGTGGGCCACAACCCGGTGCGCCTGCGTCGGCAGCTGCACAGCGCACTCGGGCTCATGGCACAGCTTGGCGAAGCGCTACAGCAGCGCTTCGCCAAGCGGCGGCCGGATCTGGTGATCGTCGACTTCACCCTGCCCAGCGCAGGACTGGCCGCCCAGACGATGGACATTGCCTGGTGGACCAGCATGCCGTCGCCGTGCGTGATCGAAACCACGGATGGGCCGCCCGCCTACTTTGGTGGGTTGCTGCCTGCGACCACGCCCTTGCAGCGTGTCTGGCATGCAGCGGCGCGCCGGCTCACGCGTTGTTTCAAGCGGACTCTGCACCGTTGCTATCGGCGCCGGATGCGCGCTTGCGGGTTGCCGGCGATCTATCGCAGCGATCGCAGCGAGGCGGTGTATTCGCCGCAGTGCATCCTGGCCCTGGGAGTCCCGTCGTTCGAGCTGGCGCAACGTTGGCCGACGGCAGTGCGCTTTGTCGGGCCGCAGTTATGCACGCCGCCGTCGTCGGTGACGGCGCCCCCCTTCGTCGACGGTCGCCGGCATGTGCTGGTGACGCTGGGCACGCATCTGCAATGGGTCAAGCAGCGCATGGAGGGCGTGTTGCGTGCGCTGGCGCCGCAGTTCCCGGAGGTGGTCTTCCATTTCAGCGACGGCGACACCGGCGCTCCGCTGCAGCCGGGGCAGGGCAACTATCAGCGGCTGCCGTACGTGGATTACGCGCAGCATCTGCACCGCTACGCATTGGTGATCCACCACGGCGGTGCCGGCATTCTCTACGCCTGCCTTGCCGCCGGACTGCCGGCGATCGTCTATCCGCTGGATTACGACCAGTTCGACCACGCCGCCCGCCTGCAGGTGGCTGGTGCTGCCTGGTGGTTGCGCGATCTGGATGGGTTGCCGGCGTTGCTGCGTGAGGCGCTCGGTGCTGACGAGGTAACACACGGCGTGCACCGGCTGCAGGCGGAGCTACAACTGATTCAATCGCAGGCGCGCATCGTGCACCTGGTGGAGGGCTTCGCGCGGACTGGCGCGGTGCCGCCGATGTAAGGCGGCACGCGCCACAAGGAGCCTGGCAGGCGCGATCAGCCTGCCGCAGCGTTCAACGCAGGCGGCAGGCTGATCGTCAGCTGCGGCCAGCGCTTGAGCACGGCGGCGCGAATGCCGGCTTGGTCGATGCCGGCTTCCGCAAGCAGGTCTTCGCGGCTGGCGTGATGCTGGAAGCTGTCCGGCAGGCCCAGGTGCAGCATCGGCATGGTAACGGCTTCGGCGTTGAGCAGTTCTGACACGCCAGAACCTGCGCCGCCGGCAACCACGTTGTCTTCGATCGTGACGAAGCCATCATGGGTTTTTGCCAGCTCCAGCAGCAGCGCCTTGTCGAGCGGCTTGACGAAGCGCATGTTCACCACCGTCAGCCCCAGTTCGCGCCCGACCGCCTCGGCCGCATCCACCATCGCGCCGAAGCCGAGCAGGGCGATGCGGGTGCCGCTGTGGCGCAGCTGCGCCTTGCCGATCGGCAACGTGGCAAGCGAGGTGTCCAGTGCTGCGCCGGGACCGGTGCCACGCGGGTAGCGCACCGCCGCCGGGCCCTGGTATTGCACGCCGGTGCTCAGCATCTGACGGCATTCGGCCTCGTCGGCAGGCGCCATCACCACCATGTGCGGCACGCAGCGCAGAAAGCTCAGATCCAGATTGCCGGCATGGGTGGCGCCATCCGGGCCGACCACGCCGCCGCGATCGATCGCGAACAGCACATCCAGTTGCTGCACCGCCACGTCGTGCACCAGTTGGTCGTAGCCGCGCTGCAGGAACGTGGAATAGATCGCGACCACCGGCTTGGCGCCCTGGGTCGCCATGCCGGCGGCCAGCGTGACCGCGTGCTGCTCGGCAATGGCTACATCGAAATAGCGCTGCGGATATTCCTTGCTGAAACGCACCAGGCCCGAGCCCTCGCGCATCGCCGGCGTGATCACCAGCAACTTGGGTTCGGCGGCGGCCATGTCGCACACCCAGTCACTGAAGACGTCGGTGTAGGTCGGCTTCTTGGCGCCGGTCTTGGCGACCAAGCCCTTGCTTGGATCGAACGGGCCAACGGCGTGGTAGCCGATCTGATCGCCTTCGGCCAGTTCGTAGCCCTTGCCCTTGGTGGTGATGACGTGCAGCAGTTGCGGGCCCTTGAGCGTCTGCAGGGTCTTCAGTGCGCCGACCAGGCTGGGCAGGTCGTGGCCATCGATCGGGCCGGTGTAATGGAAGCCCATTTCCTCGAACAGCGTGGATGGCACGAACATGCCTTTCCAGTGTTCTTCCCAACGCCGCACGAAACGCGCGGTGGGGTTGTTCTTCTTGTCGCCGAGGATCTTCTTGCCGCCTTCGCGGATCGCATTGAGCGTGCGGCTGCCGCTGGCGCGCCCCAGCATCTTGGTCAGCCCGCCCACTGCTTCGGAGATCGACATGCGGTTGTCGTTGAGGATCACCAGCAGATTCGGTTCCGGGTCCATGCCGCCGGCGTGGTTGAGCGCTTCGTAGACCATGCCGGCGGTCATCGCGCCGTCGCCGATCACCGCCACCACCTTGCGGTCGTCGCCGTTGCGCTGCGCAGCGATGGCCATGCCGAGCGCGGCCGAAATCGAGGTCGACGAATGGCCAACGCCAAAGGTGTCGTAGATGCTTTCCTCGCGCTTGGGAAACGGCGCCACGCCGTCCTTCTGCTTGACCGTGTGGATCTGGTCGCGCCGGCCGGTGAGGATCTTGTGCGGGTAGGTCTGATGCCCGACGTCCCAGACCAGCTGATCGACCGGCGTCTGATACAGGTAGTGCAGGGCGACGGTGAGCTCGATCACGCCCAGGCCGGCCGCGAAGTGCCCGCCGCTCTTGCCCACCGATTCGATCAGATAGGAGCGCAGTTCTTCGGCGATCGCGGTCAGCTCGGCTTCGTCGAAGCGGCGCAGATCGTCGGGGGTCTGGATGCGGGACAGGCGCGGATAGCGGGTGGTGTCGATCATCATCGTGTCAATCTTCTGAAGCCGTATTGTCCTCCCCATGCGAAGGCCCGGCAAGCAAACCGGTTCAGCTGTCAGCGGGAAGTGATGGGCGCGCGCACCGTGACGCCTGGCGCGCGCGACGCTCACCCGACACCTGCGGCAATCTGCCGCACCTGGCGATGTGCTGGTTGCGCCGTGTCTCCGCGATCCCTTGGCTCCGCGCCTCTGCGTAAGGGGCGGACACTGCGCCTCAAGGCGTCTCATGCATTGGATCGCGGTGGCCGGGTTCGATGTCACGTCGGACACCCGGTGCGCCGGTGAAGCCGCCAACGCCGCTGCGCGAGTGGGACAACGGCACGCGCGTCCAGGCTCAACCACCCGCGGCTGTCTTGGCACGCCTTGCAAGCTTGCGTGCCACTGACCAGCCAGCAGCCGCAACAAATGGACAGTCGGCTTACAGCGACAGTTTGGAGCGCTTGGGCAGCTGCGCGCGCAAAAAGGCCATCTGATCGGACAGGATGTTGCGGTTGGACAGGATCAGGTGCTCGATCCAGCTCGGCCGGTAGGGCACCGCCAGCAGCGGCATATGCGCCTGTTGCGGCGTGCGGTTGGCCTTGCGCGAATTGCACTGGAAACAGGCGGTCACCACGTTTTCCCAACTGTCGCGACCGCCTTTGGACACCGGCATGACGTGGTCGCGGGTCAGGTGCGGGCGGCTGAAATGCTGGCCGCAGTACATGCACAGCTGCGAATCGCGCGCGAACAGCGCGGTGTTGCTGAGGGTCGGGGTCGGGTCCAGCGCGCGCGAACGGGCGTGCCCGCGCGCGGCGATGATGGGGTGCAGTTCCAGCGTGCTGCGCTCGCCGGTCAGCCGCGAGATGCCGCCGTGGATCTGCATGCAAGGCTCGCCCAGCGTCCACGACACCGCATCGCGGGCGTATAGGCAGGCGGCGTCTTGCCAGTTGATCCAATCCAGCACGCGGCCGTGCGCATCGAGCGACAACAGGCGAAGCGTGGGGAGTTGGTGGATTGCAGCGACAGCGCTGCCCGCGTCCGGGGCATAGCTGCCTCCGGGGACGATCACATCACGAACGTGCGTGTCTGTCTCCATCGGGAAAACAGCTTATACCCGATCGTTGACAGTTTGTGTATCACAGCGAACGGCGTTGGCAGGTGTCTCCAAAATACTGGCTCAGTAAGTACTGTTGGCCGCGATTCCGTGCCGCCGCGCTGCGGGATCACTCGTCAAACGCAGTGATGGCGTTGGTGAGCGTCGGAACGCACCCGGGCGCGACGCCTTGTCGAGCGACTCCACCCGTCGCGGCCAGGTCCGCTCCTACAGCAGCGGCGGAATCTCGCGTCGTTATCCGTAGGAGCGCACCCGGGCGCGGCGCCTTGCCGAGCGACTCCACCCCGTCGCGGCCAGGTCCGCTCCTACGGCAGCGCCGTGATGATGGCGCTCAGCCTTCGCCGAACAGTTCCGCGTCCAGCGTCATCAGCGGTGCGGCGCCACTGCGGATGGCGGCGGAATGGGTCATGGTGCGTGGCAGGATGCGGGCGAAGTAGAACCGCGCCGTCTCCCGCTTGGCGCGCCTGAAGTCCTCGCCGTGCGCCGATGCGTCGGCAGCGGCCACGCTGCGCGCCCACCAGTACGCCAGCACCACGTAACCCGAATAAAACAGGTAGTCATGGCTGGCCGCGCCCAGTTCGTCGGGGTTGCGCGCGGCGCGATCGAGCACATCGCGGGTCAGCATCGCCCATTCGCTGCACTTGTCGCGCAGCGGCTTGATGAACTCGGCCAGCGCGGCGTTGCCGTCCTGCGCGTTGGCGAAGGTTTCCACATCGGCCAGGAACAGCTTCAGCCCGGCAGCCTGGCTGGCAGCGGTCTTGCGGCCGATCAGGTCCAGCGCCTGGATGCCGGTGGTGCCTTCGTAGATGGTGGTGATACGCGCGTCGCGGGCCAGTTGCTCCATGCCGTATTCGCGGATGTAGCCGTGGCCGCCGAAGCACTGCAGCGCGTGGTAGGTATTCTCGATCGACCATTCGGTCTGGCAGGCCTTGGAGATCGGGGTGAGGAAGCTCACCAGGGTCTCGGCGTCGGCGCGTTCGCGTTCGCTCTCGCCGCGATGGGCGACGTCGACCAGGCTGGCCGCATGCAACGCGAGCAGGCGGCTGCCTTCGGTCAGCGACTTGATGGTCAGCAGCATGCGGCGCACGTCCGGGTGCACGATGATCGGGTCGGCCGGTTTGTCCGGGAATTTGGCGCCGCTGAGCGCCCGCGATTGCAACCGCTCGCGGCTATAGCGCAGGGCGTTCTGGTAGGCGCGCTCGGACAACCCGATGCCTTGCAGGCCCACGCTCAGGCGTGCGGTATTCATCATCGTAAACATCGCCTGCAGGCCCTTGTGCGGCTGGCCGACCAGGTAGCCTTGCGCGCCTTCGAAGTTCATCACGCAGGTCACCGAACCCTTGATGCCCATCTTGTGCTCGATGGAGCCGCAATGCAGCGCGTTGCGCTCGCCCACGGTGCCGTCGCGGTCCACCTTGAACTTGGGGGTGACGAACAGCGAGATGCCCTTGGCGCCGGCCGGGGCGTCCGGCAGCTTGGCCAGCACCAGGTGCACGATGTTGTCGGTGAGGTCGTGCTCGCCGGCGGTGATGAAGATCTTGGTGCCGGTGATGGCGTAGCTGCCATCGGCATTGGGTTCGGCACGGGTCTTGAGCAGGCCCAGGTCGGTGCCGCAATGCGGTTCGGTCAGGCACATGGTGCCGGTCCAGCGGCCGTCGATCAGGGGTTTGAGGAAGACGTCCTGCTGCCAGGTCTCGCCGTGCTGGCGCAGCGCTTCCATCGCGCCATGCGACAGCAGCGGAAAGTTGCCCCAGGCCAGGTTGGCGGCGTTGATCATTTCGCTCAGCGGCACGCCCAGCGTGTGCGGCATGCCCTGGCCGCCGAATTGCGGTTCGGCGGTGAGCCCGTTCCAGCCGCCTTCCACGGATTGATCGTAGGCGGCGCGGAAGCCGGGCGGAGTGGTCACCGTGTGCGTGCTCTTGTCGAACGCGCAACCGATCTCGTCGCCCACACTGTTGAGCGGCGCCAGCACCTGCGAGGTGAAGCGGCCGGCCTCTTCGAGCACGGCGTCGATGATGTCGGTGCTGGCCTCGGTATAGCCGAGCCGGGCGAACAGGGCGTGCGCGCCGAGCACATCGTGCAGGGCGAAGCGGAAATCGGTCAGCGGGGCGGTATAGCTGCTCATGCGGAATCCTTGGAAGCGCGGGTAGGGGGGCGTGCGCGCTAGCGCAGCACGCCGTTGAGGCCGGGGGCCGGGCTGAGCGTATTGCGCGATTCCACACTGAACTGGCGCTGTTTCTTGTCCTGCGGGGTCGCCCAGACGGTGCCCTTGAGCGCGTACGGGAACGAGCGGCCGCCGGCCAGCACGTCGGCCACGGTGATGCGACCGAGCGAGGTGGGTTGCACGGCGACGGTGACCACATCGGCGGTTTCCGGGCCGATCGACATGCCCACTGCCTGGTCGAGCTTGCCGGCCAATTGGTCGCCGGCAGAGATCTCCAGTGCCACGCGTTCGAACTGCATCGGGATGCTGCTGTAGTTCTGCAGGCGCAGATCCACCGACCAGGAGCCATCGGCACGCACGGTCAGTTGCTGGATGCTGGCGGCCGGCTCGGACACCCGGCGGACTGCGCCGCCGCAGGCGCTCAGCAGCAGCCCGCAGGCCAGCGATACAAGAAGAAGGCGAGAGGCACGACGCATGGACTCGGGTCCTTGGCGGAATGAGGCGGCGCCAAGAATACTACGCAGTACGGTCGCCGCTCCCCAGCGCGCGCAGCGGAGGTGGCGATCCTAGGCCGGGGCGCGGGCAGGCCTCACAACACCGGCGCGGCCACAATCAATGGCGACAGGTCGTAGCCCATCGCGGTGGCCTGCGCCTTGAGCCGTTCCAGTTGCGCGCGCTGCATCTGCGGCGAGCGCGACAGGATCCACAGGTACTTGCGATCCGGCTCGCCGACCACCGCCCATTGGTAATCCGGGTCGAGCGCGATCACCCAATAGTCGGCCCACACCAGCGGCAACCAACCCAGCCACTCGGGAGCGAAGCGCACCTGCAACTGCCCGGGCTGGCCGGCGACCGGGCGCGCCACGCCGTCGGCCTGGGTCAGGCTGCCATCGGCGGTGCGGCAGCCATTGCGCACGCCGATCAAGCCATCGTCGCGCAAGGTGTAGATGGCGGTAATGTCGCTACGGCACTTTTTCTGGAACGACACCGGCAGGTGTGCAATCTCATGCCACTGGCCGGCATAGCGCGAGATGTCCAGCTGCGGCACCGCGCGCACCGGCTGTTGCGCAAACGCGGCCAGCGGCAGCAGGGCGACGAACGACAGCAGCAGGCGGGGCAGGCGCATGACAATCTCCGGTGGACGCGCGCAGGCTAGGCCATGTCCCCGGCCGCGCGGCGTGAAGCGGTGCAAGAAACGCGTCCCCCACGGCGGCCGGCAATAAAGTTGCTCGCAACGCTTGCCCAAACTGCGCCTGCTCGCTATAGTGCGCGTCCTCGCAACGCAGGCATCGTGTTGCAGGTTAAGTGGCCGAGTAGCTCAGTTGGTAGAGCAGGGGATTGAAAATCCCCGTGTCGGCGGTTCGATTCCGTCCTCGGCCACCATATCCAAGCCTTCGTTCGCAAGGCTTCCCGGTTCTCACCGGATCTGTCGCTCTCCCGGTCCTTTACTCGATTGCATATGCGGTGGGCAGTGGTGCGTGTTGCAGGCGCGCGCGTTAATTCTGATGTGATCCAGCATGGACACAGGCTTGCGCGTTGGTTCGGCTTCCCGATCGTGCGCTTAGGCGCTACGTGCGTCCGATGCAATCGATTTCTACGTGATCTTCAAATGTGCATGGCGATACTGCGCGCATGACGCACAAGACACTTCGACGCACCCTGATCCACGGTTACTGCGGTGAATTCCGCGTGGAGACCCTGGAAAGCCAGGCGCCAGGCGCGACGCTGTGGCTTTCGACTGCGTTCGTTTATCACCGCGACCGCGCCGCGCCCGTGGCCACGATCGAGGGCGCAGGGCAGGGCGAGTACCGGGGCGACGCGCGCGAGCAGGCGCTGCGCGTAGGGTCTTGTCTGGCGGAGTTTTTGGACCCCAAGGAATACCGCAGCTGCGAAAGGCAGAGCAGCTGAAGAATCGCGGACTCTTGCCTGCGCTTCGAGCGTGTAGGCGTCCGGATCGTGGTTGGCGGGGAACAGGACAGACCGGCGGCAAGTCGCGCGATGCCTTGCATGAACTCGGCGCGTACTGCGAGTGCCGAAGTGGGCGCGCCCGCGCATGTCGTGCTTATAGCAACACCACGTTGTGCAGATGCGTTTGCAGGCCCTTGCGCAAAATCCGGTAGCAATCGCGATCGAAGTCGCCGGGTGCGGACTGCAGTTTGCGGGCAGCGGCCAGCGAGGTGGCGCTGCCCAGATAGTGCCAGTTGCGCAGCACGTGAAACTGGCGCAATTGCTTACCTTCTTCCATGCATGCGATCGCGCCAGGAAACGGCCATACGACCTGTTCCAGGTGCTGGAGGGCAGCGCGTAGACGCGTCTCGTGGTCGCCCAGCGACTCGGCGCCATGGCAGGCACCGGCACAGCGCTTCAACATGGCGCGGAAACACGGGCGGCCATCGGTAGCGCGTTCCAGGCCGAGCAGCCCGTAGCAAAGGCGGTCGCGATCGGCCAGCCGCCGCAACGCTTCCTTGGCGGCGCGTGGGCTGGAATAGAGCCCATACAGCCATGGTGTTACCGCCGGATCGCGCTCGGCTGAATGCACGATGGACACGGCGCCGCAATACAGGCGGATCGAAAACTGACGCGGTACGCGACGCAGCTTCTGGTTGTACAGCGGGCGCATCGATTTGATGAGCTGGGATTCCAGCAGCTGCGCACCGAGATCGCCGGCCATTTCGAACACGCTGATGCGCCGGGTCTGGCGCAATAACGAGGCTTCGCGTGGCGTGCGGAAGTGATCCATCACCCGCATCCGCAGGTTGATGCTCTTGCCGATGTACAAGGGGAGTCCGCTGTCCTTGCCGTGGAACAGATACACCCCGGCAGTCGTTGGCAAGGTTGCGAGCGTGCTGCGCAAATGGTCGGGGTAGGCGTATTCGACCGCGCCGAGCCCGCGGCGAACGCGTTCACTGCGGGCCACGGCGGACCTTGGTCTGCTGCGTCAGCGCATCGACTCGTGCGCAACCTCCCAGATGGCGCGGTGCTGCTGTATGCACGGTGGCGTGTGAGAGTGCATGTAAAATCGTTGTCATCGGGCGGCAGCATGCCGATGTGCTGTCGCATCAGCTGAGACGCGGCATGATCCTTGAAAAGGACGCGCTTCCGAAAGAGCTTCAGCTCTTCCGGAAGCGCCGTGGTACCTGCAGTGTTGCGCAGCTCAGCGGTTGTTGCCGCCACCGCTTGCCTGGCCGCCCTTCTTGCCGGCCTCGCGCGCTTCTTCCGAGGTGAACTCGTGGGCATTGCCACTTTCATGGGCCGCCTTACCGCCCTTGGATGCGATTTCGCGCTGCTTGTCTTCGTCCATCGAAGCAAAGCCGCGGTTGCTGGTGCCACCCTTGTTGTCGTTCTGATTTGCCATTGCAGATTCTCGTTTCGTCAGTTGGGGAATGCACCACTGGACGCCGTGGTGCGAGGCCAGCATCGCGGTGGAGGCATCAATCGGACGTGGGCGTTTCGACAGCTAGGCGTGAGCCGGCAAGCGGGCTTGACGAGCGATCTTCACTGGCGAAAAACGCGGTGTGGCGAAGCAATGCTGCAGACGCTCGACAGTATGTCGACTCAACCATACGCGCGCGACAGCGACGGCCGACGATGCAGGCAGCCTCGACGCAGACCAGGACACAGCGATGACGGCACCATGCGGATGGTGGACAACAGTGCTGGCAATGACGGCGACGCTCGCCATGCCAGCCGGCGTCGCAGCGCTCCCCGCAGGCGCTGCCGAATCGTACCTACCGTCGGTGATGGGTGTCGCTAGCGCAGATCTCACGGAAATGGCCGGCTGGATGACGTGGTTGCGTTGCGTGCATCCGCAGAACAGACGCTGCGTGACAATGGACATGCGCCACCGCCGTGTACCTTGCTGGTGCTGGTGCTGGTGCTGGCGCTGGTTGCAAATGCGGACGTTGGGTTTGTCCAAGCCGTGCGCAACACGCGGGTGATCTTCAAAGCCGACGAAGGCGGGCAGTGCGATCCGTTTCCGGACAGCGCCCAGGGCCGGGTCGCGAAGGGCGCCTATTTCACTGTGCAAAACGGAGTGGCGTGCGGACAACACTGGACCGACTGCATCACCTTTCGTTACGACCGCCACCGCTGCGCTGTCGTGTTCCACAAGCGCGTGACCGACGTATGGGAAATGAACACCCAGGACACGCCCGATGCCGATGCGCTGCGCCTGAGCCAGCACACAGAAAGTGCCGCCGACCCGGGGAAGCCGGTCCTGCTATCTGCCTATACGCCTGCACCGTGATGGGCGTAGCTGTGCGTTCATTCGCCCGCGCGTCGCCGCTCTGCGTGTAGTGCCGGGTTCACGGCGAACGTGTCAGCGCGCGGCGCGCCGGTGTCCCGGTCGAGCCGGCGGTATCGCACCGAGTCAGCGCAATGGGCGCAGCGCCGTCGGGCTGGGAACGCCGCCAAACGAGAGGAGCGACACCCGGCGTACTCGGGTGCGCAGCTGCAGTCGCAGTGCACGGGTTCAGCGGCAGGCGCTGCCGTACGGGAAATGCTCATGGATGTGACGAATCGCCTCACCGGACCCAACTAGACTATGACCACGGGAATGGCCCCGCGGAGAACATCACTTGAACGATCCCGGTCACGGAGAGCTGCGGGCGCCTCACATCAGCGAATCTCGCAGCCTGCCCGTCGAGAAGCGCCGCTCGGACATCTTCTTTGCTGCAGTGGAAACCACGCGCATGCCGATGACGGTGACTGACCCCCACCTTCCGGATAATCCCATCGTGTTCGCCAACCGCGCATTCCTGGAGATGACCGGCTATGCCGCCGACGAAGTCATCGGCAACAACTGCCGTTTCCTGCAGGGGCCGGACACCGATCCGGCCAGCATCAGCGATGTGCGCGAATCCATCGAAAGCCGCAGCGAGTTTGCCACCGAGGTGCTGAATTACCGCAAGGACGGCTCCTCGTTCTGGAATGCGCTGTTCATCTCGCCGGTGTTCGACGACAAGGGCAACCTGGTGTATTTCTTCGGCTCGCAGCTGGATGTGAGCCGGCGCCGCGATGCCGAAGATGCGCTGCGCCAGGCGCAGAAGATGGAAGCGCTGGGCCAGCTGACCGGCGGCATCGCGCACGATTTCAACAATCTGCTGCAGGTGATGTCTGGACATCTGGAAGTGATCCAGATGATGGCCAGCGCCGGCGGCGGTAGTGCCGAGCGCATTGCCTTCAGTGCCGAACACGCGGCGGCCGCGGCTGCCAAGGCGGCCACCTTGACCCAGCAGCTGCTGGCGTTTTCGCGCAAGCAGAAATTACGCGGGCGGGTGGTCAATCTCAACGGACTGGTGGCCGGCATGACCAACATGGCCGAGCGCGCGCTGGGAGGCGGGGTCACTCTGCGCCAGTCGCTGGAAGAAGGGCTGTGGAACTGCCAGATCGACACCACCCAGGCAGAGGTGGCGCTGTTGAACGTGTTGATCAATGCGCGCGACGCGATGGCCCAGGCCGAACGCAAGGAAGTGACGGTGCAGACCCAGAACGTGGAGATCACCGGCCACGATCTGGCGATGTACCACCAGCTGGCACCGGGCCGCTACGTCAGCATTGCCGTGACCGACACCGGCTCGGGCATGCCGCCGGAGGTGGTCGGCCGGGTGATGGAACCGTTCTTCACCACCAAGGAGGAAGGGCAGGGCACCGGCCTGGGCCTGTCGATGGTGTATGGATTCGTCAAGCAGTCCGGCGGCACCGTACGCATCTACAGCGAGGTGGGCGAAGGCACCACGGTGCGACTGTATTTCCCCGCCTCCAGCGAATTCGAAAACGATTTGCAGATAGCCAAGAGCCGCGCCATCGACAAGGGTGGCAACGAAACCATCCTGGTGGTGGAAGACAAGCAGGATGTGGCGGTGGTGGCGCGGATGTTTCTGGAAAATGCCGGTTACCGCATCCTGTCTGCGTCCAGCGGACGCGAGGCGATGGAGATCTTGGGGAAGAACCCGGACGTGGATGCGCTATTCACCGACCTGATCATGCCCGGCGGTATGAATGGGGTGATGCTCGCCCGTGAGGCGCGCCGTATGCTGCCAAAGGTCAAGATCCTGCTCACCACCGGCTACGCCGATGCCAGCATCCAGCGCACCGATGTGGGTGGCGCCGAGTTCGATGTGGTCAACAAACCCTACACGCAGAAGGAACTGCTCAAGCGCATCCGCATGCTGCTGGATGGGCCGACCGGGGTTGGCTGAGGCCGACAGATCGCCACTGCGATGCCGCTGAGGCATCGCGGTGCAACCGCCGTTGCGCTTCAAGATTGCGGCAGCCCGCTAGCGCAGCGCCCGGAGCAGCAGGCATCGGGCGCAGCTGGCAACCATGAGGCCCGCGAAGCTCGGCGCATGGCGCGCCCGCCAGATCATCCACGTCCTGCGCGCCGGATATGGGCCAGATCGCCCAGCTTGTTTTGCGACAGGAACACCACGCCACGTCGGTGAAGGGCCTGGCCGTTCCGGCACTCGCTCTCTTCGGCAGATGCAGCCACCCCATGACTTCTCAGACGCATTGGATGCAGCAAAGGCTGCCACGACTGGTGCAACTCACAACTCCGCAATCCCACATCCGCGCGCTCAGTCACCCACCGGCGCCACATAGCCTTCGGGTTTGTCGGCATTGCGCTCGAACAGGAACTTCTGCAGCTCGGCTTCGAGAAAGGCGCGGTGCTTGGGGTCGCGTGGCGACAGCCGGTTTTCGTTGATCAGCATGGTCTGGTGCGCCAGCCACGCTTGCCAGGCGGTCTTGCCGATCTGCGCGAAAATGCGCTGGCCGAGCTCGCCCGGATACGGCACGAAATCCAGGCCTTCGGCGTCGCTTTGCTGGTAGTGGCAGAACACGGTGCGGGACATGCGGATTCCTTTGGAAGACGCGCTTACAACGCGTCGAGCAACTTGCGGATCGGCGCCGGCAGGCCTAGCGATGCAAGATCGGCAGGTGCTACCCAGCGTAGGTCTTCATTGTCGCGCACCGCCGGACGTAGCGCGACCTTGCGCAGGCGCAATGGCTGCAAATGCAGGCGGTAATGGCTGAAGGTGTGCACGATCGGCGGCATCTCGTCGGCGCGCTCGTAGTTGCCGTCGATATGCGCCGCAAACCAGGCGCGCATGCCGCTTTCGGTATCGGCCTGCGGCAGCGTCCACAGCGAGGCCCAGATGCCGGTTGGCGGGCGTCGCTGCAGCAGGATGTGGCCCTCGGCATTGTGCAGCAGCAGCGCAGTGGCCTCGCGTTCGGGTAGCTGCTTGCCGGGTTTGGGGGTGGGCAACGCGTCGACCAGGCCATTGCGGCGTGCGATGCAATCGGTCTGCAGCGGGCACAGCACGCAGGCGGGCTTGGCGCGCGTGCACAGCGTGGCGCCGAAATCCATCTGCGCCTGGGTGTAGTCGGCCAGGCGGCCAGCGGGGACGTGCGCAACATGGGTGATGGCGAGTTGCCATAACTGTTTTTCGATCGCCGGCAGGCCCGGATACCCGGCGATGCCGTGGAAGCGCGTGAGCACGCGTTTGACGTTGCCGTCCATGATCGCGAAGCGATCGTTCCAGGCCTGGCTCAGGATCGCGCCTGCCGTGCTGCGGCCGATGCCCGGCAACGCAAGCAGTGCATCGAAGTCGCGCGGCAATTGCCCGCCGTGCAGCGCGACGCATTGCTTGGCGGCGGCATGCAGATTGCGCGCGCGGGCGTAGTAGCCCAGTCCGGCCCACTGCGCCATCACCGTGTCGTTGTCGGCCGCAGCCAGATCGGCCAGCGCAGGGAAGCGCGCCATGAACGTGTGGAAATACGGAATGACCACCGCGACCTGGGTCTGCTGCAGCATGATTTCCGACAGCCACACCCGATAGGGCGCGCGTGGATGCTGCCAGGGCAGATCATGGCGACCGTGGCCGTCGAACCAGTGCAACAGGCGGTCGACAAAGGCATCAGCGGAGGGAGTGGCGTGGTCGGCTGGCATGAGCTCTGCTGGCGATGGAGGGCGAGGCGAGGGTGGCGGGACGCGAAGCGGATCTGCTGCGTACGTTGTGCGGCGCGTCCATTCACCGCAGCGGAAACGTCATTCCGGCCAGGCACCGTTCGCAGAACCATCCTTCATCGCCAGGTCACTGCGGTGTTGCCGGCGCATGGGCGTCGGCCACTGATGCCTCGGCGCGACATTGCTTTCTGAGTGCTGCGGGCGAGGGCTGGGCAAACTCCGGTATGCGTCTTGCCTGGGACCAATCGCGTGACACCTGCCGCACGCTGCAACCTGCCTGTCGCGCCTGCGCGCGCAGCGGTTGCAGATGCGGGCAGGCATCTCCCGATCAACCGCCCAACGCGTCTGGCAACAGTGCGTCGACGAAGGCAACCGGGTCGAAGACGCGCAGATCCTCCGGGCGCTCGCCGATCCCGGCAAAGCGGATCGGAATATTGAACTCGCGCGCCAGCGCGAACACCACGCCGCCCTTGGCAGTGCCATCGAGCTTGGTCACGACCAGGCCGGTGACGCCCACGGCAGCGTGGAACTGGCGCAGCTGCGAGATGGCGTTCTGGCCGGTGGTGCCGTCGATGACCATCAAGACTTCGTGCGGCGCGGCGGCATCGATCTTGCCGAGCACGCGGCGGATCTTGCCGAGCTCGTTCATCAGCCCGGTCTGGGTATGCAGGCGGCCGGCGGTGTCGGCGATCAACACATCGGTGCCGCGCGCCTTGGCGGCCTGCAGCGCGTCGAACGCCACCGACGCGGCATCGGCGTTTTGCCCCTGCGCGATCACGGCCACGCCATTGCGATCGCCCCAGGCCTGCAATTGCGCCACGGCGGCAGCACGGAAGGTATCGCCGGCTGCGAGCATCAGGCTGTTGCCTTCGTCCTTGAAGCGCTTGGCGAGCTTGCCGATGGTGGTGGTCTTGCCGACGCCGTTGACGCCAACGGTGAGCACCACGAACGGTTTGAGCGAGCGGTCGATCACCAGCGGTTTGGAGACCGGTTGCAGCAGCGCGATGAGATCGGCACGCAAGGCCTTGAACATCGCCTGGGCGTCGACGAATTCGCGCGACTTCATCCGCTTGCGCAGGCCGTCGATCAGCGCCGTGGTGGCGCCGATGCCGACGTCGGCGGTGATCAACGCGGTTTCGATCTCGTCGAGCAGGTCGTCATCGAGCTTGGGATTGCGCGAGAACAGGCCGCCGAAGCTGCGAGCGAAGGTGCTGTTGCGCAGCCGCTCGCGCCAGCCGGGTTTTCCCGCCGACGCGGCGGGGAGGGCGTCGCGCTGGCCGACGATGCTGTCGTCCTGCGGGCTCGAGAGCGGTGCGCTGACAACCGCCGGCGCGGTGACCGTCGGCGCGGCACTGATGGGCGGCGCGCCGGCTGGAGCTGCAGCAGCCGGTGCAGGCGTCGAGGCCGGCGGAGCGGCGACCGGGGGGGCGACCACGGCAGGGGCTGCGCTTTGCGATGGTGACACCGGCTGTGCAGGCACGGCAGGAGGCGGCGTCGGGACGGGCTGCGGCTGCGCCACGACCGGCGGCGGCACCACGACCGGCGCGCTGGGTGCGCTGGCGGGTATGGGGTCTGGCAGTGCCTGCAATGCGGTCGGCGCGGGCGTCGCAGGAGCTGCGGGCGCGCTCGGGACGGCGGCAATACTCTGCGCCTGGCCAGTGCGTGCAGCGATCTCCTGCGCCAGCTGGTCGGCTGGCGCGGCGGCGGTCTGCGGCGGTGTCGGCGCCGCGGGTGCTGCAGGTTCGCCGTCTGCCGGCGCAGGAGTGACAGGCGCGACAACCGGCGTTGCGGCCGCCTCGCGTTCTGGCTCGGCATTCGGCATCGCCTCGACCGGCGATGCCGGGGGGGCGGCAGACGGCGCGGTGGGGAATGCGGCTGCCAGTTCTTCCAGGCTGTAGCGCGAGGTACGCGAGCTGTCGGGCGTGGTTGGCTTGTTACGGCGAAAAAAGCTGGCCATTGGCAACGCAGTAGGGGAAACCCGAAAGTCTATCATCCGGGCCTCCTGACACCTTGACGCCGCCTTTAGCGCAGCTCCGCGCCCGGGCGTCTCCCATGCATCGCACTGCCGTCGGCATGGCGACTCAGCTGGGGGCGCTAGCGCGTGGCAAATCCTGCCGAATTCGGCATTTTTGCCAGCGATGTGTCAACGCGAAGTTGTGTCTTTATAACTGACCTTTGAGCGCGCGGTAATCACGCGGCGTCATGCCGACGGTGGCCTTGAACTGACGCGCGAAGGCACTCTGGTCGGCGAAGCCGCAGCGTTGCCCGATGCTGGCGATGCTGTCGTCGCCGTACAGCAGCCGCATCGCCGATTCGATGCGCAACTTGGTCAGCAATTGCTGCGGGGTGACCTGAAACACGCGGCGGAAGTGACGTTCCAGCTGCGCCACCGACAGCCCGGCCAGGTCGGCCAGGCTTTGCACGCGCAGGTTGTCTCCGAAGTTGGCCTGCATGTGTTCCATCACCTGGCTCAAGCGTTCGTAGGCGGAATGACGGCTGTCGGGCTGTCCCAGATCGCGCGAGATGCCGACCACACCGATCACCTCATTGGCCTCGCACAGCGGGCGTTTGAAGGTCAGGCACCAGCCCGGCAGGCGGTTGGGGTATAGATGCACTTCGAGCTGGTTGTCGATGAGCTCGCCACACAGCACGCGGCGGTCCTGCATCATGTAGCTGCCGCCCAGCGGCAACGGGAACACTTCCAGCGGCGAGCGGCCGATGATCTCGCTGCGCAGCTTGCGTCCCAACCGGCGCACCAGGGTCAGGTTGCAATGGGTGTAGCGGCCCTCGCTGTCCTTGATGAAGAACACCACATCCGGCAGTGCATCGAACAGCGTCTGCATTTCCAGGGCGGGCAGGTTGAGGTCCATCAGGGTCATGGTAGCGGTCACGATTAGACGGTTGCACGACGGTGCAGCCCAGCAATGATCCTAGCGCAAACGCGTCGTTGTGATTCGCGTGGGTGATTGTGCGGATTTCCGCATTTTCACTTGGCATTGAACGCTAGTCGCCTGCGGGTTGGCAGTGGGAGCATGAGCCATGCACACCATCGACGTCATCGACTCCCACACGGCGGGCGAGCCTACCCGCGTGGTCCTTTCCGGTTTTCCAGATCTGGGCGATGACGATCTGGCGCAGTGCCGCGAACGCTTTCGCAGCGAATTCGACCACTGGCGCAGCGCCATCGCCTGCGAGCCGCGTGGGTCGGACACCATGGTGGGCGCCTTGTTGCTGCCGCCGCGCGATCCGAGCGCCTGCACCGGGGTGATCTTCTTCAACAACGTCGGCTACCTGGGCATGTGCGGGCACGGCACGATTGGCGTGGTGCGCACGCTGGCCGAACTGGGACGCATCGCGCCGGGCCAGCACCGGATCGAGACCCCGGTCGGCACGGTGGGCGTGGAGCTGGCCGACGACGGCACGGTGTCGGTGGACAATGTCGAGAGCTATCGCCTTGCCAGCGGGGTTGAGGTGGAGGTGCCGGGGCATGGCCGGGTGTGCGGCGACGTGGCCTGGGGCGGCAACTGGTTTTTCATCACCGAGCATGCGCCGTGCGCGCTGGACCTGGCGCACCAGCGCGAGCTGACCGCGTATACCGAGGCGATTCGGCTGGCCCTGGAAGCGGCCGGGATCACGGGCGAGGCCGGTGGCGAGATCGACCATATCGAAGTCAACGGCGCTGCGCCCGACGGTAGCGGCGTGGCGCGCAATTTCGTGCTGTGCCCGGGACTGGCCTATGACCGCTCGCCGTGCGGCACCGGGACCAGCGCCAAGCTGGCGTGTCTGGCGGCGGACGGCAAGTTGGCCGAAGGCGAGCGCTGGGTGCAGCAAGGCATCCTGGGCAGCGCCTTCGAAGGCAATTATCGGCTGAGCGGGCGCGGCATTGCGCCGCGCATCAGCGGGCAGGCCTTCATCACTGCGCGCTCGCAATTGGTGATCGACCCGGCGGACCCGTTCGCCTGGGGCATCGTGGCCTGATGGAACCCCAGCGGCCCGCGCCGGTGCTTGCGTCGGTCACGCCGTCTGGCGCAGCAGTGTCTGCTGCGATGACAGGGACAGCCGCTGCAACGCCTGCGTCGGTGTCGGCGCCTGGCTTGGATGCGGTGACCGAATCCGGGTCCGCCGCGTCTGCCGCAGGCACGCGACGCAGTTACGACCTGATCGTGATCGGCGCCGGCATTGTGGGCGCCGCGTGCGCGGAAGCGGTGGCGGGCGAGGGCCTTCGCGTGGCGATCGTCGAGCCGGGACCGATCGGCGGCGGCTCCACCGCGGCGGCGATGGGGCACTTGGTGGCGATGGACGACGACCCGGCCGAGCTGGCGTTGTCGGCGTATTCGCTGCGCCTGTGGGAGCGCTTCGCCACGCTCAGCGAAGCCGAATTCAGCCGCTGCGGCACGCTGTGGGTGGCCCGCGATGCGCGCGAACTGGCGGCGGTGCCTGCCAAGATCGCGCGCCTGGCAACGGCCGGCCTGCATGCCGAAGCGATCGATGCCGCGCAGCTGTATGCGCTGGAGCCACAGCTGGTGCCCGGGCTGGCTGGCGGTATGCGCGTGCCCGATGAAGCCGTGGTGTATCCGCCGCGGGTCGCGCGGCACTTGGTGGGCGCCGCATGCACGTCCGGTGCGCGCTTGTTCGCCGGCCGCCGCGTGGTGCAGCTGCAGGAGCATGCGGTGCGTCTGGACGATGGGCAGACGCTCGCCGGGCCGGTGCTGGTGGCCAGCGGTGTGGCCTTGCCGCAGTTGCTGCCCGAGCTGGCACTGCGCCCGCGCAAGGGCCATTTGGTGATTACCGACCGGCACCCGGGGCTGATCCGGCATCAGCTGCTGGAACTGGGCTATGCGGATTCGGCGCATGGGGCCGACGACACCAGCGTGGCCTTCAATGTGCAGCCGCGGCCCACCGGGCAGATTCTGATCGGCTCCTCGCGCCAGTTCGGCGAGCACGACCGCGCATTGTCGATGCCGGTGCTGCAGCAGATGCTGCAGCGCGCCTTCGCGTACCTGCCGGTGCTGCGCGAACTGCAGGCGATCCGCGTGTGGACCGGTTTGCGTCCGGCCACGCCGGACGGGCGCCCGTATTTGGGGATGGTGCCCGGCCGGCGCGATGTGTGGGTTGCCGCCGGTCACGAGGGGCTTGGGGTCACCACGGCGCTGGGGAGCGCACGGGTGATCGTGGACAGCCTGCTCGGGCGCACCCCGGCCATCGACCCGGCGCCCTACGCACCGGCGCGTGCCGCGCAAGGAGCGCCCGCATGAGCGCGACGGTGCGTCTGCACGTGGACGGGCGCATGGTCGAGGTGCCGGCCGGTGCCAGCGTGGCGGCGGCAGTGGCGCAGGCGACCTTGCAGTTTCGGCAATCGAGCAGTGGGCAAGCGCGCGCGGCCCTGTGCGGCATGGGCGTGTGTTTCGAATGCCGCGTGCGCATCGATGGCGTGGGACAGCAACGCGCCTGCCTGGTGGACGCATGCGATGGCATGCAGGTGCGCACCGATGGCTGAGCGCGTGCTGCATTTCGATGTGTTGGTGATCGGCGCCGGCCCGGCCGGGCTGGCGGCGGCGCAGGCGGCGGCCAGCCAAGGCGTGCGCGTGGGCGTGGTCGACATGCAGCCACGTACCGGCGGTCAGGTGTGGCGCGCCGATGTGCAACACGGCGCGCCGGCCGATGCGCGCGCATTGCGGCAGCAGGTGGCGGGCAATGCATCGATCACCGTGCTGACGCGCACGCAGATCCTGCTGGCGCAACCGGGCTGGCTGCTGGCCGACGGGCCCGATGGCACGCTGCAACTGCATTACGCCGCCCTGGTGCTGACCACCGGCGCGCGCGAATTGCTGCTGCCATTTCCGGGCTGGACCCTGCCCGGTGTCACCGGTGCCGGCGCGGCGCAGGCGCTGGCCAAGCAGGGCTGGCCGCTGGCCGGCAAGCGCGTGCTGGTGGCCGGCAGTGGCCCGTTGTTGCTGGCCAGTGCAGCCACGTTGCAACGACATGGCGCGTGCGTGCTCGGCATTCTTGAACAAACCTCGCCGGCCGCCTTGCGCCAGTTCGCACTGCAGTTGTGGCGCTGGCCGGGCAAGGCCGCGCAGGCGGTGGCCTTGCGCCTGCAGTTGCGTGCAGTGGCATATCGCGCCGGCAGCATGGTGATCGCCGCGCATGGCGACACGCAGCTGCGCGAAGTGGAACTCGCCGGGCCCGGCGGCCGCACGCGTCTTGCCTGCGATCAACTGGCGGTGGGCTATGGCCTGGTGCCCAACACCGAGCTTGCGCAATTGCTGGGTTGCCAGCTGCAAGCCTGTGGCGCGCACCAGCAGGTGCAGGTGGATGCGCTGTTGCGTACCAGCGTTAACCAGATCTTTGCCGCCGGCGAAGTCTGCGGCATCGGCGGGCGCGACTGCGCATTGATCGAAGGGGCGATGGCCGGACACATGGCGGCCGATGCACCGGAGGCGGCGCTGCGTCTGCAGCCACGCCGTCACGCCGCGCGTGCGTTTGCCGATCTGCTGCAGCAGCACTTCGCGCTTGATCCGCGTATCCGCACGCTGGCGCAGGCGGACACGTTGATCTGCCGCTGCGAAGACGTACCGCTGGCCGCCCTGGACAGCTTCAACGATGCACGCGACGCCAAGCTCGTCTCGCGCTGCGGCATGGGCGCCTGCCAGGGCCGCATCTGCGGCGCTGCGCTGGCCGAACTGGGGCGTTGCCCGCCCGATCTTTCCACCGACGCCGGCCGCCGGCCGCCGTTGTTCCCGGTCCGCCTCGCGGCGCTGGCCGACTCGTTCACTTCCGACTCGCAAGGGAAACATCCATGAGCAATGCTGCGTTCTGGCACGGCGTGCTGCCGGCCATCACCACTCCGTTCACCGCCAACGGCGACATCGACCACGACTTCCTCGGCAAGCACGCCAATCAACTGGTGGATGCCGGTTGCACCGCGATCGTGCCGCTGGGGTCGTTGGGTGAGGCCGCGACCTTGAGCGTGGAAGACAAGCTGGCGATCCTGCGCACGCTGGTCACCGCCTTGAACGGCCGTGTGCCGGTGGTGCCGGGCATCGCCAGCCTGGCCACCGGCGAAGCGGTCGCGCTGGCCAAGGCGGCCAAGGACATCGGCTGCGGCGGCTTGATGGTGCTGCCGCCGTACGTGTATTCCACCGACTGGCGCGAGATGGGCGCGCATGTGCGCGCGGTGATCGGCGCAACCGATCTGCCGGTAATCCTGTACAACAACCCGGTCGCCTACAAGACCGATTTCGGCCCGGCGCAGATCGCCGAGCTGGCCGCCGAATTCCCGAACCTGCAGGCAGTGAAGGAATCCTCCGGCGACGTGCGCCGCTTCGCTGCGCTGCAGGAATTGCTGGGCGATCGCCTGGCGCTGCTGGTGGGCATGGACGATGCCATCGTCGAGGGCCTGAGCATGGGCGCCAAGGGCTGGATCGCCGGCCTGGTCAATGCATATCCGAAAGAATCGGTACGCCTGTTCGAACTCGCCCGCGATGGCGGTTACCCCGCCGCCAGGGAGCTTTACCACTGGTTCCTGCCGCTGCTGCGCCTGGATACGGTGCCCACCTTCGTGCAGCTGATCAAACTGGTGCAGGCCAAGGTAGGCATGGGCAGCGAGCAGGTGCGTGCGCCGCGCCTGGTGGTGGCCGGCGCCGAGCGCGATGCCGCGTTGAAGGTCATCTACCATGCCATCGCCACCGCGCCCAAGTTGGCTTGATGGCGCCATGATGCTGCCATCGTCTGTTGCGCCTGCGGGTGAGCGCAGGGTGCGAGTCGTGCGGGTTCGTGCCATGCGCCGTGCCTGCGCGCGGGGCGATGCGTCGGCCGATGCGGATGTGGCATCCAGTGCCGCATCCTCATCGTCTTTCTGGTCGGCCGCCAGCGCACCGAGCGCAGGCCCTGACTCCCTGTCACCGAAGGTGCCGCAATGAACGATACGAACCACTCCATTTCCGCGGCAGCAGCCGAGATCCTGCTGGCAGGCCGATGGCAAGCCAGCCGCGCCGCCACCGGCAGCTTCCGTGCTGCCGACCCGGCCACCGGCGAACCGATCGGGCCCTACTTTCCGGTCAGTGGCGCGGACGATGTGGAAGCGGCCGTGGTTGCGGCGCAGGCAGTGGCGGCGGAGTTGGCGGCCGCACCGGTGGAGCGGATCGCGGCCTTTCTGGAAGGCTATGCCGATGCGCTGGATGCCGATGCCGATACCCTGGTCGCGCTGGCGCATGCCGAGACGGCGTTACCGGCGCCCACACGCTTGCGCGGTAACGAACTGCCGCGCACCAGCGGCCAACTGCGGCAGGCCGCACGGGCCGTGCGCAGCTACAGCTGGACCCAGCCCATCATCGACAGCGCGGCCGATCTGCGTTCGCACCTGGCGCCGCTGGGCAAGCCGGTGCTGGTGTTCGGCCCGAACAACTTTCCGTTCGCGTTCAATGCAATTGCCGGCAGCGATTTCGCCTCGGCGATTGCCGCGCGCAACCCGGTCATCGCCAAGGCGCATCCGTTGCATCCGGCCACCAGCCAGCGCATGGCGCAGCTCGCGCATCGGGCCTTGGTCGCGGCCGGTCTGCCTGCGGCGGCGGTGCAACTGCTGTATCACTTCGACAATGCCATCGGCCTGCGATTGGCGGGCGACGCGCGGCTGGGCGCGATCGCATTCACTGGCAGCCGTGCCGGTGGGCTGGCACTGAAGGCCGCCGCAGACGCGGCGGGCGTACCGTTTTATGCCGAACTTTCCAGCGTCAACCCGGTCTTCCTGTTGCCGGGCGCGCTGGCCGAGCGCGGCGATGCGCTTGCGCAGGACTTCTTCGCCTCCTGCACGCTGGGTAGCGGGCAGTTCTGCACCAATCCCGGTGTGGTGGTGGTGCCGCATGGCGCGGCTGGCGATGCGTTCGTTGCGGCCACCAAGGCGCATTTCGAAGCGGCCATGCCGATGGTGCTGTTCTCCGCCTCTGGTGTAGAAGGCGTGCAACGTGGTGTGGCGAGCCTGCGTGCCGCCGGCGCCGGCATGCTGGCCGGCGGGCACACCGGCGAGGATGGCTACCGCTATGCGCCGACCTTGTTGAGTGTGGATGCACAAGCCTTCCTCGCCAACCCGCACGCCCTGCAGGTCGAAGCCTTCGGGCCTGTGAGCCTGCTGGTGCGCGCAGCCGATGTGGCGCAGATGGCACAGGTGGCTGCTGCGTTCGAAGGCAACCTGACCGGCACGTTGTACCGCGCGGCCGACGGCCGCGACGATGCCGCGTGGCAGACCATCGCCCCGGTGCTGCGCGCGCGGGTCGGGCGCTTGATCAACAGCAAGATGCCGACCGGCGTGGCCGTGAGCGCCGCGCAAAACCACGGTGGCCCGTTCCCGAGCACCGGGCATCCGGGCTTCACGGCAGTGGGCATGCCCGGCGCCATCCGCCGTTTTGCCGCCTTGCACAGTTACGACGCGGTGCCCGATGCACTGCTGCCGGCCGAACTGCGCCAGTGCAATCCGGGCGGCGTGGCACGTTTGGTCGACGGGCAATGGAGCACGGCCGATCTTGGAGCCGGGGCATGAATCGCCAGATCGGCGGGCTGTCGCTGGAGCAAACGCGTACGCAACTCGCGCCGTGGACACAACGCGCCGCGCCGATCGCCGCGGACGAATACGAGCGCCGCATCGAGCGTGCACGCAGCCTCATGCGTACGCATGGCGTGGATGCGCTGTTGATCGGCGCCGGCACGTCGCTGCGCTATTTCACCGGCGTGCCGTGGGGGGCGAGCGAGCGTCTGGTGGCACTGCTGCTGACGCTGGATGGCGACCCGGTGTTGATCTGCCCCGTGTTCGAAGAAGGATCGCTGGATGCGGTGCTGAAGATCCCGGCGACCAAATACCTGTGGGAAGAGCACGACGACCCGTACGCACTGGTGGTACAGGCCATGGATGAGCGCCATGCGCATGCCCTGGCGCTGGACCCCGGCATCGCGTTCGCCGTGCACACCGGTCTGCGTGCGCATCTGGGCAAGGCGATTCGTGATGCCGGCGCGATCATCGATGGCTGCCGCATGTGCAAGTCGAAGGCCGAGCTGGCATTGATGCAGCAGGCTTGCGATATGACCTTGCTGGTACAGCGGCTGGCGGCCGGTATCGCGCACGAAGGGATCGGGACCGATGAACTGGTGCGCTTCATCGACGAGGCGCATCGCGCGCTGGGCGCCGACAACGGATCGACCTTCTGTATCGTGCAGTACGGTCACGCCACTGCGTTTCCGCATGGCATCCCGGGTGTGCAGCACCTGCGCGAAGGCGAACTGGTGTTGATCGACACCGGCTGCACCGTGCAGGGCTACCACTCCGACATCACCCGCACCTGGATCTATGGTGCGGCCAACAACGCGCAGCAGCGCATCTGGGACCTGGAGCAGGCCGCGCAGGCGGCTGCATTCGCAGCGATCCGCCCGGGCGTGGCATGCGAGGCGGTGGATCAGGCTGCACGCAAGGTGCTGGAAGCAGCCGGGCTCGGGCCCGACTATCGGCTGCCCGGGTTGCCGCATCGCACCGGTCACGGTTGCGGCCTGGCCATTCACGAGGCGCCTTACCTGGTGCGCGGCAATGCGCTGCCGCTGCAGCCGGGCATGTGTGCCAGCAACGAGCCGATGATCGTGGTGCCGGAGCAGTTCGGCGTGCGCCTGGAAGACCATTTCTACGTGACCGACGATGGTGCGCAGTGGTTCACGCCGCCGTCGGTGGCGATCGATCAACCGTTTGCGTGAGTCTGCGAAGGCTCACGCGCGCGTAGGAGCGCATCCGGGCGCGACGGGCATTCCCGAGTAAAGCCATTCGCGCTCAGGCGCGCTCCTACCGCTGTCCTTGCATCTTGGAGTGAATGCATGAAACACCTGCGTCCCGTCGCCATCGGTCTACTCGCCGCCGCCTTGTTCACCGCCTGCAAGCCGGCGCCGCCCGCAGCCGAGCAGGCGGCAACGCCTGGCTCCGCCTCGACCGGCGCGCAGGCTGCCAAGGCCTTCGATGCGCTGCTGGACAAGCAGTGGCAGTCCCAGCTGCAGCACAACCCGGAGTTCGCCAGCATCATCGGCGACAAGCGCTACAACGACCGCTGGAGCGATTACTCGCTGGCGGCCGTGCAAGCAGAGCGCGCCGCAACGGCCGACCTGCTCAAGCAGTTCGAAGCGGTGGATGCCAGGACGCTGGACGAGCAACGCCAGCTCAGCCTGCAGATGATGCTGGGCCAGTTGCGCGACAAACTGGAAGGCATCGACCTGAAGACCTATGCAATGCCGCTGGAGCCGATCGGCGGCATACAGTTGGCGTTGGCCGGGTACGGCGATGCCTTTCCGTTCGAAAACGCCAAGGATTACCAGGACTACATCAAGCGGCTACAGACGATTCCGACGGTGATCGACCAGGTGATCGCGGTGTCGCGTCAGGGCGCGAAGGACGGCCTCACACAGCCGCGTTATCTGCTGGAGCGCTTGCCCGAGCAGATCGACAAGATTGCGGCCTTGACCGGCGAGCAGAGCCCGTTCGCCTCGCCATTGAAAAAGCTCGACGCCGCCGTACCGGCCGACCAACGCGATGTGCTGCGCAAACAGCTGTTCGCAGCGATCGACCAACAGGTGCGCCCGGCTTACGGAAAGCTGGCCGCGTTCGTCCGCGACGAATATGCCGCGCAGGGACGCACGCAGGAAGGCGTCTGGTCGCTGCCCGATGGCGAGCGCCGTTATCGCTATGCCATCCATACCCAGACCACCACCGACATGGCGCCGGAAGAAATCCACCAGATCGGCCTGAAGGAAGTGGCGCGCATCGAAGGCGAGATGACGCAGATCGCCAAGGCGCAGGGTTTTGCCGATCTGGCGAGCTTCCGCAAGGCCGTGGAGACCGACAAGCGTCACTTCGCCACCTCGGGCGAGCAGATCTTGCAGCAGTACCGCCAGTACATCGCAGCGATGGAACCGGAGCTGCCGAAGTTGTTCGGCCATCTGCCCAAGACCCCGCTGGAAGTGCAGGCGATGCCGGCGTTCCGGCGGACCGCACCGGGCGCCGAATACTGGCAGAGCAATCCGGAAGGCACCAAGCCGGCGATCGTGAAGGTCAACACCAGCGACTTCGCCAGCCGCACGTTGATCAATATCGAAACCACTGCCTATCACGAAGGCGTGCCCGGGCATCACCTGCAGATTTCGCTCGCGCAGACATTGCCGCTGCCGCCGTTCCGCCAGCAGGCCGGCTACAACGCCTATATCGAAGGTTGGGCGCTGTATGCCGAGCGCCTGGGCAAGGAGATCGGTTTCTTCAAGGACCCGTATAACGACTATGGGCGCCTGTCCGGCGAATTGCTGCGCGCCAACCGGTTGGTGCTCGACACCGGCGTGCACTACAAGCACTGGAATCGCCAGCAGATGGTGGATTTCTTCCACGCACATCCATCCGACGACGAGCCCAGCATCCAGTCCGAAACCGATCGCTACATCGTCTGGCCGGGCCAGGCGCTGGGGTACAAGCTCGGCCAGCTGCAGATCCTGGCGTTGCGTGCGGAAGCCGAGAAAGAACTCGGTGATCGCTTCGATGTGCGCGCCTTCCACGATGCGGTGCTGGGCGGCGGCGCGATGCCGCTGGCACTCTTGCAGCGACGCGTGCGGCAGTGGATCGCGCAGGCCAAGGCGGCGCCGGAGGCACGTCGATGAGCACCATCAGCGCGTTACGCGCGAGCACATTGACCGTGTTGATTGCAGCCAGCCTGGGCGGCCTGGCCTTGCCCGTGCACGCAGCCGAGGTCGCTGCTGTGGCCACGCAGAATACCGCGGCCGCACGCTTCAAGGCCTTGTACACGCGCGAGTGGCGCTGGCGCCAGGCGCAGGCGTCGGGCGCGGTGGATGAAGACAACCAGGCCACGCAGGAGCAACAGGCCGACCATCTGCCCAAGGTCGATGTCGCGACGCAGAACCAGCGCACGGCGTATTGGCAACAGGTGTTGAAGGAACTGGATGCCATCCCGCAGGCGCAGTTGTCGGCCGAAGATCAGGTGAGCTACCAGGTGTACCGGCAACAGTTGCAGGTATTGCTGGACCAGCAGCGCTTTCGCGCCTGGGAAATGCCGTTCAACAGCGACTCGGCGTTCTGGAGCGATCTGGGCTTCAGCGCCGAGGCCACGCTGCGCACGCGCGAGGATTACCAGCGTTATCTCAAGATGCTGGCTGACATCCCGCGCTATTTCGCCGAGCACACCGACAATATGCGCGCCGGGCTGGCGCGCGGTTTCACCCAGCCGCGGGTCACGATGACCGGGCGCGACCAATCCATCGCCGACGTGGCGCAGGCCAAAGGCGAGGCCAACCCGTTCTACGCGCCGTTCAAGCAAATGCCGGCGACGCTGCCTGCCGATGTGCAGGCGCAACTGCGCCAGCAGGCAGTCAAGGCCATCGATACGCAGGTGGTGCCGGCGTACGCCAGGCTGCTGGACTTCATCCGCAATGACTACCAGCCGCGCGCGCGCACCACGCTGGCCGGCGAGGCATTGCCGGACGGGCAGGCGTATTACCGTGCGCAGATTCGTGAGTTCACCACGCTGGACTTGAGCCCGGATCAGATCCATCAGATCGGCTTGCAGGAGGTGGCCAAGCTGCGCACGCAGATGGACCAGACCATCGCGGCCAGCGGCTTCAAGCCGCCGGCCGGGCAGGCAGTGTTCCCGGCGTTTCTGCATTTCCTGCGTACCGACCCGCAGTTCTACGCCAGGACGCCGGAAGAGTTGCTCAAGCAGGCGGCGTGGATCGCCAAGCGCGTGGACGCCAATGTGGGCGATTACATCGGCCGGCTGCCGCGCCGTCGCTTCGCCATCGAACCGGTGCCGCCGGAGCTGGCGCCGTTTTACACCGGTGGTCGCGGTGGGCCGGGCATCTATCTGGTCAACACCTACAACCTGCCGTCGCGGCCGCTGTACAACCTGACCGCGCTGACCTTGCACGAATCCTCGCCCGGCCACGCACTGCAGATGCCGCTCGCGGCAGAGGCGCAAGGCTTGCCGGCGTTCCGCCGTTACGGCTTCATCTCCGCCTACGGTGAAGGTTGGGCGCTGTATTCGGAGTATCTGGGTCAGGAGATGGGCATGTACGACACGCCCTATGACCGTTTCGGCTACCTGACCTACCAGATGTGGCGCGCCTGCCGCCTGGTGATCGATACCGGCATCCACCACAAGGGCTGGACGCGCGAGCAGGCGCAGGCCTACCTGCGCGACAATACTGCGCTAAGCGAGCACGAGGTCACCACCGAGGTGGACCGCTATATCGCCTGGCCGGGGCAGGCGCTGTCGTACTACCTGGGCGAGCTGAAAATACTGGAGCTACGCCACAAGGCAGAAGCCGCGCTGGGCGAAAAGTTCGACCTGCGCAACTTCCACGATGCGGTGCTGCAGACCGGCTCGGTGCCATTGCCGGTGCTGGAAGCGCGCATCGACCGCTTCATCACCGATGGCGGCGTGTCGCCGTACCCACAGGATGACCAGGCAGGGGAATCGGCAGAGGCGAAGGCCTCCGCCAGCGACTGACACGTGCGCGCACGTGAAGGCCTTAAGGAAGGTCTGATCAACT
>NZ_JAGHWU010000028.1:0-19132 GCF_017746145.1 Xanthomonas sp. D-99 | reverse complement strand
GTTGATCAGACCTTCCCTAGCGCCCGCCGCCTGGTCGGTCAACTTGCGGCCACAGCTTCGCCAGATACTGCGCTATGTGCCAAAGCGGCCAGGATTATCCACCCAACTAGGGATACATCTTCGTGCCCTTACGAAGCTTCTCCTTGAACTGGCCCTGCTGATACACCGGCAATTGAACACTCGGCTGATAGAGTGATAGTGCTGCAAGTTGTCTTTGCATGACATTGCCAGAGGACTTATGGATGTAGTGATCCTGCAACACCGGCACGCTTTTAACCAGCGAATGACCCGTGAGCAACGCAATGTCCTGAGGCGTGATGCCTGCAGCATGAAGCTCTGTGGCCAGGGTGTGGCGGAAACCATGGAAACCGATGCCTTTGGCAAAGCCTAATTCTTTGAGGTAGTCGCTGAACTGGTTGAGGAGTCCTTGGCTATATCGGCAATTGCTCGCACCGCTCTTCTTGTTCTTGCCGGCAGACAAATGCGGGAACAGTCTGGGATGGCCACAGGCCTTGATGTCGGCAACGAAATCCAAGAAGCCGGCATTGATCACCTCAGGATGCAACGGGATCTTGCGGATCGCGCTCTTGCCTTTTAGGCGTTGGCGGGTTTGAGCACCGTTAGACTGGGCAAGATCATCGTCTGCCGTCATTCGGATGGCCATGCACCACTGACCATGTTCCAAGACGATGTCAGCAACTTTCAGTTGCGCGACTTCGTTGATGCGTGCGCCCGTGTATAGCCCCAAGATTGGCCCCCACCACCGATGAGGGAACTTAGACGCCCAGGCATTGAAGGTCGCAGGATCGAAGATCTTCTGAATGTCACTGGACGACAAGAGCCTGGATGGCGTTGTGGTGTTGGTGAGGAGCGATGGCTTCTTGGGTTTGAACGCTGCCATCGGCGAGTGCGCAACAGCTTTCGTTTTGAGCAACGCATTGAAGAAGCTTGTCACCATTCGGCGATGCAGCTCGGTCGTGGCGCTTGCGGGGCAGGGCACATTGAGTGCGGCTCCTTCGCGAATGATGTCTTCGGCACTCATCGACTCGAACCGGGGATTGCTGGTCAAGCCAGGCGGTGCCCATCGCAACACATCCCACATCTGGTGAATGTGTTGATGGTCAATCTGTGAGACTGGCACATCGCCACAGGTCAGACGTAAAATTTTGAGGGATCGGGCGGCGGAGTTGATGGTGGTGTCTTGGAGATCACGCCGTGCCATGTCTTTGAGGTAATCCGCGATCTCAACAGACAGCAGCCGGGCAGGTGATCCCGTGGGAAGTGCTTCTGGATAGCGTGATCGAGGGCGGCGAGCACGAGATGCACAAAAAGTTTGCCATGCACTTTGTAGCATTTCGCTCAATTGGATTGCGGCTTGTCGTCCGCGAACAGTAACGTCGTTAAACAACGTTTTTCCGACTTGAATGGATTTGAAGTGAAGGTGTTCGCCATCATTGATGAGAGGGACAACGGGTGGTTGGTTTTGCTTTGGAGTCATCGACTTTCCTTTGGGTTGAAGATGATCCAGCGATAACGTCAGTCTTTAAGCTGTCAAGGATAAAAAAATTGAAATAATGGATTTGGCCTACGCCTCGGCGTCTTGAAGATTGATGCGAATAAGGAACATCGGCGCATTTAAAATTAGCGGGCTTAACTTAGGGAAGTGCTTGTGGGCTGGCGGTTTCGCCAAAATTTAAAAGCAAACACTAAGCAACTTTATATAGTGTTTATTTTTCCGAAATAGACGCCTAAAGGTCGCCTTATTATATTTTATTATAAGAGCAAGATTAGGCGTTTGAGCGGAGTTCAATTCCGGTCATTCTTCGCTATTGAAATATAAACGTTAAATAAATGATATTTACGGGGCTTAAAAACCATCACTATTAGGCGTTCTATTGGACCGCGATTTTTATATTTACGTGCTCTGGCCAGGAGAAAACTTGAGGTCATACAGGAGTGACCTTCACTCACTGGACTACATATGGCTATCTTTCATGTTCGCGTCAAAACTTTCAGTCGTTCTAAAAATCAATCAGCCGTTGCGGCAGCCGCGTATCGCGGTGCAATGCTGCTCACTGACCCAGGCGGAAAGCTTCACGACTATAGAGCGCGCCGAGGCGTCCTCAGAAGTCGATGCTTTGTTCCAGCAGGTTCCCCGGTCTGGGCTGATGATCCTCAGATGCTTTGGACGGCTGCGGAAGCTGCGGAGAAGCGCAAGGACAGCACGCTGTGCCGAAACTTCTGCGTTTCGCTCCCGCACGAGTTGAATCATGCGCAGCGCTGGGATCTCATCGAAGACCTAGCTCAACGCTTGGTGGATCGGTATGGCTTTGCAGTCCAGGCAAGCTCACACGCGCCGGTCGAAGGCGATCCTCGCCACTTCTACGCCCACTTGCTGAGCACGACAAGGAAGTTGGGCCCGGAGGGTCTGGCCGCCAAGACCCGCGAGCTGGATGGGCCCATCAATGGAAGGACTGAGGTGGAGTGGGTCCGAGCAACGGTCGCCGCTCAGATCAACGCTCACCTAGCGAATGCAGGCGTCCAAGCCCGAGTGGATGAACCGCACCCTGTAACAACAGCAACGCAGACCATGCGCGCGGACAGTTCGGCCCTGCTCGAAGGCGAAGCCGGCTTCGAATCATTGCTCAACCGTTATCGGTCTGGTGGAGTGCTCATGGGTGTTCCAGAAGGGCACACAGCGGAGCGAGCGTTTGCAGAAAGACTTCTTGCTCGCGGCGCCAATGGAGCGCCAGCGTCTCAGAATCTACACAGTGATATCAGGACGGGAGACCAAGCCGTTGAGGCCATGTCTGACCAATCAGTTTAGATAAGGGCGCATGATCTCGCGCTGCAATGCAGGCATGTCGTAGCGGCCAGCTCGATATCCATCGAGTGCTTGTTCAAGGTGGGGGTCTAGGCCAAAGCCCTTTTCCAGGAATTCTTCGACGCAATGCGTCAGAAGCTCCTCGCGGAAATGCAGCTCGTCGCGGTCAAGCGACGAGCTGGCCTTCAATGTTCTGTTATGGATTTTTGAGTTCTGGTTCATACCATGATTCGTATCAGAGAATCACTAATCGTCAAGGCGGCGACGTCATGGCTGCACAGAAGTCGGTTAGAGCTTCAATTTTTCATTGATCGCCTGATTCAAGATCTCATACCACTGGTTCATCTCGCGCTCGCTGCCGAACTTGATCGTCCAGACTGGATGATCCACATCTCGAACGCTGACTGTGATCGTTCCCTCCCGCCTTGAGTTGTGCCAGTGCTTCTCCCAAGAGCGGACATCCATCAACGGGTAGATCTTCACTGCCCTGCCGGCACGAATCTTCAACCGCGACCGCTCAATCGAGATCGCCAAAGCGCCTTGTCGCCCAAAATAGGAGCGATCAAACTCCCGCCCAAAGGCCTCCCGCTGGTTGCGCAATCGGTCAGCCCGATTGACGGCAACGGCGACCAGCACCGCTGTGCCCAGGGCAAGCAAGATGAGAAACGTGCTAACGGTCATGTGAACTCCTGAGAACAGAATGGGACCATCGTTGATTGCAAATGGATGGCTATTGGACGCGGCCGGTGATCTTCCAAGTGCCGCCCACCTTGGTAAAGGTGTAGACCCCATCCATTTGATGACCAAAGTCCCGCTCCATGGCTTCAACCTTGGCGCTCACGTCACAGGTGTAGCTGGGCGCACCTTCTGCCTTCGTGCACTGGTTACTCTCGAAGTCTTCGATGCGCGCCTCTTCGTTGCTGTTCGCTTTGACGAACTGCAAAAAAGCGTGCTCCCGCTCAGTCTCAGCAGGGCCACCGCCAGAGCAGCTGGCCAAACAGACCGACATCAGGCCAACCAGGGCCAAACAAAGCTTTGACATGTGTATCTCCAAAAGAGGAAGGGAAGAGCGCGTAGGGATCCACCAGGCCAGCAGGTTCGGATCACCTGATTGCCGGCGTGCTCAATGGCTGCACGCCTCCGCGCACCGCCAGGAACGACCGCTGTTGGTGCTTGGCGGGCGTTGTTGATTGGCGGACGGAACCATGTTACTGATAAAGTAACAGACAAGGCAAGTCGGAGACCTCATGCTCATTCATCACATTGCATGCTTGTGGTCACATTTTGGATCTGGACGACGCTCGTCTCATCTTTGCCAACCGCCTCCGTCATGCGCGCCAGAAGGCCGAGCTGACCCAGGAAGCCTTGGGGGTTGCCGCCGGACTGGCACCTGAGGTGGCCAGGACGCGCATCAATCGTTACGAGAAGGGCGTCAACGAGTGCGACTTGCGCACCGCCAAACGCCTGGCCGATGCCCTCGGCATGCCACTGGCGGCCTTCTTCGCCGAGACCGATGAGTTGGCAGACGCGATCCAAGCGCTCGCGAAGCTCTCCGTCGAAGAGCAGCGAAAAGTCGTCGCCGACTTGCAGCTCAAAGCCCAGCGCAGCGATCCACCCAGCTCATAGTGAGAGGGTCCTTGCTGGCGCCTTGGCATACGTGCAGATCAGACAATTCCTACACAGATGCCAATGCCCATCCGATCTGAGCGGGCGGTGTGATCCTGTAATCTTGCGAGCGGACGGTCGTTTTCAAACAAGCCAGGGATCACAGATGGAAGGCAGCGCGTCATGACCGGCAAGATCAAGCTCAGTGTCGCCATCGCGCTCTTGCTCCTCGCCCTCATTGCAGGGGTCTACCTCTCCGGTCAGTTGATCCTGATGCTGTTGAAAGTGGCTGGGCCGCTCAGCTTCGACACCTACTGGTCTTACGTCAAAGCGCTCGACCTCCCACAGTTCGCTCCCTATGCCACCAAGATCAAGCTGGCTGGTGCCTTGGGCTTCGGTGTGCCGCTGCTGGCCTGGATTGCACTGCTGATCCCGTTGTTCAAGCCGAAGGCCGCCGCCTTGCATGGCGACGCGCGCTTTGCCTCGGGCAGTGACCTGGCCAAGAAGGACATGCTCAAACCGTCGCCAACAGGCATTGTGGTCGGCAAGCACGGCGGCAAGTTGGTGCGCTTGCCCGGCCAGCAGTTTGTGATCCTGGCCGCGCCCACGCGTTCGGGCAAGGGGGTGGGCATCGTCATCCCCAATTTGCTCGACTACCAAGGCTCGGTGGTGGTCCTGGACATCAAGCAGGAAAACTTCGATCTGACTTCCGGCTGGCGCAAGAGCCAAGGCCAAGAGGTGTTCCTGTTTAACCCGTTTGCCGAAGACGGGCGCACGCATCGCTGGAATCCACTGAGCTACATCTCACCCGATCCGGCGTTTCGCGTGTCGGATCTGATGAGTGTTGCGGCGATGCTCTACCCGGATGGCTCCGATGCCCAGAAGTTCTGGGTGAGCCAAGCCCGCAATGCCTTCATGGCATTCACGCTCTATCTGTTCGATAGCTTGGACGATCAGATCAAGCGCAAGCACCCGAAAGACACCTGGATGTTCCCAACGCTTGGGATGCTCTATCGCGTGTCGTCTGGGGATGGGAGCGACTTGAAGGGCTACCTTAAAAAGCTTTCTCAGCGCGACTTCCTGGGCCGCGACGCCAAGATGGCGTTCGACAATTTGCTCTCGCAAGCCGAAGAGACGTTCGCCTCGATCATGGGCACGTTCAAGGAGCCGCTCAACCAGTTCATCAACCCAATCTTGGATGCGGCAACCAGTGGCAACGATTTCTTGCTGACCGATGTGCGCAAGAAGAAGATGAGCATCTACATTGGCATCCAGCCGAACAAGCTGGCCGAAAGTCGCCTTTTGATCAACCTGCTGTTTAGTCAGCTCATCAACCTCAACACCAAAGAGTTGCCGCAGAACAACCCGGCGCTCAAACACCAGTGTTTGTTGCTGATGGATGAGTTCACGTCCATCGGCCGGGTCGACATCATCGCAAGCGCGGTGAGCTACATGGCCGGCTACAACATCCGCTTGTTGCCGATCATCCAAAGCATGGCGCAGCTGGACGCGACTTATGGCAAGGATGTCTCGCGCACGATCATCACCAACCATGCGTTGCAAATTGTCTATGCCCCGCGCGAGCAGCAAGACGCCAGCGACTACTCCGACATGCTCGGCTACACCACGGTGCGCAAGAAGAACAAGTCGCACACCAGTGGCAAGCAAAGCAGTGTGTCCTACTCCGAAACCGAGCAACGCCGTGCCTTGATGCTGCCGCAAGAGTTGAAAGCGATGGGCTTTGACAAGGAAGTCTTCCTCTACGAAGGCATCCCAAGCCCTGTGCTCTGCGAGAAGATCAAGTATTACGAAGACGCCTACTTCACCAAGCGCTTGTTGCCGAAGGTGAAGGTTGAAGCCTTACAGATGGTCCCCGCATGAGTGATAGCACACCTTCCAATGTGCCTCAGAACCGATTGAAGGCTGGTGGCAGTCACAGTCAACAGCTGCTGCGTGACCTGGCATTAATCAATGCGCGCACTGTGCAGCAGTTAGGGCCATTGCAACCGGCTGCATCAGTGGCAACGCCTAAGCGCAAGCCCAATCTTCCACGTCCAACGCCACACCTCAATCAGGATGCTGTCATGACTCAGACCAACGATTCTTCCCCTGATTCGGTCGACAAACGACCGCCAGTGCCACAAGGCTTGCGCGAAAGCTTCAAGGATTACCCCGATCACATCGCGCGGTTGGAAAGCGCGCTCCAAGAGTCGGTCGATAATCCATCGCCGATCACACCACCCTTGGAGTTTGCGATCTGGGCGATCGAGGGCTGTCTTGATACCTTTATCGACGAATCACGTGAAAAGCTCAGGGTTGCAGAACAAACGGGCGACCAAGAAGCAATCGCACTGGCGAAGGCAACGCATCTTCTTATGCTTCATAGCGCCGCTAAGGGCACATGGAAGGAACAGAATTTAATGGACTATTTTGGGTTCCCAAGTTCGAGTCATCGTCATGGCTGATGAAAGCGATGTGCTGCCGAAAGGGATCCACGAGCAGATCCTACGCGAGCAAATACTAACCGCCCCAGATTTCATCAATTCAACAGCCCAGCAGCAGCCGAAAGCAGTCATTCTGGGCGGCCAGCCTGGTGCGGGTAAGGGCGGCCTGGTTGCTCAGGCGAAGGCCGAGCTTGATCAAAATGCGGTCACAATCGACCCCGATGAGTTGCGCCGCTACCACCCGCGCATTGCTGACTTTCGACGCGAAAATCCTTATGAATGGTCTGGTCGAACCCACAAGGACGCGAGCTCTTGGGCCGATGAGCTGCGCATGGCAGCGACTGCCGAAAAAAAGAACCTCATCTTCGACACCACGTTAAGCGATGGAAAGTGGGCATCGGAGACGCTAATCAAAGGCTTGCAAGAGCAGGGCTATGAGGTCGAGGTGCGTGCTGTTGCTTCTCCCAAGTTGGAGAGTGAGCATGGTGTCGATGAGCGTTTTACGGCCAACACCGACAGGCAAGGCTACGGTCGCCATGTGCCTGAGGGCGCGCGTGATGCAATCTACGGAAAGCTCCCTGTCAGTTTAGATACCATCCATACGAACAGCAACGTGCCCATCCGCATCTTCAATCGTGAGGGCATCGAGCTTTACGATAGTCGCACCGACGCACGCATGCCTGGTCAAGCGATGGAGGAAGCGCGCAACGCGCGGCTTAAAGATCCCGCTTTCACCGAGCATCTTCGGGAAGCCTGGCAAAAGCAAGTCGATTGGCACCGTGATCTACCGGAATACGTGCAGGCGATCCCGAAATCTGATCCTGCTGTCCAAGCAAAACTGCTTGAGGAGCATGCCAAGCTCCGAGTGAGCGATGTAGTTGCTAGTCGCATGGAAGGCATCGCCACCATTGATGAACTCGTGCGGCCAGGTGCTCCGCCTGCACGCGTGCCTGTGCCTGAGCCGGAGATCCCGGGCTTGCGTCGTGCCGGGATGACGGCAGGGCTCGCGGGTTTGGGTGTTGCTGCCACCGCCTACGACGCGTCTCAAACCGGCGAGCGTGTTGGCACGCTGTTGGCACAAGACAATCTCACCGCTGCGCGCTCGGAAGCGTTGCGCTTTGCTGCCCGAGGCGCGGGCGGCTGGGCAGGCGGCGCTGCTACCGCTGCCGTTGTTGGCACGACCGGTGCCGGCCCCGTCGCGCTGGTGGTGGCTGATGGTTATCTATTCAGTGCCGCTGCCGACAAGGCCGTGACGCTTTGGGACAACCGTCAGATCTATACACAAACCGACAAGCAGGGCGTGAGTTGGGAGTCCAATGGCAGCCAGTGGCTTCGCCAAGAAAAGGCAGACCTGCAAAACGATGGCGCGGATACCCCACAGAAGCAGGGCATGTTCGCACTGCCAGAAAAAGCGCGCGAGCTGAACTATCACGCCAGTAGCGAAGCGACCGAGCAGGCGTTGGGGAAGGTGCAACCCAGTAATCCTTATGTGCAGCCATCCAGTCAGGCAGATGCGGCGCATCTCTACGCACGGGATTGGCGGCATGATCCGGCGAGTGGCCAGTGGTCACGCATGATCGCCGACGAAGTCGACCGGAACGATCGACCTGTCTGGACAATTGATCCAGCAAGCCCTGAGCGCAATGCTGCACTGGACCAGCAGGCAGCTCAGGTGGTGGACGCCAACATTGCACGTGGCCCAGCTGCGATTGCAGCGACCTATCAAGCTGCTTATCAGCGCAATGGCTGGGACGACTTCGGCCCTGTGCCAGCGGCCGTGCAGGCTGCCTTGAGCCCGGATTCCTTGCAAGCATCAGACGGCAGGCAGTATCAGCGCGATACCCAGGGCCAGTGGCGACATGATGGTGTTGCTGCCGAAGGCAATGTCCCGTTAGAACTCAACGCAACGCGTGAACGCCTGCAACCGGCCTTGGAGCAGCATGCGCAGGCAATGGCACAGATGCCGGCAAGGCAACCGCCAACCGCGCAGCAACGAGACCAAGCCAATACCGAAGCGACCTATGCCGCCTATGGCGTTGCGCCCAATGCCCAGACCGCAGACGCGATCCAGCTTGCGGTGCAAAAAACCCGTGAGGCAAACGGGATCGATGCAGCGACCAGCTCTTTGGCATTGGAGCGTGATGCGACCGGTCAATATTCGGTGGACAGCCCCATCCAGCATTTAAGCCGTGACGCCGATGGTGTAGTGCGTGTTGCAGCGACGACCAGCACTGATGAGATCCATCAGGCACTTGGGCAGCTGCAATCAGTTCGGCAGGAGCAACCGCCTTCGACGGGTGCACCCGAGCTGCGCATTGACGCGCAATCGCCCCAAGAGCGCGATGCCTACGATCAAGCATTGCGCGAAGCCAATCGGCAGGGCGTTTCCACGCGAGAGGCGCAACAGGTCGCAAGCTTCGCAGCAACGACCGTTACCGCTCCGCATGTGGATAAAACCCAAGCGCCTCAGGCAGCCATTGACGTGCAGCGAGATCGAGACGTTGCACGCACACCCGACGCGCCTGCCGTTGCTGCGGAGATGGCAACGCCTGCTCCGGTCGTGATGCCTGCATCCGTCAACGCGCCGCTGCCAGAAGACGTGCGCCCGGTTGCCAAGCCTACCGAACCGAAGCCCGAGCCTGTCCCACAACGCGAACCCCAAGAAACCCGAACACCTGAGGTTGACGCACCTCCGACAGCCGGCGCAGTCCAGCCGAAGACGGAGGCAGTCGCCCCACCCTCGGCAAGCGCATCTGCGCCGAGCGTCGGATCGCTTTCATCAGCTCTCACGTCTCGCGAGGAAAACCCAACCCAGGCAACTGTTCCAACGCCGCCTTCATTTCAGGAAGTGGAAGGGTTGCGCCTGGGCGACCGAGGGCAAGAGGTCGAGTTCTTGCAGTATCGCTTGCAGCAAGTGGATGCCCGGGGTCCGGATGGCCAGGCCGTGCCGCAGAACGGTCATTTCGGTCCGGAGACAGAGCATGCTGTGAAGCAGTTCCAGCAAGACCAAGGGTTGCCGGCAACCGGCATTGCCGGCCAAGACCTGGATGCGGCGTTGTCCCAGGCACAACACGCGCGCCGAGATGGCTTGAAATCCACAGCGCCGGCATTGGCAAATGCGGCGGTGGAGCAGGGCGGTGAGCAGCAAGCCCGAGTAGTCACGTCACAGAACGAAGCGCTATCGGCTGTTCTATTGCAGGCAACGCAGCCAGAGGTTGCGCAGGCGACATTGCCGGCAACGCCAACGCAGATCGAAGTGCCTGCACAGATCGTCTTGCCTGAGCGCACGACCTCCTCCTATGTGTCATCGCCTGGCTTCGGTGGGGCTGGCGGGCGTTCAAACCCAGGTGTGAACGATGAGGATCGGGTCGAGCAAGCGAGACCCTCCCAAGATGTCGCTCAGCAGGCGTTTCCCTCTGATCATCGGGATTACGCGTTGTTCTCTGCCATCCAGGCACAACTTCCAAGGGGCACATCTGATGAGAAGACGGCCGAATTGCTCTATGCCGTCAAAGAGTCAGGGATCGAGCGCGCGGATCAACTCCGGAAAGTGTCCATCCAAGATGATGTCGCTTTTGTCTTTGGCAAAACCCCCGGCTTTCACTCGGAAACCGTCCTCAACACGCCATCGCCTGGCATCAATGAGAGCTTGCAGAAGACAGAGGCGCTGGATCAGCAACGGGCGCAGGAGATGGTGCAATTCCAGCGCGAGCGCGAAGAAATCGACAAGAATCCAACGGGCCCCGTAATGACGCTTGCTGCACACTCTCAGCAGCAGACGATGTCTGGCGGCGATGGAGGCGGTGGTGGTGATGGGGGCGGCTGAAGCAAAGGTTGCCTTTGTCGCAGGATTGCCGAGTTTGCAAGCAGAATGGCTCTAACCGCGATTTATGTCCTAATGGATATATGAGAGCTAAGAAAAGAGCCGTCTGGCGCGATGCGAACGGACAGTCGCGGGTTCATGAATTGGTTCTGTACAGTTTTCATTAATATTTAAATATACCTATTCAGGTATATCGATAGATGGCTCGCGAAATCATAATTGCCTGGCGCGACCACCTTATTTCAAACAGCAATCAAGAGCGCACTTATGGTTTCTGCTTTGCAGAAACCGTGCGCCAACGCTCCGCGTTGGTGCGGTGGCTTTCGCCACCTCGTTGCTATGCTTCGCTAGGCAACACAGCTTCTTCAAAACCCTGAGATTCAAATCTCGTTGTTGTCGAGTTCGCTTATCTCTCGACACGGGATGTTATGCCGCTTCTTTGTGTGCTCCACAAACAGGAGTTTCACAAAATGGCGATTTATCACGCAACAATGAAGTCTTTCAGCCGAGCCAATGGCGACTCGTCGGTCGCAGCAGCAGCCTACCGAGCAGGGTTTGATCTGCTCGATACAAGCACGGGGCTTGGTCACAATTATTCCCACCGAGGTGGTGTCGATTTCCATCAGATGCTTGCCCCGAAGGGTGCGCCTTCGTGGTGCTTCGATGCCCAGTATTTTTGGAACGCAAATGAAGCGGCCGAGACGCGCAAGAACGCACGCGTTTGCCGAGAGGTCGAAGTATCGCTTCCGCATCAACTCGATCCACACCAACGCAGAGTGCTCGCTTTGGCACTCGGTCAATTGCTTGTTGAGCGTTTCCAAGTCGCTGTGTTGGTGGCAGTCCACACCCCGAGCAAGCTTGGCGATCAACGCAACCACCATGTGCATTTGCTGATGTCAGCCAGACAAGTCGGCCCAGGAGGATTGGGAGAGCGCGCCTGTGCTGAGTTTGATGCACGCCAAGGAGGAGGAACGCGAGCGTTGCGGCAAATCCGCAAAGACATCGCAACGGTCATCAATGCGCACTTGAAAAATGCCGGCAACGCGGCTCGGGTGGATCATCGCAGTCTCCGAGCACAAGCCCAGGAAGCCGCGCGCAATGGAGAGTTTGAACGTGCCCGCGAACTCACGCGCAAACCGACCAAGCATCTGGGCAAAGCCAAAGTGGCGGTGATGCGCAAAACGAAGTTCACCGCAGAAGTCAAAGGTGCAGGTGGGAAAGCTGCGGCATTAGCGCTTTCAAAGGTTGTTGCTGAGCACATGAAAAAAAGTGGCAGCTTCGTGCATGAGGTGCCACCATCTCACAGTCATGCGGCTGCACTTCGGGATCGGGCCAATGCAAAAAAATCTGGATTAGAAGGGCGCACAGCGGTTGGGAGGGGTCGGTTGTCAGGCGCAGAGCGGGTGCGGCAGATCAAAGAGCGCTTGGCGCGTGCGCCAGCGCCAAGTTCAGGACTTTACACACCTTACAGCGGTCAGACCCGACATCTTGGTCGCGTGACGCGTCTGGCTCGGTCTTCGGGTCGGCCGGACTCGGAGGTCCTAAACCAAGAGGCGCAGCTCATCGAAGATTGGCTCGAAGCGCAACGGGAGGTCGCGCAGCAGTCTCTCGAAGTCTTGCGGCAGATCCCGGGTATCCAGATTGAAAACGAGTTCCAGCGGGCGCACTCCGCACTCATCTGCCGGCGGGTCGACAGCTACGCCACAAAGCCGTTCCTGTTCGAGGATACGGAGATGCTTGCTCGCTCAATCAGCAGGTATGCCCATACGCTGGTGCGACCCTACAAAGCGCGTGTGGCCGTGCTGGATGCGCAAGCCAAGCTTGTTGAGCAAGAAGGCAGCGGAGACGCGCAAGCGGTGGCGAGGGCACGCCAGCGTTTGGGGAGGGCGAAGGTGCATGTCTCTCCTCGCATCCAAGCCATTCAGCAATGGCGCATCAAGCGGGCTCGAAAGGCGATGGTGGAGGCAGCTGAGGCTTTGGAGAAGAACTTTGCCCCGCAGCCGATCGAGGTGCTAACGCCTGATGCGCCTTGTGGGGAAGCATCTCCACCGCAGGCTGACGGTGATGCCGGGCATTGGGAGTTGAAGTTTCGGCCACCGAAGCCAAGTCTATGACGGCTCAGATATTTCTGACCGTTGGCCGCGCAACAAACTGATGGCACGTCGAGGCGGCGAGCCCGAAGCTAGGGCTGTCGAAAAAGGTTCGCCAAATGATCGGAACAACGCCGCCCGCCATTGGCACACGGCGCCGAGACTGAGGCTTCAATACCAACGACACAGGAGCCCCCATGCGGGGCTCTTTTTTTTTCGTGACCCGGATTCTACTTCACGCTGCTGGATGGGGTTAGGAGCGGTGCTGCACAGATATCGGCCATGGACTTAGCGTTTGGCAGAACTGGGGCGTGCTACAGCCGCCAGCCGACGCGTGCTTCGCATCGACGGGGCCGTCATAATCGCTGCTCGGACTGGTGGTAGGAAGAGGCGTGGAGATGGAGCGAGTGTGGATGACGCGAGGTGAGGGCAGGGAATTTTATGAGCTGTTTCGCGGATGGGGCGGTTGGTGTCGGCTGGCGTGATGGAGTTTGACAAGATCAAGTCAGTTATTAGGCTGGCCGAACATGCAGTCGTCCAGAACCGACCCTTTGCAAAACGGGATGATTTGCTACGGGCGCTTTCTGATGAGCTTCTGGTTGGTCCTTGGCTAATCCTCGGCGGTCTTGGGATCCTCTGGAAGCGTCTGGTCTGGGCCTTGTTCCTGGCGCTGATCATCGCTGTATACCTTCGATTGTTCGAGCATGCGTTCAGCGCCGCGATGGCATTCGCTGCGCTGACGATTGCGACGCTTTGTGTCTACTTCGGACTTCCAAGTCGCACAGTGTTGGCAGGGATCAGCGGCAAGGCTATCGATGCGCTTGCTGCGGCTATCGTTGAACAAACCAGTGACAAGGACGAGTTGGAAAGGCTGTCCTCTGGCGTGCAGCTGATAAAAGTTCAAGCTATGGAGCGTTTAGCACGCTTCAATGTGTTCGCCGGTGTCGTCTGGGGCGCTCTGTTTTGGTTTGCTGGTGCACGTGTCTTCTCGCCAAGCGCTTCGCCTGAGGTCATTGAGGCGAGCATCTTTCCCCTGATTGCAGCTTCTGTGCTCTTCTCTGTCCTTTTCACAGCTGCTGTGGGCTATGCCACTGCCGTCCGAGTGGTCTATCAGACGCTAGATTTTGCGCTGATTGAGGTGGCGGCCGCATTTACAGGCAAGGATGACGCCTAGGGATGGTCTGATCAATGAGACCATCCCTAGCGCGGAACATAGGCGCTTGTAGGAAGCTGTCAATCTTGTCTTCCTGCCCCCTCCTATTGGAAGTGGAGAGCTGGTCATTCACTCCCTGCCGCTGGGGGCTTCTTTTCGTGTTGAACCGGTGTGGCCTTTTGCTGAGGCACCCTTATTTCGATGTCCTCACTAGGCAAGATGCGGACCTCATTGAAATCGCGATCGTAAATGGCATAGCGCATTGGACTGCTGGTGACGATCTTGCCGCGCGCGATACGTTGGCCTTGGCGCCAAAGTTCTTGCCACTGATCCTCGGGCATCGCTTCAATCTTTGCGCGTTCTTCGGCGGCCTGTTCTTTGCCTGCCTTCTCACCAACCAAGCCTGGTATTGAGACCAAAAGGAGCCCGAAAATGAAGAGCATGCCCGCCAGATAAACAGCGAAAAGAGACTGACCCAGGGCCGTGCCAACCATGCGCAACCAAAGTGGCAGCCGTTGCAGACTAGATATCCAGTTGGGAGGTTTGCGACTCGGGATGCGCATCATGAAAAAGCCGAGGGCAAGCATCAAAAAAGCGGCGAGCGCTGCATACCAAGGAATGGCGGTGAGCACCCCCAACCCTTGAAAGACCACCGCGTAATAGCCGTTGACCACCTTCCAATCAGCGCTTCGCTCAAAGAGGCCATCATTAATGCCCCATTGACGGAGGTTAGTGGTATCGGCAACGTGGCCACAGCCGTGCAGCACAAAGCCCACCATAGTGGCTAGCGCAGCAAGGCCGCCGACGAGGGGCGCCCACTTTACAAGCCGAGAGGGGGACTCAGAAGAAGTTGCGGTCATTGCTTGTATAACTCCGGTATGAGTGGTGACTGAGCGATACGTATCCTCAATCGCCGAACCAGCGTTTGAGTCGGGATTTCCAGCCCGACGATTTCCCGTTCGGCTGAGGCGTTTGATTGGTCCCGGGTCTCTGCTGGGGTGCTGATACAGGCTCGGAGCCGTAGTAGCGCTGTTTGGCGCGACGATCACGGTCGCGCCCTGCTTGGATTTCTTCCTGGGTCATATCGGAAGACCACTCCACGCGACCTTCGGTGATCCAGTAGTGAGATCGGCAGGGAAACTGCCAATTGCCAATCGATGGGCGCAGCGAGACGCCGACGCCGTCATAGATCAGCTTCCAATCGGTTGGCGAAAGATTGGAAATGACTTCCTTGCCGCAGCCGCACGCACAGGCATGTGCAGTGCAGGGGAAGCGCGTTGAGACATAGAGCACTCCCTCGTCCAATGGACGAGGGAAGCTTTCAATGAAGCGGTGCTGATAGTGGTCAACCTTCATGCGGCACCCAATGTCGAGGCCATTGAACTCGAATGCGTGGTGTAGGTCGTGAGGTAGCCGCCTTTCCGCGCGGAGTAGTAGCCGCAGCGTTTCTTCCAAGCCTCAATAGCCAGGATGGCGTTGAGGGCATTGAGTTCGCCAATCTGGGCATTTGTGTTGTAAAGGTCATCCTCTCCGCCTTCGCCAAGCGGTAGCGTGGCTTTGGCGGCATCCCAGTTATCTCCATCGAGCACCGTGGTGCGAACGACGGCGTAAACCTCGTTAGCCGCGTTCAACTTCACGCCCATGCCAACATCGATCACGATCACGTGTGAACCGCTTAGTGTGTTGGCAATCAGCTCACGAACCGCTCCGCGATCCACGCAGACGAAGACGGTGTCGTAGTTCAGCAGCGCTCGGACATTGACCTCGGTGACCATGACCGCATGAGCCTGGATGCGCGTATGGATCTCGCCGTAAACCTGAGCCAGATAGTTGACCTTGTAAGGGGCTTCTTTCAGGACCGAGAGAGGGACCGCGCCCGGATAGCGAAAAGCATTGTGCTGCTCGATTCGGTCACCATCGAAGAGATCAAGGCAAGCCACAGGCGTTTTGCAGATGAGATCTAGAAGGTGTGCGCCCGTTCCACCCAGCCCGACGATCGCGATGCGCTGGCCTCGGAGCTTGGCGGTTGGCACTGAGAGCCCCGCGCGGGGTGAAGCGCTGTCCTCGTAGGCAAAGACAGACTGGGACTGATCGATAACTGAAATCGCTCCAGGCGTTGCCGTGGCACGGGGATCGAGGGCTTGTGCGTGGACCAAAAGCATCTTGGCGTAGGTCGACACCTGCTCGTAATAGCCGGAGTAAAGACCACTCTTGGGCTTGGACGAGAAATAGTGATCAACCCAAAGCCCGGGCGCGCGCTCCATCCGGCTGCTGCTGTTGATGATCTTGTTCAGAGGCTGGCCGAACGAGTCGCACGGCACTTGGCCGGCAAACCATGCGGTGTGGTCAGGTGCCGTTTGAGCAACATCCGCTGTGAGGTGAAGTGCAATGACCAGCGTTCCGACTGCTACGGTCTTATCGACCGTGGCATAGGCGATGCCCTTGACTAGCAGGTGGTTGTCCCGGACTTCCAGGTCAAACCCCTCGTCGCGCAGGCGCTGAAGTTCCGGACTACGACTTATCAGTGAGGACGACATAAAATTCCATCTCCTGCTTGATGTGGACGGTCTGGTGTTCGAGCAAGTTGCCTGCGGGGTTCTGGGCCGGGCCTTGCGCATACGACACGGTGTAGGTGGTATTGGTGTCGTGCGTGCCGGCTCCCGGATGCTCCAAACGGACCACATCCCAGTAAGAAAGAACCCGCTTGTGAACGATTGCCTCCCGAGTGTTGACGAACACCTTGATGCTCAGCGGAGCTGTGAAGAAGCGTTCAATGCCGGGTTGGTCCAGATCGATGACGGCGTTCTCGGCGATCTGCTCGTCAGGCTTTTCGCCCCGATGTTCAATCCAGACATCCAGCTCGTCCGAGACACGTCCCACTTGGCGGAGGGTGGCCAGCATGAGCGGACCAGGCCACGCGTAGCGGGTGTCATCGAGGATGAAATACTTCACGCCATCGGTCTTGGCTGCGAAGAACTGCGAACGGGAGCCCAATGGGGGAAGGGGACAGAGTTCGTCCAGTTCAATGACAGTGGTCGGGCCGTCTTCCGGCCAGAGCACCAACGCATGTTCAGTTTCGGGGCGCAGGCGCGCGGCAGCCAAGATTTGGCGTCCTGTGGGGGTAAGATCGGCCATTGGAAAGGCTTGGCCGTTGACGACAACAGTCGAGAGGTCCGGGGGCTGGTGGTGCTTGGCTTCAGTGTTCATGTTGATGCTGTCCTGTATGGAAGGATGAAATCGTTCAATAAAACGAACGACGAGCACAGGCTGCTCCCTTGTTGGACGTTCTGTCAAGCGGTATCGTTTTGTTCGTTATACCGCTATAATGTGCGGCTAGCCGCGCCAGGAGTGCTTATGCCCTCGTTACTAGGTGAAAAAATTCGCGCCAAGAGGACCTCGATGGGTCTTAGTCTTGATGAATTGGCCAAGCGAACCGACACCAGCAAGGGTTACATCTGGGAGCTTGAGAATCGCGACAAGCCCAACCCGTCGATCGATAAGCTGAACAAGATCGCGGTGGCATTGGGGCTGACGACCGAGTTCCTTCTGGGCACTCAGGACGAGAGTGTGGAAGCTTCTGTGGATGTGGCCGACCAGGCGTTCTTTCGTAACTACCAGAAGATGAGTCCTGTGGCGAAGGAAAAGCTCCAAAAGATGATGCAGATCCTCGACGGCGATTAGTGAGGGGGGGCATGGACAAGCCAGTTACGGTTAAACGCCCAATGGCTGAGGCCAATCGATTGACTCAGATGCTTGATCTGGTCAAAGGACAAGACCGCTTTCCAGTGGATGTCCAAGAGCTGGCGCTCGAGTATTCGAATCAGTGCTTTGCCTCAGAGCGCATCGCTAAAATCATGGCGATGGATATCCCTGGTTTCGAAGGTGTCCTCAAAGCCAGAAGTGACGGTCAGTGGGCGATTGGCTACAACAGCCAGCAGTCGTCTGGGCGCGTTCGTTTCACCCTTGCACATGAGTTCGGGCACTACATGTTGCATCGACAGCTGCAAAGTGCCTTCCAGTGCACATCCGAAGATGTCTACGATTGGGAGTCGACGGAGCGCAAGATAGAGACAGACGCGGATCTATTCGCGTCTTATCTGTTGATGCCGTTGAACGATTTTCGTCAGCAGGTTCAGGGACATACGGGACAGATCGACATGTTGCGCCACTGCGCTGATCGCTATGGCGTGTCGATCATGGCAGCAGCCTTGAAGTGGATCGAAATCGCGCCTAAACGTGCCGTTGTGGTCGTGGCGCGGGATGGCTTTGTGCAGTGGGCGAGATCGAACACTGCGGCGCGCAAGTCTGGCTTGATTCTTGCGGCAAAGAAGAACCTTATTGAAGTCCCGGATGGCTCTTTGCTTGCCCGGTCCGATGAGTCGGCTTCAGGGCTAATCCAACTGCAAAGTGCCAGACTTTGGTTCCCCAAAGAGCCGCAGGGTATGGAGCTTGTTGAGCATATCTATGTTGTGGAGAGGGGTTGGCCTTACACGCTTGGGTTGCTGCTGCTTCCGGATGCCATCCCACTTTGGGAGCGTAGAGATGATGATGATGATCGCTTAGTGCCCCTTTCCCGTCCAACACGTTGGCGTTAGACGCTGGCTTATCTTGATGGACTTCTCTAAGATCCAAGATATCGTTTGAGGTATCGATTTAGGGCTCCTTGTTCTGCTTGAAATCTAAGCAGATCAATGTGTTAGAGCAGTTTGGATTCTGTTCCCATCGCCCGCTCCAGAGCTTCAGTCAAGTCTTTAAGTGGTTGACTTGGTTAGATATTTCGGCCGATTGATGATTCCGAGCGATGCCCCTTGAGGTATCAATCGAGGTATCAATCTTGCCCAAGCCTTTGATGATGTCGCGCTCGGCTGGCCTGCATGCGCGTTTCTTTGTCCCTACCGATCTTCGAGCCTCGATTGGCTCGCGTTACCTCGTCCGATCGCTGGGAAACCGTCGTGGGGACCACGCCAGGCTGGCGGCGGCCACGATGGGAATGGCACTATCGATGGCATTCGATGCCATGCGGAAAGGGATGACCGTGGATCTGGAAGAGCTGCTGGAAAAGGTTCGCAGTGGGGACATCAAAGAGCTGACGCTGAAAGACGTGACGCTGCCCGACGGCACGCGCATCGCTAAGGCGCAGCTGGACAACCCGGCCGATGCCGCCATGTTCGGAGACCTAAGGAAGGTCTGATC
>NZ_JAGHWU010000027.1:0-1235 GCF_017746145.1 Xanthomonas sp. D-99 | reverse complement strand
GGCAGCACGCTCACTGCGCTCTTGGAGCGGCAAACAAACTTAGCGAGCAGTCGTCGGGTGGGCGCAGCTAGGGAAGGTCTGATCAACTCACCGCAGATGCGCGACACTATCGCCTTATGTAGAGGATTCATCCATGCAGCTGACGTTCGGTGACGCTGAGGGCTTGGGCAAGCGTAAGCAGACCCGGCGCGAGATCTTTCTTGCCGAGATGGAGCAGGTTGTTCCGTGGCAGCAACTGCTTGCCCTGATCGCGCCGCACTATCCAGTGTCGGGGCGGCCAGGTCGGCAGCCGTACGCACTGGCGACGATGTTGCGGATTCATCTGCTGCAGCAGTGGTATGCGTTGAGCGATCCGGCGATGGAAGAAGCGCTGCACGAGATTCCGACCTTGCGGCGCTTTGCCCAGCTCGGTGGGTTGGACGACATTCCCGACGAGACCACGATTCTCAACTTTCGGCGCCTGCTGGAGACCCATGGCCTTGCCGCACGGATGCTGGAAGCGGTCAACGCGCATCTGGCGCGCAAGGGTCAGAGCCTGCGGTCGGGCACGATCGTCGATGCGACGCTGATCGCTGCGCCCAGTTCGACCAAGAACGCCGACCATGCGCGCGACCCTGAGATGCATCAGACCAGGAAGGGAAATCAGTGGTATTTTGGGATGAAGGCGCACATCGGCGTGGATGAGTTTTCCGGACTGGTACACCATGTCCATTGCACAGCGGCCAATGTCGCCGATGTCACGGTGACGCACGCATTACTGCATGGCAAGGAAGACAGCGTGTTCGGCGACAGTGGCTATACCGGGGCGGACAAACGCCAAGAACTGCGGGACTGCCAAGCAGTATTCTTCATCGCCGCCAGGCCCTCGACGATGCGGAGCATCGGCAACACACGCGAGCGTGCACGGGAACAGCGTTGGGAACACTTCAAGGCCAGCGTGCGCGCGAAGGTGGAGCATCCATTCCGGGTGATCAAGCGCCAGTTTGGCTACACCAAGGTCCGCTATCGAGGTCTGGCCAAGAACACGGCACAGGTGCTGACCTTGTTTGCGCTGTCAAACCTGTGGATGAAGCGAAAGCAGTTACTGCCGGCGATGGGGAGCGTGCGTCTGTGAACCGGGAAATTCCCGCGGAAAGCGCCAGAAATGGCGAAATTCCGAAGTTCCAAAAGCCACTCTTCGGAACGACGCCACCTTCCGCCCTGTCAGGTCTCGTTGTTCAGACCTTCCCTAGGTC
>NZ_JAGHWU010000026.1:0-55006 GCF_017746145.1 Xanthomonas sp. D-99 | reverse complement strand
GCTGCATGGATGAATCCTCTACATAAGGCGATAGTGTCGCGCATCTGCGGTGAGTTGATCAGACCTTCCCTAGGTGATCCTTGTAAGGCCGGCACGGACGCACGCACCGGGCCATACAGCATGCCACGCGCGGGCACGGCTGGATGTTGGACAGCACGTAGCGCAACGCGTGCGGCAATCGCGCTGCGTCTGACATCTTTGCGGTTCTGTCGTGCTTGCCGGTGGCGTCCGCCTCGCCCACAGATCAGCCCGCACGCGAGGCGGCGACGCGTCTCGACCGCACATCCTCTCGCTCGCCTTGATGGCGGTGTTGCTGCGCGGTCCGCTCAGCGTCCTGGGTGGTTTGACGTGCGCCTGCGCTCACAACGTCATCCCATCCCTGCGTGCGCTTGTGCATCCACGCTGATGCTGCATGCACGCTCCCACGATACGCTGATTGCGCAAATGCCAATCGCGACACCACGCGTCAGTGACAAGCCCAAGCGCGAGGGCGTGATCGCATCCACAACCGCATCCCGTGCGACATCGCAATTGTCGATATCACCATTGACCATGAGCTGATGCCTGGGCAAGGCTCGAGCACCAAGGACGCTTTGGAGCTGGCATGGCGCGACGTTTCCCCTGGCTCTGGATGGGCCTGCTGGTGGCCTGTGCATTGATTGCGGTGCTGGCGTGGCAGAACCGGCAGCTGCGCGTGCAGCAGCAGTGGCTGCAGACGCGCATCAGCGCGCCGTATGACGGCATGTACGTGCCGCGTATCGAAGTGACCGATGGCGACGGCCGGCGGCACCTGCTCGGTGCGCCGCATGGGCCGGCGCAGGTGCTGTTCTTTTTCGCCACTACCTGCCCGTACTGCCAGCGCTCGGCACCGACCGTGCTGCGTGCGGCGCGGGAGCTGCAGGCCAACCTTCCCGGCCGGCCGCAGCTGTTGGGCGTGGGCCATTGCGATGCCGCGCAGGCCGCGCGCTACGCACATGTGCACGGTTTCGATTTCCCGGTGGTCACGTTGACCGATCGTCGCGCGTTGATGCTGTTCCGCGCACGCAACGTGCCGCTGCTGATGGCCATCGATGGGGAGGGGCGCGTGCGTCATTCGCATCTTGGCGTTTTCGATACCACGGAGCGGGTGCAGGACCTCGTTGCCGCCTTGCGCCGCACGGACGCGCCAGCGGCTTTTGCAACAGTGAAGGAGTAATGCATGAAGAAGCGTTGGGTAAGCTTGCGTAGCGCGTTGATGGCAGCGACCTTTTTGGCCAGCACCGGGTTCGGCGCCTTCCAGGTGATGGCGGTCGACAACGCACAGCCGAAAGTCGAATCGTGTAGTGCATGGGCCTGCAAAGCCGAGTGTCCGGAGTTCGGCGGCGACCTGGGCCAGGGCAACGTCTGCTACTGCTGCGGTTAACTGCGATCGATGGAGCGACTGCGTCGCCATCGGATGCAGCAGGCAGGCGTACGGAATCGGCATGTAGCACGTACACGTTCCGATTCTTCGCGCCGTCCGCACCCGCTGACGCGGTGCGCGATGTCGGTGGTCGCTGTTACGCTTGACGGCGAGGTCCCCCCGGGCCTCGCCGTTTGACTGCAGCGCTGCGTGGCGCGCCGCGTCCTTACGTCAGCGCGCGATAGCGGAAATCGCGCAAGACCACCTCGCCTTGCTGCGCGGCATACACGCCCAATTGCAGGCTCAAAAAACCGCCGAACACGTTGTGATGGAATCCGGACACTTCCATGCGGGTGGGGTGCCGCGTCCACTGCTGGCCTGCATCGACCGAATACTCGAACCCTACGATCTGGTGATCGTTGGTCAGCCGCACGCGAATGCGCCGATGCGTATTTGGTGCGCGTGCCCACACCAGTTCCTCGGAGTATTCGTAGGTTTTCATGGTGTCGGCAGTGAAGCCGATGCCGACGAAGGCCTTATGGTTATAGAACAACACGATGCCGCCTTCGGCATTGCCGACCAGTTCCAGCGTCACCTCTGCCATGTAGGCGCGGTCGGGCACGCCGCAGGTCAGTGGCGTACTGTCGATCGGCGAGCTGCCCGCACAGGCCAGCGTCAGTGCCTTGTTCGCGCGCCGCACCCGCGCCTGTTCGCCGGGCCTGGGCGCATGCAGGCTCCATTGGGTACCGAACCTGTCGCTGGAGAAATCGTCGGACAACGCCAACCCCGTCGCCGGCGCCATGCTGCCGGCAGGCACGCGTGCCGGGGTGCGTAATGGTTTGGACAGATCGCCGCCAGTGGCGCGAAACCAGCCGTCGGCCGTCCACTCGATGGGCTCCAGCAAGGTCTGCCGCCCCAGCGTGCGAAAGCCGTTTTCGTAGCCGTGATAGACCATCCACCAGTCGCCGCGCGGCCCTTCCACCAGCGTGGCATGCCCGCGCGACCACCACGGCTCCTGGTCCGATTGGGTGCGCACCAGCGGATTGCGCGGGCAATGCTCCCACGGCCCGTGCACCGAGCGCGAACGCGCGGCGATGACCATGTGCCCGGTCACCGGCCCGGCAGTGCCGCCAACGGCGGTGACCAGGTACAGCCAACCACCGTGCCAGGTCAGCTTGGGGCCTTCGGGCGCGAAATTCTCCACGACCCAGTGGTCGGGATAGCGCCACGGCGCATAGGCCGGTTCCAGCTGCCCGTCGGTGGCCAGGCCGTCATCGCGCAGGCGTATCTTGCGGATGCCGTTGACGAACAGATAGCGCTTGCCGTCTTCGCCGACCACGTGACCGGGATCGATGCAGCCGGCGATCTTCAGATCGATCGGTGCGCTCCACGGCCCGCGGATGTCGTCGGCCCAGATCACGAAGATCGACCAGCCGGTGTCGTCCGGATTGGCCGGGATGTAGATGTAGTACCGGTCGTTGTGCTTGCACAGGTCCAGCGCCCAGATCGTGCCCAGCCCCTGATGCAGCGCCGGGCCGATCGGGGTCCAGTTGATCAGATCGGTGGAATGCCACAGCACGATGCCCGGGTAGGAGAAGAACGACGAAAACGTCATGTAGTAGTCGTCGCCATCCTTGAGGATGGTGGGGTCGGGGTGATCGCCGGCCACGATGGGATTGAGATACGTGCCGTTGCCCAGATCCGCCTTGCGCTGCCCCTCCACACCGCGCGCCCACTGCGGCGTGCCTGCGCGCTGCGTCGCCGACGCCTGGGCCGCCGCCAGCGGCGCGACCAGTGCACCGGCCGCCAGCCCCTTGAACAAATCCCGCCGTGTCGTGTCTGCCATGCATCAGCTTCGTCGAGGAAGGCAGCTATCTAGCCGCACCGGCTTTCATGCCGCAACCGCAGGCAGGGCGGTATAGGAACTGGTCATGCCATCTGCGACATCCGACATAGCGCTCCCGACCTAAACGACCATGCGCACGCCCAGACCACGGCGATGCTGCACTGCAGCGTGATCTGTTCATTGATGATTGCCATATTCATATGCGAACAGTCCGGCACCTACCGGATGGTGGACGTTGCAATGCTCAGCTTCTGTTCTACGGATTCTCCAACCACCCGCGCTGGCGTCCTGCTCGCGGAGCGGTGCGCATGAGCGGCGTGGCGCGGCAGCGTCTGGGAGGCACCGACGTGCAACTTTCTGCACTGGGCTTGGGTGCTGCCCCGATCGGCAACCTGTATACGGAAGTGGATGAAGCGGACGCACTGGCAGCGGTCGCAGGCGCGTTCGAGGCCGGCATTCGTCATTTCGATACCGCGCCTTATTACGGCTACGGGCTGAGCGAAGCGCGCCTGGGTCGTGGGCTGGCCGGCGTGCCGCGCGCGGACTATACGTTGTCGACCAAGGTTGGCCGTTGCATCTACGACGACGCCCACGCCGCTGCCGGCCGCGATGGTTTTGCGGTGGCCGGGCGGCGTGCCGAGTTCGACTACAGCGCCGACGGCGTGCGGCGCGCGTTCGCCTCCAGCCTGGAACGCCTGGGCACCGACTACATCGACGTGCTGCTGCACGACATCGGTGCGCTGACTCACGGCGACAACCACGCCAACGTCCTGCGCCAGGCCTTGGAGGAGGCCTTGCCGGCGATGGCGGAGCTGAAGGCGGCCGGTGCCTGCGGGGCGATCGGGCTGGGCGTCAACGAGCAGGACGTGGCACTGGAGGTGCTGCCGCGCTTTCCGCTCGACTGCGTGATGCTGGCCGGCCGCTACACCCTGCTGGAACAGCACGGCGCGCGCGCGCTGCTGCAGCAGGCGCAGCAACGCAATGTGGCGATCCTGTCGGCCGGCCCATACAGTTCCGGCCTGCTCAGCGACGCACGCGGCCCCGGCGCCACCTATAACTACGCCCCGGTCGACACCGCCACGCTGCAGCATGCGCAGCGGCTGTACGCGGCCTGCGCGGCGTTCGGGGTGGATATCGGTGCGGCCGCATTGCAGTTCCCGCTGGCGCACCCGGCAGTGACCACGGTGGTGGCCGGCATGCGCACCGTGGCCGAAGTGCGATCGGCTGCCACGCGGCTTGCGGCCCCGGTGCCATCGGCACTGTGGCAACGCCTGCGCGATGAGGGTCTGCTCGCTGCGGAGTTGCCCACGCCATGAGCCGGGTCGACGCGCACCTGCATTTCTGGCACTTGGCCCGTGGCGATTACCACTGGCTGACGCCCGAGCTGGCGCCGCTGTACCGCGACTTCGGCCCCGACGACGTCAGCGCTGCGCTGGACGCGGCCGCTGTCGATCACGTGGTGGTGGTGCAGGCGGCCGCCACCGAGGCGGAGACCTGCTACCTGTTCGAGCTGGCCCGCGACGATGCGCGCATTGCCGGCGTGGTGGGCTGGGTGGACTTCGCTGCGCCCGATGCCGCTGCACGCATCGGCGCACTGGTGCGCGCCGGCGGCGGCGTACTCAAGGGCCTGCGCCCGATGGTGCAGGACATCGCCGACGTGCACTGGCTGGCCAGCCCCGCATTGGATGCCGCCTTCGATGCGCTGCTGACGCATGACCTGGCCTTCGATGCATTGATCCGCGCCGTGCACGTCCCGGCACTGCAGGCGCGCTTGAAGCGCCATCCGGCATTGCGCGTGGTGGTCGATCACGGCGGCAAACCGCAGATTGCGGCGGGCGAATTCGTTGCCTGGGCCGCCGGCATGGCTGCCCTGGCCCAGCATCCCAACGTGTATTGCAAACTCTCCGGGCTGCTGACCGAAGCCGCGCGCGGCGCTGGCATCGACGCGCTGGAGCCGTATGTGGCGCACCTGTTCGCCCGCTTCGGCGCGCAGCGGCTGCTATGGGGCAGCGATTGGCCGGTGCTGAGCCTGCGCGCCGATTACGCGCAGTGGTTCGCGCTCGCCCAGCAACTCGTCACCCGGCATGCCGCCGAGCACGCGGCAGCCATCTTCGGCGACAACGCACGCACGTTCTATCGTCTGCCACGGCCGGCGGCCCCCACCCACGGAACTTCATCGGTATGACTGTCTCGATTCCCACCACTTCCAATAACCGCCTGCAGGGCAAGCGTTGCCTGATCACCGCCGCCGGCGCCGGCATCGGTCGCGAAAGTGCGCTGGCCTGCGCACGCGCCGGTGCACAGGTGATCGCCACCGACATCGACGCCGGGGCCTTGCAGGCACTGGCCGCCGAATCCGATGCCATCACCACCCAACTGCTCGACGTCACCGATGCTGCCGCGATCAACGCGTTGATCGCCGCACACGGCCCGTTCGATGTGTTGTTCAACTGCGCCGGCTTCGTGCATCAGGGCAGCATTCTCGACTGCGACGAGCCGGCGTGGCGCCGCTCGTTCTCGATCAACGTCGATGCGATGTACTACACCTGCAAGGCGGTGTTGCCGGGCATGCTCGAACGCGGCCGCGGCAGCATCATCAACATGTCCTCGGTGGCTTCCAGCATCAAGGGCGTGCCGAACCGCTTCGTCTACGGCGTGACCAAGGCCGCGGTGATCGGCCTGAGCAAGGCGATCGCGGCCGACTACGTGGCGCAGGGCGTGCGTTGCAACGCGATCTGCCCGGGCACCATCAAGACGCCGTCGCTGGGCGAGCGCGTCAAGGCCCTGGGCGGCGACGAACAGGCGGTGTGGAAGAGCTTCACCGACCGCCAGCCGATGGGCCGCCTGGGCGACCCAGGCGAGATTGCGCAGCTGGTGATGTACCTGGCTTCGGACGAATCCTCCTTCACCACCGGCCAGACCCACATCATCGATGGCGGCTGGTCCAACTGAGTGCGGCAACGCGTGCTGCGATCTGTCGCATGTGCCCGCGTCGAGATGAGCACACCGTCCTTACCCACCCGATGCATGCGCGCTAGGTTTGCTAGCCGCTCCCCTTCTCATCTGCAAAGGAAGACCGCATGAAACTCGTACGCATTGGCGCCGAAGGCCACGAACGCCCCGGCCTGATCGATAGCCAAGGCCGCATCCGCGACCTCAGCGGTGTGATCGACGATGTGGCAGGCGAACACATCACCGCCGCCGGCCTGGAAAAACTGCGCGCACTGGATGTGGCCACGCTGCCGTTGATCGAAGGCGAGGTGCGTTACGGCGCTGCGGTGGGCCGCATCGGTAAATTCATCTGCGTTGGCTTGAACTACGCCGACCACGCCGCCGAATCGGGCATGGAAGTGCCCAAGATGCCGATTCTTTTCATGAAGGCCACCACGGCGGTGTGCGGCCCCAATGACACGGTGATCATCCCGCGCGGGTCGGTGAAGAGCGACTGGGAAGTGGAGCTGGGCGTGGTGATCGGCGATGTGGCGCGCGATGTCTCGGTGGACCAAGCGCTGAATCATGTGGCTGGCTACGCCGTGATCAACGACCTGTCCGAGCGCGAATTCCAGCTCGAACATGGCGGCCAGTGGGTCAAGGGCAAGAGCGCGGACACGTTCGGTCCGATCGGCCCGTGGCTGGTCACCCGCGACGAAATCGCCGACCCGCAGAACCTGTCGATGTGGCTGGAGGTCAACGGCCACCGCTACCAGAACGGCAGCACGCGCACGATGGTGTTCGGCGTGGCCGAGCTGGTCAGCCACATCAGCCGCTACATGACGCTGATGCCGGGCGATGTGATCAGCACCGGCACTCCACCGGGCGTGGGCCTGGGCCAGAAGCCGCCGGTCTACCTCAAACCGGGCGATGTGATGGAACTGGAGATCGAAGGCCTGGGTCGTCAGCGTCAGCCGGTCGTGGCGCATCCGCGCGATGCGGGTTGAGGATGTTTGCTGGCGAAGACCTTGATCGTCGTACGAGCAACATTGCGCTTAACGCGAGTGGCTATTTTCCGCATGACGCAACCTGAAGCCCCTCTCCCCTCGGGAGAGGGGCTTCAGCGCAGCTCCCCGTGGTCGTCTTTCGTCATCGCTTAATTCCAGCATTTTTATTTCATCCGTTTTATTTCCCGCCTTCCATCGCCAGGACTTTCATGAGCACCATCGTCGCCCTCGATACCCACGACGTCCGCTTCCCCACCTCGCGTGAGCTGGATGGGTCGGATGCGATGAATCCCGATCCCGATTACTCGGCGGCCTACGTCGTGCTGCGCACCGATGCGGCCGATGACCTGGCCGGTTACGGCCTGGTTTTCACCATCGGCCGCGGCAACGACGTGCAGACCGCTGCGGTGGCGGCACTGGCCGAGCATGTGGTCGGCCTGCGCGTAGAAGATGTCATCGCCGATCTGGGCGCATTCGCGCGCCGGCTCACCAACGACTCGCAGCTGCGCTGGCTCGGCCCGGAGAAGGGCGTGATGCACATGGCCATCGGCGCGGTGATCAACGCCGCGTGGGATCTGGCTGCACGCGTTGCGAAAAAGCCGCTGTGGCGCTTCATCGCCGAACTCACGCCCGAGCAGTTGGTCGACACCATCGACTTCCGCTACCTCACCGACGCGCTCACCCGCGACGAGGCGCTGGCGATCCTGCGCGCTGCGCAGCCGCAGCGCGCGCAACGCATCGCCACGCTGATCGAGCAAGGCTACCCCGCCTACACCACCTCGCCCGGCTGGCTCGGCTACTCGGACGAGAAGCTGGTGCGGCTGGCCAAGGAAGCGGTGGCCGACGGCTTCCGCACCATCAAGCTCAAGGTCGGCGCCAACGTGCGCGACGACGTTCGTCGCTGCCGCCTCGCGCGCGCAGCCATTGGCCCGGACATCGCCATGGCAGTCGATGCCAATCAGCGCTGGGATGTGGGCCCGGCGATCGACTGGATGCGCCAGCTGGCCGAATTCGACATCGCCTGGATCGAAGAACCCACCAGCCCGGACGACGTGCTCGGCCATGCCGCCATCCGTCAGGGCATCGCTCCGGTGCCGGTCTCCACGGGCGAACACACGCAGAACCGGGTGGTGTTCAAGCAGTTGCTGCAGGCCGGTGCGGTGGACCTGATCCAGATCGATGCCGCGCGCGTGGGCGGGGTCAACGAAAATCTCGCCATCCTGCTGCTGGCCGCCAAGTTCAACGTGCGCGTATTCCCGCACGCTGGCGGCGTCGGTCTATGCGAGTTGGTGCAGCATCTGGCGATGGCCGATTTCGTGGCCATCACCGGCAAGATGGAAGACCGCGCGATCGAATTCGTCGACCATCTGCACCAGCACTTCCTGGATCCGGTGCGCATCCGCCACGGCCGCTATCTCGCCCCGGAAGCCGCTGGTTTCTCCGCAGAAATGCACGCCGCCTCGATTGCGGAGTTCAGCTATCCGTGCGGGCGGTTCTGGGTGGAGGATCTGGCGGCCAGCGCCAAGACCTGAGTCCGCGTTCCCTCATCCGCCCTTCGGGCACCTTCTCCCGCGCGCGGGAGAAGGAAGTCGTCGGTCGCCCGGGATAGCGGGGTCATAGGTCTACGAGGTCGCGCAACGCCAACCGCTGGCCGCAGCGCACTGCAGATGCCCGGCCGGAGGGTCCATCCCACCACGCCCGAGCCAAACCGAACCACGCACCTCTCCGGCCTGTGCCAGATCACGTCCTTCTCCCGCCTGCGGGAGAAGGTGCCCGCAGGGCGGATGAGGGCGCGGCCTAGCGCTGCGCGTCGATCGCCTCACTCAGCGCAAAGATCCGCCCGGCCTGCCGCCATTTCTCGCCTGGGACACTGCCAGGCAGCGGCTTCTGAAACCGCCACATCAACTGCTCCCACGCCTGAATGCGCGGGTCGGCTGCATCGCGCGCCGCCTTGGCGGCCGGATCGTAGTCCTCGCGCACCTGCATCAGCATCACCAGCCGATCGCCGCTGCGAAAGATCTCCAATTCCAGAATGCCGGCCTGCTGCAGGGAGGCCACCACTTCCGGCCATACCTCGGTGGGCTGATGCCAGCGCTCGTATTCGGCCATCAGCGCCGCATCGTCGTGTAGATCCAGCACATAACAAAGACGCGGCATGCTCAGGCTCCTGCAACGACGGGCGCCGCGCGGCGGGCGCGCAATGCGAACGACAAAATCACCGCAAAGCACGCACCCGGCACCACCATCGCCCAGTGGATGCCGGCCATGTCCGACACCGCGCCCATCACCGCCGTGAGCAAGGCACCGCCGATGATGGACATCACCAGCATGGACGAGCCCAGCTTGCGTGCATCGTCGTGCATGCCGTCCAGGCCCAGCGCAAAAATGGTCGGGAACATCACCGACATGAACACGCTCGCCGCCACCAGCGCATACAACCCGATCCACCCGGGTAGTGCGATGGCCACCGCGCACAAGATCAGATTGATCACGGCAAAACTCGCCAACAGCTTGGCAGGCGCCAGGTAACGCAACAGCGCGGTGCCGATGAAGCGGCCGGCCATGAACAGCACCAGCGAGATGGTCAGATAGGTCGCAGCGGTTTTTTCCGGCGTGCCAGGCACGGCATCCTGCAGATAGCGAATCAGATAACTCCAGATTCCGACCTGCGCGCCCACATAAAAGAACTGCGCGACCACCGCAAACACGAACAAGCGATTACGCAGCAGTTCGCTGAAGCGTGCGCGCCTGGGCGCACCGCCGGTGTCTGCGTCCGCCGCGCCGCTGGGAAAACGCACCAGCGCGATCAGGATCGCCCACAGCACCACCACCGCACCGATGATCAGGTATGGCATCTGCACGGCCGCCGATTCAGTGGCGAAGAACGCCTCGCGCGCGGCCGGCGCCATCGCGGCCAGTTCGGCCGGGGTGTGCTCCACGCCGGAGAAGATGAAGTGCTGGCCGACCAGCACGCCGGTAATCGAGCCCAGCGGGTTGAACGCCTGCGCAAGGTTCAAGCGCCGCGCCGCGCCATCGGCCGGACCGAGGACGGTCACCAGCGGGTTGGCCGTGGTTTCCAGGAACGCCAGGCCGCTGGCGATCACAAACAGCGCCAGCAGGAACAGCCAGTAGGTGTGCACCTGCGCGGCCGGATAGAACAGGAAGGCGCCGCAGGCGTACAGCAGCAGGCCCAGCACCACCGCGGCCTTGTAGCTGTGCCGGCGCATGAACATCGCCGCCGGCATCGCAAACACGAAATAGCCCATGTAGAACGCGCTTTGCACCAGCCCGGCCTGCAGGTCGGTCAGTTCGAACGCCTTCTTGAACTGCTTGATCAGGATGTCGTTGAGGTTGTTGGCCATGCCCCATAGAAAGAACAGGCTGACGATCAACAACAGGGGAACCATGGCGGTGCGCGCCAGGTTGCCGCGCGGCGACGCGGCAATGTCACTGTGATGCATGCGACCGTTCCCCTCCCAAGGCTGTGGCGCTTGCGTTGCAATCGAGCGAGCGTACTGCGCAGGCCAGCGCCATGCAAATATAAAATCTTTGTTTATATTTGCACCAAGAGACCTCCACCGCCGCCGTGCCTGCGATGCCTGTACCCTGGCGCGCCGCACCTTGCCTGGACCCGCAAACGGATGAGCACCGAACCCGCCAAGTACCGCGCACCCGCCCTGGACAAGGGGCTGGACATCCTGGAATTGCTCGCCCGTCAGGCGCAGCCGATGAGCATGGGGGCGATCTCGCAGGGTATCGGGCGTTCGCGCGGGGAAATCTTTCGCATGCTGCAGGTGCTGGAAGAACGCGGTTACCTCACGCGCGATGGCGAGGGCGACTACGTGCTGACCAACCGCCTGTTCATGCTCGGCATGCAGCAGCCGCAGGTGCAAAGCATCAGCGAAGCCGCTTTGCCGGTGATGCGGCGCTTGTCCGATACGATCTATCAGCCGTGCCACCTGGTCGCGCCATCCGGCGACCAGATCGTGGTGATCGCGCAAATGGACGTGCCCAGCGACCTGGGCCTGGTGGTACGCCCGGGGCATCGTCGCCCGTTGACGCATTCCAGCTCCGGACTGGTGCTGTTCGCGTTCCAGCAGCCGGAGGTGCAGGCGCGCTGGCTGGACATGCTCGAGGCCAGCGACGTGCCATTCGAGCGCGCGCAGTTCCTGGCCGCCGCCGCGCAGGCGCGCCGCGATGGCTATGCCATGCAGCCCAGCGAAGCGGTGGTGGGCGTGGTCGATCTGACTGCACCGATCCTGCAGCGCGGCAGCGCCACCTACACGCTCACGGTGCCCTTCATCGAACGGCGCCCTGCGCTGGTGAGTCCGCAAGCGGCGTTGCAGGCCCTGTGCGCGGCAACCGCCGAGATTTCCAGCGCGCTGCATTAGCGACGTGCGCGACCGGCGCATGCGCGCCATCGCCTACCCGCGCGTTTCCAGGCGGCACACTCCTGCGCGACGCCGCATCGCCTGTTGCCTGCCACTGCGCGCCGCACGTCGATGCCTGCGATGTAAAGGAATACACCCCGTATTGGGCAGCTTGAAGAAGCGGGCAGGCAGCACGCACGGCGCCCGCATAGCCACGGCTATAAAGATCAGACCGACCTTCGCGTGCAGTGCAAACGCACCGAACGCGGCAATGCGTTGATACACTGCGCGCCCCTTGGGGAGTAGCCTGCTTTCGTCATCGAAAGCGCCTGCATCAACATACTCGGCCAGTGCGCCGTGGTGCAGGCAACCAGTTTCGGTTTGGCGAGACCAACGGCATGCGTGCACGACGACGGTTGGCGCGGGCGCATGTCGTTGTGACCGTGCCCAACCCGAGAGTGTCGATGTCTCCTTTTTCCATTGTGTTGATCGGTTTTGCGATGTCGACCGATGCGTTTGCCGCGGCGATCGGCAAGGGCGCGGCGATGCGCAAGCCGCAGTGGCGCGACGCGCTACGCGCCGGCCTGATCTTCGGCTGCATCGAAGCCATCACCCCGGTGATCGGCTGGCTGCTGGGCCGTGCCGCATCCAGTTATGTGTCTGCCTACGATCACTGGATCGCCTTCGTGCTGCTGGGCGCATTGGGCACGCACATGATCGTGGCCGGCCTGCGCAACGGGCCGGAGGATGCCGACGATGCAGCCTCCGACACGCCGAAACGGCACGGCTTGCTGGGCTTGGCCACGACGGGTTTTGCCACCAGCATCGATGCGATGGCGGTCGGCGTCAGCCTGGCGTTTCTGGATGTGCACATCGGCGTGGTGGCGGTGGTGGTGGGCCTGTGCACCTTCAGCATGGTCACTGCCGGCGTGATGCTGGGCCGCGCGCTCGGCAATCTGATCGGCAAGCGCGCCGAAATCCTGGGTGGATTGATCCTGGTGATCGTCGGCAGCGTGATTCTTTACGAGCACCTGGGCGGTGCGGCGTAGCCGTAGGAGCGCACCTGGGCGCGGCGGGTTTTCCTGGTAAAGCCGCCATCGCGCCCGGGTGCGCTCCTACGCTGCGTGGGCGTGCGAACCGCACGCGATCGGCATCATGGAATGCGTGATCGCTGCGGCGTGCATCCCCGCATGTCGCGATGCACAGGTGCACCTGTCAGCGTGTCTTTGCATCGTGATGCGCGCTCAGGAACGCGCGCAGCGAGGCCGGCTTCACCGGCTTGGTCAGCAGCCGATAACCGCGTTCGCGCGCAAGCTGCTTGAGTTCGTCGCGGCCATCGGCGGTGAGCAAGGCGCCGGCGATCGGTGCGGGTGCGGCGGCCTGCACCGCATCGAGCGTGTCCAGGCCATCCATGCGGTCGTGCAAGTGGTAATCCACTAGCATCAGGTCCGGCTGTTCGCGCGCACGTTCCAGTGCCTGGTCCACGGTGCTGGCGGTGATCACCTCCACCTGCCAGCGGCCGAGCAGCGCGCGCATGCCATCGAGAATTTCGCGGTCGTTATCCACGCACAGCACGCGCAGGCCGGCCAGCGAATCGCCACTGCGCGATGCACGTGCAGCCGTCACCGGCAACAGCGGTGCCACCGGAACCGGCGCCACACGCGGCAACAGGATCGAGAACATGCTGCCGCGGCCGACCTGGCTGCGCGCGCTCAGGTCGTGATCGAGCAGGCGCGAGATGCGTTGGCAAATCGACAGACCCAACCCCAGACCCTGCTCGCCCCAATCGAAGGGCTGCTGATAGCGGCGAAATTCTTCGAAGATCTGCCGCATGTGGTGTTCGGGAATGCCCGGGCCGGTGTCCCACACCTGCAGCTCCACCTGCTGCCCGCGCCCGCGCATGCCCAGCACGATGCGGCCCTGACGCGTGTAGCGCAGCGCATTGGCCAGGAAGTTCTGCATCACCCGGCGCAGCAGACGGCGGTCGCTGCGCACCCAGATCGCGCGCACATGAACCTGTAGCTGAAGACCGCGGCTGGCCGCCACCGGCGCGTATTGCGCGGCCAGCTCGTGCATCAGCGCGCTGGCGTCGAAATCCTCGACCGTGGGACGCAACCCGCCGGCATCCAGGCGCGAGACGTCGAGCAGGCCGTCCAGCAGTTCTTCGGCCGCACGCAGCGAGGCGTCCACGCGTTCGGCCAGATGCCGTTGCTCTTCGTTGTTCTGATGGCTCTCGCGCAAGGCCGAGGCGAACAGACGCGCGGCGTTGAGCGGCTGCAACACGTCGTGGCTGATCGCCGCCAGAAAGCGGGTCTTGGATTGTTGCGCCAGCTCGGCTTCGCGCGAACGATCGGCGACGCGCTGCTCCAGATTTTCGTTGGCGTCCAGCAACGCGCGTTCGGCGCGCTTGTAGTCGGTGATGTCGTTGTAGCTGGTGACGTAGCCACCGCCCGGCAGCGCCTGGCCGCGCATCTCGATCACCTTGCCGTCGCTGCGGGTGCGTTCGAACACATGCGGCGAGCCGGCGCGCATATGCCGGATACGCCGATCGATCTGGTCTTCGATATCGCCCTCGCCCAGTTCGCCGCGCTCGGCGTTGTAGCGGATCAGATCGGCCACCGGCCGGCCCACATACAACATGCCATCGGGATAGCCGAACAACTGCTGATAACGCCGGTTCCAGGCGGTCAAGCGCATGTCCGGGTCGACCACGCTGACCGCGGCGCTGATGTTTTCCAGCGTGGTGGACAAAATCTCGCGATTGAAGCGCAGCTCCTGGCCGGCTTCGTCCAGCACCGCCACCACTTCGCCCAGTTCCATGCCCGAACCGCGCAACAGGCTGGTCAGCACCAGGCGCGCGGAGGCGGCGCCGATGGAGGCGGCGAGCAGGCGTTCGGTGAACTGCACCCAGGCGCGGTCGGCCACCACGGTGGGCTGCAGCTCGCGTTCCAGCAGCGAGGCCTGGTCGACGAAAGCGCGATGCGCGTGCCGTTCGCCCACCACACGCTCGGCCAGCGCCTGCAGATCGGCCACGCGCACATGCCCCGGCCAGTCGCCGGCCACCGCCGGGCGCTGCGCGTACGGGTCCAGGAACGGCGCTGCACGCAGCCGCTCGTCCACGCCGGGACGCCAGCGCGCGGAGACCAGCATCATCGCGCCCACGTTGATCAGCAGCGACCAGAACGTGCCATGCGCCAGCGGGTCCCAGCCGCGCATGCCGAACAGCTGCTGCGGCTGCAGCCAGGCGATGCCGAACGGCCCGTCCACCAGCCAGTCCGTCTGTAGCCAGCCGGCGCGCGTGGCCGCCGGCAGCAGCAGCGTGTAGATCCAGGTCATGAAGCCGAGCGCCATGCCGGTCTCCACGCCCTTGCGGCTGGCACCACGCCAATACAGCCCGCCGATCACACCGGGCGCGAACTGCGCCACTGCGGCAAATGCCATCAGCCCGTACGCAGCCAACGTGGTGTCGTTGGCGACGCTGCGGTGATATCCGTAGGCAATGAGCGCCAGCAGCAGGATGGCAACACGTCGGATCCACAACACGCGCGAGGCCACCGCCGCGCGCGCATCGGCGCTGCCGCGGCGACGCAGCAGCACCGGCATCACCAGGTCGTTGCTGACCATGGTGGCCAGCGCGATGCTGGCCACGATCACCATGCCGGTGGCCGCCGAAAACCCGCCCACATACGCCACCAGCGCCAGCACCGTATTGCCCTGGCTGAGCGGCAATGCCAGCACCACCGCATCGTCCACCACCGCACTGCCCTTGCCGAACAGTGCGATGCCGGCCGAGGCGATCGGCACCACCATCGCCGAGATGATCACCAGATAGGCGCCGAAGAACCAACGCGCCCGGCGGATATCGCCAACGTCGCTGCATTCGACCACCGCCACATGAAACTGGCGCGGCAGGCAGATCACGGCCAGAAAACTCAGCAGTGTCTGCGAAATGAAGCCCACCGACGGCGTGTGCTCGAACAGCGTGCGCGCCGAATCGGCGATATGCAGTTGGTGCTCGCTCAACCACAGCCACGCGAACAGCCCCACCGCCACGATGGCGACCAGCTTGATCACCGACTCCAGCGCGATCGCCAGCATCATGCCGCGGTGGTGTTCGGTGGCATCCACCTGGCGGGTGCCGAACAAGGTGGCGAACAAGGCCATCAGCAATGCCACATACAACGCCGGGTCGGCGAAGATGCCGCGCCCGGCGCTGCTATGCCCGGTCAACACTTCCAGGCTCATCGCCACCGCTTTGTATTGCAGGGCCAGATACGGAACGATGCCGATCAGCGCGATCACCGCCACCAACGCGGCCAGCCGGCGCGAACGGCCGTAGCGCGAGGAGATGAAATCGGCGATGGAGACGGTGTTTTCGGCGCGCGCGATCAGTGCCAGGCGCTCGATGATGCGCCAGCCGAACAGCAGCAACAGCAGCGGGCCCAGATAGATCGGCAGGTAGCCGATGCCATTGCGCACCGCCGAGCCGACCGCGCCGTAGAAGGTCCACGACGAGCAATACACCGCCAGCGCCAGGCTGTAGACCGCCGGCCGCAGCCACGGCCGCTCCGGATAGAGCGGACGGCGGTCGCCCCACCACGCCACCCCGAACAGCAGCGCCGCGTAACCAAGGGACACCAACAGCAGGATCCAGTTCGAGACCAACATGTCCTCCGACGTGGCGCAGCGCCAGCGGTGGAGTTTACGCAGTCGCGCACATTGGCGTTGCAAGCGCGGCAGCCGGGCCGGGCGGGGCCTGCCGTGCGGTTTGCATCGGCATGCGCGCTCGCCCTGCCGGGCTGCTCAAGGCCGTGGTGGAAAGCGCTGACGCCGCCTCTGCCGGGCATTGGCATCGCAGACGCGCAGACATGCCCGCGCCGACTGCGGGCATGTCTGTAGTTGGTTTGCCGCCACCGGTGCGGCCCCCATGGCCTGCTCACGCATGCCAGCACGGTTGAACCGCGCCGCCGCCATCGCCGCGATCGGCGAAAACAGGGCCGCGAGAGACACTGCCTGCGCAGGGAAGTGAGACCTCCACCCCGCAGCCGCGCTTGCCAGCCGGCTTGATGTTAGCGCTAACACGACATACTGTCTGACCACCTCGAATCGGACGATGTGCCAAAGCCCTTCGTTGCTCGATGTCGTCTTGCATGACAGCAATGCCCGCCACGCAACGCCATCTTGCGCCACCGCGTGATCCGATGACTGCTGCAGTGCAGCGACGGCAGTCACCGTATCGCGATGCGCGTTCATCACAACGCGATGGAACGCGCCCTCTCGTGCAGGCGCGGCGCATACCGGTGGTGCATCGGCCGCGCCCGCCGCTTGGCAGTGCCGTCGATACGCGTGTCGCACCCATCCAGAAACCAGCACCGCATGTGTGGGAGAGCCCATGTCCGTTCAAGCAAGAAGCCAGATCTCGTCAATTGCGCCGTCGGTCATGCGATTCCTGCTGATCATCGCGGCCGGCCTTTTCGCTGCCGACGGTGCCTGGGCCTGTACCACGCCAGTGTCGGTGTGCGAACGCGACAGCGCCGGTGCGTTTGCACTGATCCGCTCGGAGGTACCTGCCACGGTCGTGGTCGATGCCTCGGCCGATTCCGCGGTGCGATCGGCGGCCGGCAATTTCGCAGCCGACCTGCAACGGGTTGCCGGCCGCACCAGTGGCGTGAGCACCGATCTGGCAAGCGTTCGCGGAACGGCCGTGATCGTTGGCACGCTCGGCCAGAGTCCGATCATCGATGTGCTCATCGCCGCCGGGAAAATCGACAGGCGCGCCTTGCTGCAGCGCTGGGAGGCGTACACGCAAATTGTCGTCGATCGCCCCACGCCGCAGATCGATCGGGCGCTCGTCATCGTCGGCGCCGATCGCCGTGGCGCGGTATTCGGTACCTACGATGTCTCGGAGAAGATTGGCGTGTCGCCGTGGTACTGGTTCGCCGACGTCGCGACGGCGCATCGATCCAACCTGTTCGTCACCCGCGGCAGCGTGTCCGATGCGCCGAAGGTGCGCTACCGCGGATTCTTCATCAACGACGAAGACCCTGCCTTGAAGGGCTGGGCGACGAAGAAATTCGGTGGCGTCAATGCGAAGATGTACGCGCATGTCTTCGAGCTGGGCCTGCGCATGAAGGCCAACTATCTGTGGCCGGCGATGTGGGGCAAGGCATTCAATGTCGATGATCCCGACAACATGGTGCTGGCCGATCAGATGGGCATCGTCATGGGCACCTCCCATCATGAGCCGATGATGCGTGCGCAGAAGGAGTGGCACCTCAAGAGCATTCCCAACAGCGGCGGCGCCTGGGACTACACCAGCAATGCCGCCAACCTGCGCGCCTTCTGGCAGGGCGGCATTGCGCGGATGATGTCCAAGGGCGGTGGCCAACGCTACGACAGCCTGGTGACCGTCGGCATGCGCGGCGATGGCGACGAACCGATGGCCGAGAGTACGGCCAGCCATTTGCTGGAAAAGGTTGTGGCCGACCAGCGCGCCATCATCGCCGATGTGACGAAGGCACCGGCCGCGCAAACGCCGCAGGTCTGGGCGCTCTACAAGGAAGTGCAGGACTACTACGACCACGGAATGCAGGTGCCCGACGATGTCACGCTGCTGTTTTCCGACGACAACTGGGGCCAGATCCGCCGCCTTCCGGTCACCGACCTGCAGCGCGCCGGCGGGTATGGCGTGTACTACCACTTCGATTATGTGGGCGTGCCGCGCAACTACAAATGGATCAATACCAATCAGATCGAAAAGATCTGGCAGCAGATGGATCTGGCCTATCAGCGCGGCGCACGGCAACTGTGGGTGGTCAACGTCGGCGATATCAAGCCGATGGAATATCCACTGAGTTTTTTCCTGAAGATGGCCTGGAATCCGGAAGCGATGACGCCCGGCGCACTTGCGGCGCATCCGCAGCAGTGGGCGCAGGAATCGTTCGACGCGGCGCATGCCGCACGCATCGGAGAGCTGATCACCCGCTACAGCATGCTGGTTGCAAGGAGAAAGCCGGAACTGGTCGATCAGGACAGCTTCGCCCTGGGCGAAGGTGCGCCGGCCAAGCTGGATGGCGGCGAGTTCGGCGCCATCGTTGCGCAATGGCAGGCGCTTGAGCAGCGCATGCTCGGCGTCAAGGCGAGTTTGCCCGCCGACCAGCAAGACGCCTATTACCAGCTGGTCGAATACCCAATCGCGGCCGTCTCCAATCTCTACCAGCTCTATTACGCGGCCGCATGGAACAAGCGCCTGGCCGCACGCAACGATGCACGTGCCAATTACTTCGCCGACATGGTCGAAACCACCTTCGAGCGCGATAGGGCACTGACACAGCGCTACCACGCGATCAACGGCGGCAAATGGGACGGCATGATGAATCAGGTCCACATGAGCTATGTGATCTGGAACGACCCCACCCAGCAGTCCATGCCCTCGATCAGCCGCGTTGGCGGCGATACGCCGCCCGACCGGATCGCACGCTCCATCGCGTTCGCGCCGCCTGCCCCGCAAACGCCAGGGGTACTCTCGCTCGAAGCGCCCATGTTCTCGCGGGTCATCGCCAACAAGGGGCTGCAATGGAGGGCGATCCCCGCGCTGGGACGCACCCAGGGCGCCCTGGTCGCGCTGCCACAGGGGCAGCCTGCCACCACGGCCGAAGACCGTGTCGCAGTGGAGTACGACGTGGTGGTCACCACGCCGGGCCCTGCAACGCTCGGCCTGTATCTTGCGCCCACACTGGAGACGTCCAACCGCGGGCCGCTGCGCCTCGGCGTCTCCATCGACGACGGTCCGGTGACCACCGTCAACTGGGAGCTGCACCCGACCGGCGGGGCGCAGAACACGCCCGCCGAAAAAGCCTGGGCAACCGCGGTACGGGACAATGCGGTGTTCGTCTCGGCGCAGATGGGCGCGCTGGCGAAGGGTCGGCACACGATCAAGGTCTTCAGGATCGACGACAACATCGTCCTGGAGAAGCTCGTGCTGAGCACCGTGCCGGTGCCTGCGTCCTATCTGGGGCCAGCGCCGACGCGCTGATGCGAGCCAGCAGGAGGGCGTCGCAAGCGCGCTCGCGCTGCTTCAGCCACCCATTGCCGCCGCCACTGCTGACACGGCGAGCGACCCGCCATCAACCGGGCAGCCTTACCTGGACCCGATACACCTTCCCGCGTGCGATGTTGCCGATGCGCTGCTCCGGACAGAGCTCGCCATCCACCAGCACCTCCATCGCGGTGCGGCCCGGCTCGCGCGTCAGCGTGAGGTCGAAGTCCGCGCCGCGGAACTGGCGCCTCGCACGCGCCTGCGGCCAATGCGAGGGCAGCTGCGGACGGATCGCCAGCGCGTCGCCCTCGCCCACCAGCCCGAACAGGCCTTCCAGCACGCAGCGATACACCCACGCCACCGTGCCGGTGTTGAACAGCTGGCTCGAACGCCCCGCCGTACGCGGGTATTGATGCCACGCGCCACGGTAGTAATTGGGCAGCGACACCGGCAGGTGGCCGCGTTGCAGCACATCCTCGCGTGTCGGCCCTGGCAGCAGGGCGCGCAGGATCTCCCAGGCGCGGTCGGCCTCGCCAATCTGGTACAGGCTGTACAGATAGAATGCCGCCGCGTGGTTGTACACCGCACCGTTTTCCGCCGCGCCCGGCCACTTCTGGGTCAGCCGGCCCACGTCGTCGCGCATGTGCGTGTACGCCGGCGCCAGCATCACCGGGCCATACGGTGTGTGCAGCTGCTCGCGTACCGCCTCCAGCAGCGCCGCACGTTGCTGCGCATCGGCAGTGCCGGCCAGCAGCGCGAAACTCTGCGGATTGAGATAGATGCGCCCCTCCACATCGTCGGCGATGCCGAAGCGCACCCCGTCGTCGGTGATGCCGCGCGCGTACCAGTTGCCGTCCCACAGCTCACGGTTGGCATCGGCGTTGATGACGGCAACCGCCTCACCGAATGCCTGCGCCTGTGCGCTGCGCCCTTGCGCGGTGCAGATCTCCGACCACAGGCGCACTGCATACGCAGTGGCCACGGTGAGCCAGCCGGACACGCCCCTGCCGCGCCAGCCGACCATGTTCATCGGGTCGCACCAGTCGCCCTGCGCAATGAAGCTCAACCCACGTGCATCGCGCGCATCCAGCAGCCATTGCATCGCTGCATCCAGGCGCTCGGCCACGCTCAGGCGCTGCCCGTCATGGGTTTCCACGCGCGCGTCCAGGATGCTGGTATCGCCGGTTTCGGCCAGATATGCGCTGAGGAAGATCGGCAACCACACGCAGTGATCGGTATGCGGCACCTGGTTGATGTATTTGAGCTCGGCGCCTTCCACCAACAGGATGCCGTCCGGCATTGCGCCGCTGGGCTCCTGCTGCGACAAGGCATGCAACAGCGCTGCGCGTGCGGTGGCAGGCTGCAGGTAGGCCATGCCCATATGGTCCTGCAGATAATTGCGCGTCTGCGGATCGGTGGTCAGGCGATTGACGTCGCCGTGATAGAACACCTGACGCGGCAACCAGTGGTTGACCAGATTGTCCAGCGCCGCATCGGGTGTTGTGATCTGCACGCAGCCATTGCCGGCCTGCAGGTACTGCGCGTAGTAGCGCGCGGCCGCAGCAAATCCTTCTTCCGAGAGATAGCGCGCACGCAGCGCGGCAATTTCGGCATCGTCCTTGGCCGGCCCGAATGCGAAGCGATACACGCTGGCCGCATCGGCCTCCAGGGTCAGCCGGTATTGCAACGCGGCGGCTGGCGTTTCGTAATGCGCCTCGTGGTTGCCCAGCTGCTCGGCCTGCACGGCCGATGGCGCGTGCAAACCACCCTCGCCTTCGAATGCCATCTGCTGCGCGTCCCAGGCCACCGGCGTCTGCTCGTGCAGCAGAAAGGTGCAATCCTTGAAATCGCGCTGGCGGAAGTAATCGTCCACCTTTTGATACGGCGCCACGCTCCGGCAGACGATCCCGCCCAAGGCCGGCTCGTACCCGCCGGATTGATGCATCCACGACATGTAGCCGACCGGGAAATACGCATACAGGCTCAGCCTGCGCCCGCGACCGGACCCGTTGTGCACACGACATTCCCACAGCTCCACCGCATCGTCGGTGGGGAGGGAAACGCACAATTCCACCACGATGTCGTCATGGCGCACCCGCCAGCGCACATCGTGCTTGCCGGCAGAGAACTCGAACGCTTGCGGCTGCGCGCGCACCGGCTCGTGCGGCACCGAATACAACGCGCCGGTGTCTTCGTCCTTGAGATAAAAGAACCGACCGGGGTGATGCGCGTAGTACGGCTGCTCCGGCATCATGAAATTGCGCGCTTCCAGCATTGGCGCATGCGCGTATTTCGATGGCTCCGGCTGCATGAACTGTCCGGTGGCATAACCGCGGCAGGTCAGCTGCACCATCATGCGGCGGTTCCACAGGAAGCCGCCGGCATTGGGCATCGCCGTGGGGCTGTAGAGTGCGTAGCGCGCACCATCGGCACTGGGCGCCATCAAGCTGGACAGCGCATCGGACGTTGAGGGGGGCGTTGCAGACACGGTCAGGGGTGCTCCGGTTCGTCGCGCTTGCGCGCGGCCAGTTCGTGCTGGATGCGGTTCAACAGCCCGTCGTCCAGCGGATAAAAACGCATGGTCCAGGCCGCCAGCAGCGCAACCGCGCCCGGAATCACGGTCAGCAGCAGCACGATGCCGGTCAACGACCCGGTGGACTGCGCGGTGTTGGCGACATAGCCCATTGCAGCCAGCACCCAGGCAATGCCGGCCGAGGCCAACGCCCCGCCGAGCTTTTGCGAAAACGTCGCCGCGGCGAACGTCATCGCCGTGGCACGGCGGCCGGTGCGCCATTCGGTGTAGTCGGCGCTATCGGCATACATCGAAAACGCCAACGGCGATTTCGGCCCCAGCGCCAGACCGATCAGCATGTTCAAGACAAACACCGCCCACACCGCATGGGCCGGCACGAAAAACATCGCGCAGCTCAGCAGGCCGACGAGCACCATCAGCCAGAACATCAGCTGGCGCTTGTCCCAGCGCCGCGTCAGCAGCGGCGTGATGGCCGCACCCACCCCCAGGGCGACCGAATAGCTACCCAGAAACAGGCCAACCAGATCCGGGCGTTGTACGTAGTACTTGAGGTAGTACACGCCCGCACCACCGCGCATGGTGATCGTGATCATGATGATCAACGACAGCACGAACAGTACGCACCACGGTTTGTTCTGCAGCAGATCGGCGATGTCGCGACGAATCGGTGTGCGTTGTTGCGGCGGCGGCTGCACGCGTTCGCGCGTGGTCAGCGCCACGGCGACGAACAACGCAAGCGCCACCGCGCCGTACAGCATCATCGTACGTTGCCATCCCAGCGCATCGTCGCCTGCGCCGAACCAGCGCACCAGGTCCATCGTGAAGTAATTGACCAACGTGGTCCCTGCAAACGCACCGATGAATCGCAGGCTGATCAGGCCGGTACGCTGCTGGCTGTCGGCGGTGATCACGCCGGATAATGCCGAGTACGGAATGCTCACCACCGTGTAGGCCAGCATCATCACCAGGAAGGTGATCGTGGCCCACCACATGCGCCCATGTTGGTCCAGATCCGGCGTGGTGTAGGCAAGCACGCCAGCAGCGGCCATCGGCAGCGCGCCCCACAGCAGATACGGGCGGAACTTGCCAAGCCGGCTACGCGTGCGGTCGGCCAATGCGCCCATCGCGGGGTCGGCGATCGCATCGGCGATCTTGGTCAAGAGGATCATCGTGCCGACCGCAGCAGCCGGCAGGTGCATGGTGTCGGTGTAGAAGATCAGCAAGAACGCCGAGATGTTGGCCCAGTACAGATTCAGACCCAGATCGCCGGCGCCATAGCCCAGCTTTTCGCGCCAGCGCAGGCGCGCCGATGCAGGAGACGTTGCGGGCGATGACGGCATCGACACACCTTCAAATGCGTTGTACCCGGCCGAGCACGCCGTTACGCTGAGTGCCCGCGCACCTGGCGAGGAGCGCCGACGCTACACCACGCATCGGCTGCCGCCAACGTGAAATCCATTCGAATGCCGAATCGATCCAGAGATATAACCTGACGTGATGGACACCGCCCCACATGCCACGCCCGCGTCCGCTTCGCCGCTTGCCATCGTGGTGATGGGCGTGTCCGGCAGCGGCAAGACCACCATTGCACAAGCGCTGGCAGCGCATTACCGCTTCCGTTTTCTGGACGCAGACGACTACCACAGCGTGGCAGCACGCGCGCAGATGGCGGCCGGCCAACCGCTCACCGACGCGATGCGTCTGCCGTGGGTAGAACTGCTATCGGCCACGCTGCGCGATTTCGTGCAGGCCGGCGAATCGGTGGTGCTGGCCTTCTCCGGTTTGCGCAGCGCGCATCGCCAATTGCTGCGCAACAGCGGCGTGCCGATGCGCTTCGTGTTCCTGCACGCAGCTCCGCACGTGATCGCCGCCCGCCTGAGCAACCGCGCGGGCCACTTCATGCCAGCCACATTGCTCGACAGCCAGCTGCAGACGTTGGAGCTGCCGCTGGACGAAGCGGACGTGGTGTCGGTGGACGTGGATGCCAGCGTGCCTGCGGTGGTGCAGGATGCGATCGCACAGCTGGCAGCGATCGATCCCGCTGCAGTGCAACATGCCTCACGCGCATCGGAGCGGGTGTAAGCGGACGCACACGACGTGCGTGGTGCCTGCGGTGAGTGCCGCCTAGGCGTTGTGCGTTGTGCGTTGTGCGTCACGAGGCTACCGCTTCCGTGCCGATGGCCAACCTGTAGCGATATCGCGACGCGCAGCCTGGCTGCAGCGCAGGGAGACAATGCACGTAACGGCGCAGCGCCCAACGTCTGCTGTCGCGCTAGCTTGCGCATCCAGCGCGCATCCACGCGGCCGCATGCCGCAGAAAAGTACCGCATCAGCAACGCGCCATTCCCTTCTCCCGCCGGGAGAAGGTGCCCCGAAGGGGCGGATGAGGGGACGGCCACCCGCATCGCTCATCTCTCCACTTCCGCACGCCGTACGACAGGCAACGCGCAGCGCAATCAGCCGCAGTGCCGAGCCGATGCCCCATTCGCTGCATACCGCAGAACGCTGCAATCGACCGCCGACATCGCGCACCGGGTTCGTCGCACCCTTCCCATCGCGTCCATCCGTTGCAAAGGCCCACACCCAAGGTTGCGCAACATTTCCTGGTTACTTCTTGCAAACCGCCGTCATCGACGCATCTTCGGCCAAGACCGCATCAATCATTTTTTCTATCGCAACACAGAAAATGGTGATGAATCATCACGATTGGTGCGAATAACGAACCGATTGAACGCAAATTTTTCAAGTTGGTCGCACCAGATGCAAACGGACCCGACCATTGTCTGAATGCAGCGCCGCGCAGGTGTTGCGCGGTCACGTCAATCGTCCATCGTTCGGTCAGCCGATCCGGGGGGATCCAGCGCTTCCTTCCATCTAGGACATGCCGTGATGACCAACCCCAAACGCCGTTTGCGACTCCACAGTTTGACGCTCGTTCCTTGCCTGCTCGTCAGTGCCGTGGCTTTGGCGCAGTCTGGCGCCACCACCGCGCAGCAGCCGGTATCGTCCCTGGATACCGAGGCATTCGCCCGCTCCGGCCAGGTCTGGCGCAGCTTCGGTCAAGACCTTCCCTTCGCCAGCCCCAGCAACTGGACCGTGGCCGGCGGGGGCTACTTGAATTCGCGTTTCGCACCGGGCGAATGGAAGATCAATCGCACCACGGTCAAGACCCTCAAGCCGGCGTGGACGCTGACCACCACCGGCGACATCTCGGCCACGCCCAGCATCTAAGGCGGCACCCTATACGTGCCCGACTGGGGCGGCACGCTGTACAGCGTGGACACGCAAACCGGCAAGCCGAACTGGCAGGCCAAGCTGTCGGACTACACGAACAAGAGCAATTCGCTCTCGCGCACCACACCTGCCATCACCCCCAAGAGCATCATCCTGGGCGACATGGCCGGCGGCACCGTGCTGGCCTTGGACAAGAAGACCGGCAAGTTGCTGTGGAAGAGCGAGGTAGAGACCAATCCACAGGCACAGATCACCTCGTCCCCGGTGGTGTACGGCAACCGCGTGTACCTGGGGGTATCCTCCAGGGATTATGAAAGTCTCGATCCCACCCACCGGTTCTCATTCCGCGGCAGTGTGGTGGCGCTGGATGTGAACACCGGCAAGAAGGTCTGGCAGTTCTACAACGCGCCCGAAGGCTATACGGGTGCATCGACTTGGGGCCAGGTCGCCGTGGACCCGATCGCGCGCCGCATCTATTTCGGCACAGGCAACAACTACAACATTCCCGCCAGCGTCGGTAACTGCGTGTCCAATGCGCGCTCCTATCGCGGCGGCGACCTGACCGTCCAGGATGAACTCAACTGCATGGCACCGGACAACTACGTCGATTCGGTGATTTCGCTCAATCTGGATACCGGCAAGCTGGTCTGGGCCAACCGCAACCAGGGCTACGACGCCTGGAATCTGTCGTGCATCCTCGCCCCGACCAATGGCCTGTGCCCGAACACCCAGGCAACCAACCTGACCGGCCCGGATTACGACTTTGGCGGTGCGGGCGTGCAACTGTTTGCGGTGCCGCGCAACGGCAAGCTGCAACAACTGGTCGGCGCCGGACAGAAGAGTGGCATCTATTGGGCCTTCGACGCCAAGACCGGCGCCAAGGTGTGGTCCACCCAAGTTGGTCCGGGCGGCACCACCGGTGGTATCGAGTGGGGCGCCGCGTTTGATCCCTACAAGTCGCGCATCTATGTCGGCATCAACAATAACCTCAACACCCCCTACACGCTGGGCCCAGACAACACCGTCAGCCACAACGCCGGTTCGTGGGCGGCACTGGATGCGGCTACCGGCAAGATCCTGTGGCAAGTGAAGGCACCGGGAATCAACCCCGTCAATCCGACGGTGCCGGCCGGCGCGCAGGGTCCGATCACCGTCTCACCTAACCTGCTGTTTGCCGGATCGATGGCAGGCAATATGGTTGCCCTGGACAGCGATACCGGCGCCACCTTGTGGAACTACAAGGCCAGTGGCTCGGTGATGAGCGCGCCGGCAATCGTGAACGGTGCGCTGTACTGGGGCTCCGGCTATGCACGCAACAACTTCGGTGTCGCAGCAACGGCCAACCAGCTGACCAAGTTCGTGCCGGATAACGCAGCAGCCAAGTAAGCAGGATCTGCAGGGGTCCATGGCCCGGTCCTGTCAGAACGACACCGCCGCCTTCGGGCGGCGGTGTCTTTGTGGCGGTTGCCGTTTGCCCAGGTGTGACCGCGGGCGTGCCACGAAGGAGGCGGCAACACGGCAACGCATCGTCTACAGCGATCAAGAGACGTCCTCGCACTGAACGCAGCACGTGGCGACCAATAGACAGCGAACCGTCGTCTGGCCGGCGCGGATAGCGCGCTTGGCATGGCCGTCAGGCTTCAGCGCTATTGACGACGAAAAAGCCATTGATGGCGCGCGATCCCGCATTCCCGCGTGTCCGCGTGGTACATGCCGGCCGAGCACGACGCACGCACGCCTGTCGGCGCGCTTTTTTTTGGTCCAATCTCGCAACTACAGCCGCGTGACCTGGCATAGGCGAATCTGTCCGGCCTCCAACCCATGCGCCTCGGCCGCACGCCGGCGCAGCGCACGCACCAGCGCGGCTGCGTCCAGTTCGCCATCGGCCGGCACGTCCACGCTATGCGCCAGTTGCCCCCACAGCACCGGCCGGCCATCGCAGTAGCCCTCGTAATCGGCGAAGTAATGCAGCTGGCGCCGCTCAGGTCCCGACGTGGACATCGCCTTGGATCTCCGTGCAGCCCAGATGTTCCAGCGCGATCTCCAGCCCCAACAGATAGCTCTGCGCGCAGTAGCCACGCACCGTGGCGATGCACTGCCCCAGACCGTGCGGCAGGCAGCGCTCCGGACGGTCCACGCTGTCGTCGTGCGTTTCGACATAGGGGTAAGGCAGGTCTCTGAGCACGCGATGTAGCCGCGCACTGTCCACGCAACTGCCCGGATCGATCAGCGCGATCTCCATCCGCGCCTGACCGGCCACACGTAGCGCATCCAGCAGTTCCTGTTCCGAGCCACAGGCACGCAATGCCACCGTCTTGCCCGCGTCCCCGGCACACGCCACCAATTGGCGAACGACGGCGGGCGGCAACGGCTGCGGCCCACGCACCAGCGGCATCGCCGCTTCCGGCCCACGCAGGATCATGATCGACATGGCGACCTCCTCAGGCAGCAACGCGCAGTGGCGCGTGCAGCGACGGCAGACACCGAGCGGCAATGCCGAGCGACATCGCATACGCGCGCGGCGCATCGTGCGGCGTGATCACCACCGCCAACGGCGCGTGTTGCGCATGCAGCCACGGCTCCAGTTCCTGATCGGCATCGGTATGCAGCTCGATATACGGCGTGGGCAACGCGTCCACGGCAGCGCGCAAGGCGCGCGCGCAACTGCGCTCGGACAACGGCAGATCGCCCGAATCCAGCAACACCAGCTCCACCTCGGCATCGCCCCCGGCCGCATGCAGTTCGGCAATCAAGCGATCCACATCGGCACACGCCAGCGTACGCAACGCACGCCCAGCGCACTCAGGCAGTTGCATCGGCACCAACGGCGCCGGATCGGCCTGAGGACCGCGCAAAATCAGGATACACATCGTGTTCGGCTCAACGCACCACAGTGCGGGAGTGCCAAGGTAGGCCTGACGGGCATAAAGAGGCTATGCGCGCGCCGGTGCGCGAGCATAAAGAGTGCGTAATGGCACGTTGAAACAGTTCAACGCGCCATTGATGCCGATGCGCAGCGCAGGTAAAGCAGATGCAACCGGTGTGATCCCCCATCAATGCAACAAGAGCTGCACACCAACGCCAGCAGACGCCGCAGAAGGACCAGCAGTTCCTACCAGCTCACCGTCGCCTACTTCTCCCGCCGCCAATTCACCGACCCCTTGGTCTCGATGGTGCTGGATTCGGCTTCGATATCGAAGCCGCGGCTGAGCAGGTATTTGAGCGTCAGTACCGAGCCGCCGCCGACCATCGACACGCCGTAGCCGACGTAGAGTTTGGGCGAGAGATATTTGCCGAAACCCACCACCGAGCCCAACGTGCTGGATTGACTGACGCCGGCTTCGTCCAGGCCGAGCTTGGCGCCGATCTGCGAGGCGATCAGGCTGCTGCCGGCCGACAATGCCGCCGAGGCGGCGCTGACCTGCTGGGTTTCGTCGCTGCTGGCGGTGGACAGGCCGCGGCCCAGGACCAGGTACGAGAGCGCTTCGGATTGCGACATCGCCGGTTCGGACCACACATCGGCACGCGGCGATTCGGCGCGGCCGCTGACGTCGATGCCGGCGGTGACATCGCCGATCTTGCGTTCGGCGCGCAGGCTCACGCGCGGGTCGGAGACGATGTTGTTGTTCCAGGTCAGCTGACCACGAGTAATGGTCAGATCCTGGCCATAGGCCTTGTAGCGACCACGCACATCCAGCCCGCCGTTGGCGGTCATTTCGCGGCCAGGGCGCGCACGGATCTGCATCTGCCCGCTCAGTCCGCCCTTGAGGCCGAAGCCGCTCATGTTGACCTTGTCGCCGAGCACGATCGCCAGGTCCATATCCAATGGCGATGCGGGCGTCTGTTCCGGGTCCACCGGGTCCAGCACCACCACGTCTTCGGACACCGAGGTGCCACGGTCCAGGCGTTCCAGGTCGATATCCGCTTCGGGCACGGTGACCTTGCCACGCAACTGCATGGTGTTATCGGTAATGCCGAACTGCATGTCCGGATTGGCGATGATGCGCAGCTCGCTGGTGTTGTAGGCCAGCACGTTGTCGCCGCGGATATTGAGCAGCAGCGGCGTGCTGGTCCCGAACCACGACAATCCGCCATCGACGGTGAGCGTGCCGGGCCCGGACTTGGCCGAGGCGGTGATCTTGGCCGAACCATCCGGCAACGCGTCGAAGCGGCCCTTGCCCTCGCTCAGCGTCAAACCCATCGATGGATATTCGGCGGTGAAATCGCTCAGGGTCGCATCGCCGCCGAGCAGCGGTTTGTCGCGGGTGCCGCGCAGGCTCACGTGGCCTTCGACCAGCCCTTTCGGCCGCACCACGTCGGCAATCACCAGCTCCAGCCAATACAGCCGCGACATGTTCAGATACAGCTCGCCGTTGAGCGGCGCGTACGCATCCCAACCAGTATTGAACTTGGCATCGACAAAGCCGGCGCCCTGGAAGCCGATACCGAGCTTGCCCTGGATCTGTTGCTGGCTGAAATCGGCCTGCACGCTGAATTGGTCGTAGCGCAGCAACTCGCCGCGATTGGGATTGCCGGCCACTGCAGCGTAGCGGCTTTCGCCCAAACGAATGCCGCCTTCGGGCGATGCGATGCGCAGGCTGCCTTCCCAGGCGTTGCCGCGCGGCTTGAAGCTACCGTCCAGCGACAGCTCGCCACGCAGATAGATCTGCCGACCTTCCTGCTTGGGCAGCCACGGCTGCACCAGCGACAGCGGCAGCGCGTCGCCATGCACCACCATGCCCTCGCGCGGCCAGTTGGCGCTGGCGCACAGTGCGCCACCGGTGGCCGCACCCAGGCAGGTGTCGGACAAGGTAAACGCCGCGCCATCGGTGCCGAACTGCGCCGGTTGGCGCAGTGCCCAGGCATCGCCCTTGGCTGGGGCAATGCGCAAGGTCGCGAGCTGACCCTGCCACCGCTCGCCGTTGCGACGCACATCGCCCTGCAGGGCGACAGTCGCCATGCTGTTGGCGATGTCCGCATCCAGCCGCAGGGCCTCCACCGCGCCGCGCGCTTGCACGCGCACGCTGTCGAGCACCACACCGGCTTCGATGGCGGTACCTTGGAAGGCCAGTTGGCCATCGCTGCCGCGCCACGGCAGCCGGCCGCGCAGGCTGATGCTCTGGGCGCTATAGGTGTCCCAGCGCAGGCCGTTGCCGGCAATGTCGGCGGTGATGTCGGGTGCGTCGCGCGTACCGCTGACCTGCAGCTGCCCACGCACGACGCCGGTGGCACCAGGCAAGACATCGTCCAGCTGCAACGGCTGCAGCTGCGCGGCGATATCGAGCTGGTCGCCCACCTTGCCCTTGGCGGTGATGCGGCTATTGCCCAGCGCCAGTTGCAGCTCGCCTTCGCCCTGTTCGCCGCGCAACGCGAACTTGCCGTTGCCCGACAGCGCGCGTTGACGCAGCTGGCCGGCCAGGCTGGGAATGTCCGCAGTGGCCTCGAACCCCGGCGAGACACCGCCGGCAGGAGCCGGCAATTGCCGCCCCTTGGAGGCGATCTTGCCGGACAGGTTGCCGTTCCAGCCCGGCGCGAAATAGCCCGGGTCGAACTTGGCCAGTTGCGCGCTGACATCCCATTGCAGCTCCGGCGCCCAGGCCACTTCACCGGTGAGATCCAGCGCACCGCCCGGCGTTTTCGCCTGCACCTGCTTGAGCTGTGCACGTTGGTCGTTGCCACGGCTGTCGAAGACCAGCTCGGCCTGCTGGCCATCGCGCTCCAGTGCGGCGTGGCCGATCGCAGCCCAGGCTTTCAAGGTGCCGGCCACGCCCAGGCGTGCGTCTTTCAGCTCCACCGGCACCAGCGGCGCGTCCGGTGTGGCCGGATCCGCGGCCGGAGTGAAGCGCAGGCCGCTGGCGTTGACCGCAAAGCGGAAACTCGGATTCTGGGTATCGCGGAAATCGGCGGTGCCGCGCAGTTGCGTGCGGCCTTCGAAGGTGTCGATCACCAACGGTTCGAAGGTGAGGACCTGCTCGGCCAGGCGGACATGCGAGGGTTGCAGCGTAGCGCTCAGTTCGCCTTGCTTGATGCTGCCGTGCAGATCGGCGTTGCCGCCCTTGCCGGAGGCTTCCAGGTTCAGCGCGATCGGCGTGGCAGGCGGATTGGCTTGCCCCTGCGCGGCCGGAATCAACAGCGAGGTATCCAGCGCCTCGGTCACCGCCTTGAACGCCCAGGTCGGGTCGTCGCGACCGGTGAACACCAGGCTGGCCTGCAGCGGCGCCGGCGCCCGGCCGGCAATGGCCACTTCCATCTTGTCCAGATCCCCGCGGGCCACCAGCCCCAGGCTGGCCGGGGTGCGCCCGCGTGCGGCCGGTAGCACGGCAGTGGCGGTCAGGTCGGCGCGGTAGTCGTCGTTGGGCAGGTAATCGCCGTGCAGGCGGAAGTCGCCCATGTCGGTGTCGATCACCAGATCGCGCGTGCGCAGCTCGCCGGTGGCGACCTCGAGCCCGCCCTGCACGGTGTGCAGCACGATCATCGGCTGCTGCAGCTGGGTGATGCGCAGGTTCTGCACATCGATCTTGTCGGCCTGGATCGCCAGCGGCACGTTGATCTGCGGTAGCGACTCGGGCCAGCTGGGCAGGGTGAACGGTTCCTCGCTCTTGCCCAGGTTCAACGTGGCATTGCTCACTTGCACCGCGTCCAGCTGCAGCTTGCGCCCCAGCAACGGGCGCAGGTCCGGCTCCAGATACACGCGCTCGGCGGTGAAGTGGATGTCCTGATACTTGAAGTCGACATTGCGCAGGGTCAGCGGGCCGGCCACCGGGCCTTCGACGGCGCGGTAGGTAAAGGTGGCGCCCACCGGCAGGCGCGCGGTGACCTGCGCCAGCAACACATCGCGCCCGGCCACGGTCTGCAGCAGCCAGTAGATCGCGATCAAGGCCAGCAGCACCAGCCCGAGCACGGTCAGGCCCGAGCCCACCCAGAAGCGGCGCCGGCGATAGAAGCGTGCGCGGCGCGGCGCGGAGGGCGGCGTGGGCGTGCTCACAGGTTGGCCCCGATATCGATGTAGAGCTGAAACTGCGAGTCGGGGTCGTTCAAGCCATGCGCGATATCCACCCGCACCGGGCCCACCGGCGAGCGCCAACGCAGGCCGAAGCCGACACCGGTATGCCAGTCGGGCCGGTCATCGAAGGCGCTGCCGCCATCGACGAACACCGCGCCGCCCCAGGGGCCGCCCTTGAGATAATGCTCGTATTCGGCACTGGCGGTGACCACGTTCTTGGCACCCAGCGCGAATTCGTCGGGCTTGGGCGTGCGCGGGCCGACTTCGCGGAACGCATAACCACGGATGCTGTTCGCGCCGCCGGCGAAGAAGCGCAGGCTCGGCGGCATCGCCACCAGGTCGCTGGTCCAGGTGGTGCCACCTTCGCCGCGCAGGATCAACCGGCTGTTGTCGCCGGCGCCCAGGAACCAGCGCAGCTGGCCATACAGCTGGCCGAAGTTGGTGTCCGAGCCGGCACCTTCGGCGCCGCCGCGAATGAACATCTGCGCCGACACGCCGCTGCGCGGAAACAGCCGGTCGTCGACATTGACGTAGTTGGCCTGCAACTGCGGATAGATCAAGGTGGAAGTCTCGTACACCGCGCCTTCGAAATCGTCGCCGCTGCTGAAACGCCACCGCTCGCGCAAGGCGTTGATCGAGGCGATCGCGCTCCAGCGCTCGTTGATCTGGCCACTGCGGCTGCCGGTGAGTTTGACGTTGCGCAGGTCGATGTACTCGGTCTGCTCGTCGTACAGCCGCGCCGAGGCGGTGTACCAGCCATCCAGCCAACGGAACGCCGGCACGCGGTAGCTGGTGGTCAGGCTCTTGCGGTTCTGCGCGTAATCCAGCTGCGTGTCCATCTTGTGGCCGCGCGAGTTCACATAACGCCGCTCCACGCCACCGCGTACACCGGCGCCGCTTTCGCTGCCGTAGCTCAAGCCGGCGGTGTAGACCGTGCGCTTGGCGCGGGTAAGTTTGACGTCCACCGGCACGCGGCCTTGGTCGTCTGCCTCTTCGGGCTTGGGCTGGATGTCGATGGTGCTGAAGTAATCCAGCTTGGTCAGCGACTCGCGCAATCGGTCAAGCTTGCCTTCGTGGTAGTAGCTGCCCTCTTCCCAGTACACCAGCGGGTCGAACAGGCCGTCGCGGAAGTAGTCGTAGTCGAAGCGCACCTTGCCCATGTCGTAGCGGCGGCCGCTGTCCCAGTTCAGATCGATGTCGGCCGCATGCTCGGCACGCGTGATCGCAACGCGGCGCTGGGTGAAGTCGGCATCGAAGTAACCACGCTCGGCCAGGCGCCGGGTGATGCGCACCTTGCTGGCTTCGTATTGCGGATGACTGAAGACCTGGCCCTCGCGCGGCTCGAACTGCTTGAGGTCCTGGCCCAGGTAGCGGTCCTGCTCGGCCCAGCCGGTGATCGAGATATGCGAGGTGCGTACCCGCACCGGCTCGCCGCGATCCACCGTGATCACCACGGTCACCTTGTCGCCGGCGCGCGGTGCAGCCAGCGTAATGGTCGGTGAGTAGTAGCCAAACGGCTCCAACGCCTCACGCGTTTGCCGCTCGGCCTGTGCCAACAGATATTCCAGACGCGACTCGCCCTGCTCCTTGCCCACGGCCTCATACAGAGACAGGGAGACCTGGATGTTCTCGATCATCTCGGCGTCGTCGCCGCCATCCAAGCCCTTGATTTCGATCTTGTCGATGGTTGCCCGAGCAACCGCTTGCAGCGGAACGAACAGGGTGCACAGCAAGGAAAGAGCAAACGCGACTTTAAGCATCGTCAAAGGATACCCAGCCTCGGCGTGAAGGGACAAAAAATCTAAGCAAACCCGACTATACGGGGACCGAGTGACGTGGTCACATTCGGCGTGTTGTTAACGTTTCGTTGGCACTGATTGCGAGCGGCCCCCCCAATTGCTGCTTGCCCGTTTACCTTGAGAGAGAGGTTCGTTTCATGAAGCGTCGTCTGCTGGTTACCGCCGTATGCACCGCCTTAACGATGCCATCGCTTGCGATGGCGCAGGACCAAGGTGACGTGACCCAATTGGACAAGGTCACCGTGACAGGTTCGTTGATCCCCCGCTCCCAGATCGAAACCGCGACCCCGGTGTTTTCGATCACTGCCCAGGACATCCAGCGCCGCGGCTTCAAGGACGTCTACGACGTGCTGCGCTCGCAGCCGATGGCCACTGGCTCCGTGCAGGACAGTCAGTTCAGTGGCGGCTTTACTCCGGGCGCCAAGTCATTGAGCCTGCTCGGGCTGGATCCGGGCTTCACCCTGGTACTCATCGATGGCCGGCCCATGGCCGACTACCCGCTGCTCTACAACGGCCAAAGCAACTTCGATCTGGCCAGCGTGCCGGTCGGCATGGTCGAGCGTATCGATGTGGCGCCCGGCAACCAGTCCTCGATCTACGGTTCCAGCGCCATCGCCGGGGTGGTCAACATCATCCTGAAAAAGCGCATGGACGGCGTGCAGATGAACTACCGCATGGGCACCTACGATGGTGGCGGCGGCAACAACCAGCGCTTTCAGCTCACTGGCGGCAACGAGATCGGCGGCGCCAATATCTTGTGGGGGCTGCAGCTCAATAATCAGGACCCGATCTACGGTTTTCAGCGGCGCGATTTCGATTCCACCAAAGACAACCCGGACCCGACCCTGCGCTACGGCTCGCGCATCGCGCTGCACAACACACCGCGCACCTACATCGACCCCGGTGCCGACAACTGCGCCGCGCTGGGCGCGCTGTTCAACGGTTCGGTGCAATACGACAACCGTGCCAACCGTGGCAATTTCTGCAGCAGCCGTGCCGAGCCTGGCTATGCCAGCATCCTCAACAAGGAGCGCAGCGCCAGCGGCTATGCCAACCTGAGCTATGCATTCAACGACAACGCCGAACTGTATTCGACCCTGCTGCTCAACCGCACCAAGGTCGAAGTCAACAGTGGCTCGCAGTTCTGGCAGTCCTCTTCTGACACCGGCGGTCTGTTCTACAACCAGGACAGCCAGCAGCTGGAAAGCTATCAGCGCATCTTTGCGCCGGAAGAAACCGGCAATCTGAATTTCAACAATAAGCGCCAGACCGCCGATTCCTACAACATCGCAATTGGCCTGAAGGGCGGCCTGGGCGCCAGCAACTGGACCTACGACGCCTATTACGCCCGTTCGGAATACCGCATCGACAGTCGCCAGCAATGGCCGCTGGCCGATCGCATCGAAGACTTCTTCCGCGAACAATTCCTTGGCGCACCGCAAGGCGAGTATTACGGCTACCCGATCTACTCGCCCAACGATGCCAACTTCTATCGCGCATTGACGCCGGCGCAGTACCGCAGCTTCAACGACGAAATCCGTACCAAGTCCAGAACCTGGACCCAGAACGTCAACCTGCAGCTGACCAATACCGAATTGTTCAACCTGCCTGCCGGCGCTGTGGGCATCGCCGGCGTGTTGCAGGCAGGCAATCAGTACTGGACCAACCCGACCGACCCGCGCGTCATCGCCGGCGACTTCTACCAGCTGACCGGCACCCAAGGCAGCGGCAAGCGCGACAACTGGGCGGCAGCCTTCGAAACGCGGATCCCGATCCTGAGCACGTTGACCGCCAACCTGTCTGGTCGCTACGACGACTACAAGAACCAGGGAGGCGGTGGGGATTCCAAATTCACCTACAAGGCTGCACTGGAATTCCGCCCGATCGACTCGCTGTTGTTCCGCGGTAACTACGCCACCGCCTTCAAGGCGCCGGACATGGCCTTCAGCTTTGCCGGCGACAGCGGCTTCTTCCAGGGCGTCAACGATTACTACCGTTGCGCGGTGGAAGAACCGGGCGTGCCGATCGCCGATTGCACCTACGCTGGCACCACGATTTCAGGACGCCGCGCCGGCAATCGCGATCTGAAGTCGATCACGGCCAAGTCCTGGGGCGCCGGCGTGGTGTGGTCGCCAAGCGCACGCTTCAGCGTCAATGCCGACTACTACAATATCAAGATCGACCAGAAGGTCAGCGATCTGAGCACCGACAATCTGCTGCAAACCGAATCGGCGTGCCGCCTGGGCAGCCTGGACATCAACTCGCCCACGTGCGTGGATGCGCTTTCGCGGATCGATCGTACCGGGCCCGATGCACCAGTACCCAATCGCCTGAGTAGCATTCGCATCAGTTCAATGCAACCCTGGACTACGCGGTCAGCGACGATATCTCGCTCACGGCAACGGTCAACAATATCGCCAATACCCGCCCGCCACGCGACCGCACCTACACCAGCTACCCGTACTACAACATCTTCAACTACACCGGCTATGGCCGTTCCTACATGCTGGAATTGAACTGGCGCTTCGGCGCGCATTGATTCACTGCACTGTGCCTGCGCACCTCCAGCGGCAGCCAGGACGGCTGCCGCTGGCGTTTTTGGGCTTGCGACGCAGCTGCGGCACTGCTGCTCGCTTGCATGCCAGCGCATGCAGTGATGACGTTGCACGAGCGGACTCGGCTAGCGCGACTGCATCGGTGTGCACCGGATTGGAGGCCTATGAAACGTGCTCCCAACGCATCTGGTGTGCCGCCTAGAGTGCGTTAATGCAAGCCAGCATCGATCAGACCAGCCTCTGACAACGCCTGCCGCAAAGGCTCCAACCGGATTGCATAGCGGCGCCATTCCTCCACGCTGCGGCTGTGCACGCCCTCGCGCACCTGCACGCTGCTCAACGTGGCCGACGCTGCCGCATTGCGCGTGATGTCGATCTGCCCCGGCTCGATGTCCAGCCCGCAATGCGCCATCAATTGCTGCAGCACCGTGGATGGATCACGCACCATCTGTGCGTAGTCCACATCGATCACCCGGCCCGGCAATGCGGCGCGCCATTGCGCCATCAATCCGTGATACGCCTGATAGTGACGCGCCAGTGTGTGCAGGTCGTAGCTGTAGGCATACGAGTCGCCGAACAGCGCGCGGTAATTGGAAAAACATACCGCCAACGGCTCGCGCACCAGGTGCATGATCAGTGCACCCGGCAGTGCGCGCGCAATCGCGCCGATCGCCACCGCATTGGCCGGCAATTTATCGATATACCAGCGCGCCGACCCGGCACGCCACTGCGTTTGTTGCAGATACCGCGTGCCAATCTGCGCATAATCCAGCGTGGGCAGCGCCTGCAGCAACGGCGCGTCCAGCAGACTGCGCCCGGCCTGATCGGCGCCCCAGCGCAACTGATGACCGAAGTCGTTCAACTCGCCGGCCGAAACGATCTGCGAATGATTGCCCAGCATCCGCTCCAGCACCGTGGTGCCCGAGCGCGGCAGGCCGAGCACGAAGATCGGCTGCGGACCTTGTACGGTACCGGTATCCTGCGCTGCGAACACGCCCCGCGCAGCCAACGCGCCCAGTTGCGCGTACAGCGCAGCTTCGGCATCGGCATCGTGGCGCAGACGTGCATGCATCACTGCATTGCCGTGCTGCAGCGCGTCCCAGGCGGCAGCGGTGTCGCCCAGGTCCTCCAGCTCCTTGTACAACGCAAACGCCAGCCCGGCACGATCTTCGCTTTCGGGTTTGGCGAGCTGCAATTGCTGACGTAGTTGCGCGACATGGTTGCTGCCGGTGGTCTGACGGCGCAGCCGCGCACGCGTGAGCGCTGCACGGCCGTAGCCGGGCGACAGCGCCAGGGTCTGCTCCAACGCCTGCGCCGCCTCATCCAGGCGCCCATTGAACTGCAGTTGCACCGCAAGAAAAAAACGGAAGTCCGGTCCATCGAATCCGCAGGCCTGTGCGCGCTGCATCATCGCCAATGCCTGGACGTGTTCGCCCAAGGATTGGTGCACGTGTGCAAGCAAAGCCAAGGTCGCGCCGTCGCGGCACTGCATCACCGAGGGATGCCGCAGCAGCGCGTGCAGTTCGCGATGTTCGCCAACGCGCAACAGGGCCTGCGCCACACGGCAGCGCATCGCCACATCCTCGCCCACATCGCGTGCGGCCAGCTGCAGCTGAGTCACCGCTTCGCGCATGCGGCCGTTGGCCAACACGGTGCCGGCCAGCAGCACGCGTGCAGAGACATGCGTCGGTTCCACCTCCAGCAGCGCCTGCAATGCAGACGCTGCCACACCCAGATCGCGCCGCGCCAACGCGGCCTGGGCGGTCTGCAAATGCAGCGCGCCCGCCGAGCTGGACATCAGCTGGACAGATGCTCGATGGCGGCAACGCTGCCGAGGCGGTCGCCGAGCTTGTTCAACAATGCGAGCCGGTTGGCGCGCAGCTGCGGGTCTTCGGCATTGACCATCACGCCGTCGAAGAACGCATCCACCTGTGGGCGCAGGCGCGCCAGGCGTGCGAGCACGGCAACGTAGTCGTGACGATGCAAGGCATCGCCGGTGTCGCCGATGGCCGCTTCCACCGCTTCGGCCAGGGCCTCTTCGGCCGGTTCTCGCAGCAGGCTGGTGTCGATGTCGCCGGGGATCTCGCCCTCGACCTTGCGCAGGATATTGCGGATGCGCTTGTTCGCCGCGGCCAACGCGGCGGCTTCGGGCAGCGTGGCGAAGATGCCGATGGCATCGATGCGGCAGTCGAAGTCGTAGAGGGAGCCGGGGGTCGCGCCCGGGTGCGCTCCTACGCTGGTCGGTGTCGGCACGGCCTCGGACGTGACCGAGAACAATGCGGCGACTGCATTGAAATGCGTGGCCGGTACGCCCTTGTCGGCGTAGTAGCCGCGTAGGCGGTCGAGGATGAAGTCGAAGATTTCTCCGGCCAACTGTGTGTGCTGCGCGGTGTCAATTTCAGAAATCGTTTCTTCGTTCGTCAACGTGGCCTTTCTGACGAGCCTATCCCATGGCAGCAAGTTGGAGGCCGCTACTAGCATTGCCTTCAGATTCAGATCAAACCCCGACTCAATCACCGTCCGCGCCAACCCCAACGCATTACGCCGCAGCGCAAACGGGTCCTTGTTCCCGGTCGGCTTCAACCCGGCCGCAAATCCACCGGCCAAGGTGTCCAGGCGTTCGGCAATCGCCAGCACCTTGCCCAGCGGCGAGAGTGCGATGTCGTCGCCGGCAAAACGCGGTTGGTAGGCCTCGTCGATGGCCAGCGCAATCTCGCCGGGCTCATCGGCGGCCTTGGCGTAATGGCGGCCGGCAATGCCCTGCAATTCCGGGAATTCGTTGACCATGCGCGATTGCAGGTCGTTCTTGGCCAACTGCGCAGCGCGGCGCGCCTGCACCGGGTCGGCGCCCACCTGCGGGGCGATGACTTCGGCCAGCGCCGCCACGCGCGCGACCTTGTCGGCCACCGTGCCCAGCTTGGCCTGGTAGGTCACGCTGGCAAGACCCGCGCCCATCGCCTCCAAGCCTTGCTTCAGGTCTTCGTCGAAGAAGAACTTGGCGTCGGCAAAACGCGGACGGATGACCCGCTCGTAGCCTTTGGCGACTTCGGCCACGTCCTTGGATTGGATATTGGCGATGCCGATGAACTGCTCGGTCAAGGTGCCGCCGTCATCCAGCACCGGGAAGAATTTCTGGTTGATCTCCATGGTTTCGATCAACGCTTCCTGCGGCACCGCCAGGAAGTCGCGCTCGAAACTGCACAGCACCGCCGCCGGCCATTCGACCAGGTTGACCACCTGCTCCAGGTTATCGTCGCTGATGCGTGCGCTGCCGCCGGCCTGCCTGGCCGCCGCCTGCACTTCGTCGACGATGCGGGCACGGCGCGCGTCCGGATCCACCAGCACATGCGCCGCACGCAGCGCATCGACGTAGTCGCCGGGCGCCGCCAGCGACACCGCGCCCTCATGCATGAAGCGGTGCCCGCGCGTGATGCGGTCGCCGCGCACGCCCAGCAATTCGGCCGGAATCACCGCGGTGCCGAACAACAGCACCAACCATTGCACCGGCCGTGCGAAGGCGTATTCGTGCGCGCCCCAGCGCATCGGCTTGGGGATCGGCATCGCGGCGATGGCCTCGCGCAGGATCTCCGGCAACAAGTCGGCCGTGCGCGCCCCCGGCGTCACTGCGCGATGCACGAAACGCTCGCCCTTGGCATCGCTGGTGCGTTCCAGCGCGGTCCAGTCGATGCCGGCCTTGGCGGCGAAACCGGCCAGCGCCTTGGTCGGCTTGCCCTCGGCGTCGAGGGCGATGTTGAGATACGGCCCCAGCACTTCGGAGCGCTGCTCCGGCTGCTCGGTGGCCACACCCGGCAGCAATACCGCCAGACGACGCGGGGTGGACAGCGGCTTGGCATCGCCGCGGGTGATGGCAACGCCGCGCTTTTCCAGACCGCTCAGCACGCCATCGAAGAACGCCCGCGCCAGACCCGGCAGCGCCTTGACCGGCAGCTCTTCGGTGCCCAGTTCGATCAGCAGGGGGTGCATCTGAGTCATTGCGTAGGACCTTGGTTTTCGCTTGGTTCGTCAACCGACGAAGGTGGCTTGATGATGTCCTTCTCCCGCTTGCGGGAGAAGGTGGCGCGATGCGCCGGATAGGGTTGCGCGGCGGCGACGGCATGCGGCCCCCATCCGCCCTGCAGGCACCTTCCCCCGCCAGCGGGAGAAGGCAACAGCATCAGCGTTTGACCCCGGGAAATCCCAACCTCTCGCGCTGGGCGTAGTACGCCTGCGCCACGCCCTGGGCCAGCGCGCGCACGCGCAGGATGTAGCGCTGGCGCTCGGTCACGCTGATCGCGCGGCGCGCATCCAGCAGGTTGAAGGCGTGGCTGGCCTTGGTGACCTGCTCGTACGCCGGCAGCGGCAGGCCGACCTCGACCAGGTGCCTGGCTTCGGCTTCGCAGGCATCGAAGCGATGGAACAGCTCGGCCACATTGGCATGTTCGAAGTTGTAGGTGCTCTGCTCCACCTCGTTCTGGTGGTACACATCGCCGTAGGTCACTGCGGCGCCGTCCGGGCCGTAGGTCCACACCAGCTCGTAGACGTTGTCGCAGCTCTGCAGATACATGCACAGCCGTTCCAGCCCGTAGGTGATCTCGCCCAGCACCGGCTTGCACTCCAGCCCGCCGGCCTGCTGGAAGTAGGTGAACTGGGTGACTTCCATGCCGTTGAGCCAGACCTCCCAGCCCAGGCCCCAGGCGCCGAGCGTGGGCGATTCCCAGTTGTCTTCGACAAAGCGCAGGTCGTGCACCAACGGGTCGATGCCCAGCGCCTTGAGCGAGCCCAGGTACAGGTCCTGGATGTTGTCCGGGTTGGGCTTCATCGCCACCTGGTACTGGTAATAACGCTGCAGGCGGTTGGGATTTTCGCCGTAGCGGCCGTCGGTGGGGCGGCGCGAGGGCTGCACATAGGCGGCATTCCACGGCTCCGGCCCCAGCGCGCGCAGGAAGGTGGCCGGGTGGAACGTGCCCGCGCCCACTTCCAGGTCCAGCGGCTGGATCAGCACGCAGCCTTGCTCGGCCCAGTACTGGTTGAGGGTCTGGATCAGGCCCTGGAAAGTGATTGGGACGCGCCGGGAATCGGACATGCAGCAAGGGCCGTACGGGAGGGGTGCGCTAGTATACCGGCCTACCCGCGGCGCTTTGCCGCGCAGCACCGCTGCTGGGGAAGAACACGCATGGAACAGCGGCGCACCGCCGATCCGGACAACGCCGTGGCACTGCTGCCGCGCGGTCGGCTGATGTTCGACCCGGTGGCCGCGGCCCTGCTGGCCGACGGCATGGTGGTACCGCACGAACACGAGCGCGTGCAGTTCTCCGCTGGCGGCGCGCGCACCGCCAGCGATGTGCATCCGCTGGTGCTGCTGGCCAATCTGAAACTGCATGCCGCCCAGCCGCCGGCCGGCGAGCTGGGCCTGGAACGGCTGACCGAATGGCTGGCCACCCGCACCGGGCTGCGCTATCTGCGCATCGACCCCACCCGCATCGATGTGGCCGCGGTCACCGGCGTGGTCTCGCATGCGTATGCGCGACGCCATCGCATCCTGCCGCTGGCGCTGGATGCCGAGCGCGTGCTGATCGCCACCAGCGAGCCGCTGGCGCTGGAGTGGCTGGCCGACGTGCAACACCTGAGCCGGCGCCGTATCGAGCTGGCGCTGATCAACCCGCTGGACCTGCATCGCTACACGATGGAGTTCTTCGGCGTGACCCAATCGGTGCGCGGCGCGCGCAGCGATGCGCGCAGCACCGAACCCAATGCCGGCCTGCCCAGCTTCGAACAGCTGGTGGAACTGGGCCGTGCCGGCGACGTCAATGCCGACGACCACCACATCGTGCATATCGTCGACTGGCTGCTGCAGTACGCCTACGAACAGCGGGCCAGCGACATCCATCTGGAACCGCGGCGCGAGGCCGGGCGCATGCGCTTCCGCATCGACGGGGTGCTGCACAAGGTGCTGGAAGTGCCGCCGTCGGTGATGACCGCAGTGGTCAGCCGCATCAAGGTGCTCGGGCGCATGGACCTGGCCGAACGCCGCCGCCCGCAGGATGGCCGCATCAAGACCCGCTCGCCGGGTGGGCGCGAGGTGGAAATGCGCCTGTCCACGATGCCCACCGCCTTCGGCGAGAAGTGCGTGATGCGCATCTTCGACCCGGATTCGGCGTTCAAGAGCATCGAACAGCTGGGTTTCAGCCCCGAAGAAGCCACCGGCTGGAGCGCGCTGGTCGAGCGCCCGCACGGCATCGTGCTGGTCACCGGCCCCACCGGCTCGGGTAAGACCACCACGCTGTATTCCACGCTCAAGCGCCTGGCCACGCCGGATGTGAACGTGTGCAGCGTGGAAGACCCGATCGAGATGATCGCTCCGGAATTCAACCAGATGCAGGTGCAGCAGAACATCGACCTGGATTTCGCCAGCGGCGTGCGCACGCTGCTGCGCCAGGACCCGGACATCATCATGATCGGCGAAATCCGCGACCTGGAAACCGCGCAGATGGCGGTGCAGGCTTCGCTCACCGGGCATCTGGTGCTGTCCACGCTGCACACCAACGATGCCGCCTCGGCGATCACCCGCCTGCTCGACCTGGGCGTGCCGCATTACCTGGTGGCCTCCACCCTCAACGGCGTGCTGGCGCAGCGGCTGGTGCGCACGCTGTGCGTGCATTGCAAGCGCCCGCACACGCTCAGCGATGCCGACTGGGCGGCCATCCGCGAGCCAGGCGAGGCGCTGCCGGAACCGCTCAACGTGCACGCCCCGGTCGGTTGCCTGGAATGCCGCCGCACCGGTTACCTGGGCCGGGTGGGCCTGTACGAACTGCTGCCGGTCACCCCGCGCCTGCGCACCCTCATCCGCCCCGACACCGAACTTGCCGGCTTCAGCCAGGCTGCCCGCGGCGAAGGCCTGCGCACGCTGCGCCGCACCGGCCTGGAGAAGGTCGCCGCGGGGTTGACCACCATCGAAGAAGTGCTGTCGGTGTTGCCGCCGCGCGAGTAGCCCAGAGCAGCTGACACAACGCAGCGCGCGTCCGGCTTGGGGAGCGCAGCGGCTGTATTCGCCGCATCCGCTTGAAGGCAAACAGAAGCCTGCGCAAAGAGGTCGAGTACGCTGAGCCCTCACCGCTCGCGGGACACAGCGTGAGCTCGCCGCTGGGGCTCGATGGCGGCATGCATGCCGCCAACGGCCCAGCAAGCGGCAAGGACACCGCACCGGATCGCCGGTCGGCGGTTTTATAAAAGCAGCTCATGGTGCGAAGGAGGTGCGGCTTAGCGCTCGGGCGCTGCAAGCTGGTCGCGTCCAACTCATATAGCCAGCGAACATCGCCTGTGGCCTGCACTGACACACCGACCATCTCGATTGGTCCTTGTCCGCTCGCCATCGCAGGACCCTTGGCGGCATGGATGCCGCCAAGGAGCTGACAGGGACGTACTTGCAGCGTGTCCTGCGATGGTGGGCGGGCAAGGGCCCTGCAACAAAGCCCCAGATCAGCCGTTCTGCAATAGACAGGACTTGAAGACTTTTTGTTTGCCGCGCTAAGGGCGGCTGCCAAAACGACGGCAGCTCGCTAAGTGCTGTCAGCCGAGCCAAGTCCAACGCCAGCAAAGCGCAGCACCCGACACCCCTAGATGCCCAGACCCACGGCTCGGCAGCCAAAGCCACACGCGGGCAACTGGTCACTCCAGCCCTGCCTGCTCCCGTTCAAGCAGGCAGCGGCATTCTCAGACCGCAACGCAACCCACGCGCGGGCAGTCCAGTCGCGTGGATCGCTGCCGATATCCATGGCGTGCCACCGCCGTGGTTACCCCGTCAATCCCGCTTGGAGGGAATCAGGACATGTCATTCGGCAATGACCCGCAGCGCGCGTCCTGGAGTGCCGCTTGAAAAAAACGCGTCGCTGCCGCCTACAATCGGGTGCATCTGTTGTGTCCGGATCTTCGCGCATGTCCGTTTTGCCGTTCCTGATCATCGAAACCGGGCAGCCCGTGCCGGAGATGAAGCGATACGGCCGTTTTCCGCACTGGATCCGCGTGGCGGCCGGGCTGGCCGAGCAGGAAACGGTGGCCATCGACGTCGCCAATGGCGACGCGCTGCCCGACCCGGCCGACTTTGCCGGCATCATCGTCAGCGGTTCGGCTGCCTTCGTCACCGACCGTGCCGACTGGAGCGAACGCAGTGCCGAATGGCTGCGCCATGCCGCCCATCAAGGCATGCCGCTGCTGGGCATCTGCTACGGGCACCAGTTGCTGGCGCACGCGCTGGGCGGCGAGGTCGACTACAACCCGGCCGGGCGCGAATCCGGCACCATCGCGCTGGAGCTGCATCCGCCGGCCGAGCAGGATCCTTTATTCGCAGGCCTTCCGCCGCAGTTCCCGGCCCATGCCACCCATCTGCAGACAGTCGTGCGTGCCCCCGACGGCGCCATCGTGCTGGCGCACTCCCGGCAGGACCGCTGCCATGCCTTCCGCTGGGGCCGGGCCACCTGGGGCGTCCAGTTCCACCCCGAATTCGCCACCCACCACATGCGCGGCTATGTGCAGGCGCGTGCCGACTGCATCGCCCGCCACGGACGTTGCGCCCGCACGGTCGCCCGCGAGGTCACCGCCGCCCCCATCGCCCGCAAGCTGTTGCGCCGCTTCGTGCATCACGCACGCCGGCTGCAGACAGTGAGCGCTCGTCCCGCCGCGCACACGTAAAAGCAGCGATAATCGCGCGACGCCGGATGGTCCGGCGCGCGTATCGATCCGGAATGGGAATGAGCGAAATTCGTAAGGTGCCGGCATCTGCCGGCGCAGAATGGCTGTTGACCGGTTTCTCGCTGTTGAAGCGGGCGCCGCTGGCGCTTGGCTCGCTGGGGGTGATCTGGAGCGTGGCCGCCTCGTTGGTGGTGTCGCTGTCGGTCCTGGTGCCGCTGTTGGGCCCGGCTCTGCAGTTCCTGCTGGTGCTGGCCGGCCCGTTGTTCATGGGCGGCCTGCTGTGGGCCATCCGCGAAGTGGACGAAGGCCGCATCGCCAAACCGTCGCATTTGCTGCATGGCCTGCAGGACGGTCGTGCGCCGCATCTGCTGGTGTCGCTGCTGCCGCAGCTGATTGCCGGCCTGCTGCTGGGTGTGCTGCTGCTGGCGATGATCGGCGCCAGTGGGCTGCAGCAGTTGTCCGAGGTGATGGTCAAGATTAACCAGATCAGCCAGTCCGGCGCGCAGCCGGATCCGGTGCAGATCGAGCAACTGGCGGCCAGCCTGCCGGCCGGGCGCATCCTGCTGTGGCTGCTGCTGACCATCGCCACCTTCGCCGCGATGACGCTGGCGCTGTTCGTGATGCCGCCGCAGGTCATGTTCGACCGCAGCACCGGCGGTCACGCGCTGCGCGAAAGCCTGCGCGCCAGCCTGCACAACCTGCCGGCGATGCTGGTGTTCTTCGTGCTGGCCTTCATCGCCATCTTTGCGATCTATTTCGCGGTGATGATCGTGGCGCTGATCGTCGGCCTGGTCGCCGGCCAGGTCGCGGCGGCGTGGCTGGCCCAGCTGCTGCTGATGGCGGTGCTGATGCCGGTGTTCGCCGGCTCGGTGTATGCGGCATGGAAGCAGATGTTTACCCACGAAGGCGCTGTCGCCCGGCCAGCTCCGCCATCGCGGCCGGATGTCTTTGTTGCTTGAGGTCGCGCAGCCGTAGGAGCGCACCTGGGCGCGGCCTGGGCGTTCTCGGCGTAGGCTTCGTCGCGCCCGGGTGCGCTCCTACGTGGACGATGGCATCCGGGGCAATGCTGCGCAGCGACCTGGTGTGTGCCCGAAGACGACCGAACCGCCCACCTGCATGCGACGGCGCCGCTTCGATGCCCTGATCGGCCCGTTCGATCACTGCCGCGCGCGCCTCGGTGCAGCGACGGCACTAAGCCGGCTTTGGAGCCACAGCACGCGAGGCCATGATGCCCAGCTCGTAGAGCAGGCACATGGGGATGGCCAGCATCAGCTGCGACACCACGTCTGGCGGGGTCAGCACGGCGGCCAGGATGAAGATGCCGACGATGGCGTAGCCGCGGCCTTCGCTGAGCTGTTTCGGCGTGACCCAGCCCAGCAGCACCAAGATCACCAGCGCCACCGGCAGTTCGAAACTGGCACCGAAGGCGAAGAAGATCGCCAGTACGAAATCCAGATAGGAATTGGCGTCCGGGGTAATGGCGATCACGTCCGGCTTGAACGTGGTCAGGAAGTGGAACACCGCCGGCAACACCAGGAAATAGGCGAACGCGCAGCCGATATAGAACAGTGCCACCGCAGACGCCAGCAGCGGAAATGCCAGTTTCTTTTCGCGCTGGTACAACCCCGGCGCCACGAAGGCCCAGGCCTGATACAGCAGCCACGGCACGCTGAAGAACACCGCCACGAAGAAGGTCAGCTTGAGCGGGGCGAAGAACGCGCCGGCCGGGTTCATCGCGATCATCGTCTGCCCCAGCGGCAGCTGCGAGATCAGCGGTGCGGCCAGCCACGAATAGATCGCCCGCGAAAACGGCAGCAGGGCCAGCAACACCACGCCCAGCCCGATCAGCGCGCGGACCAGGCGGGCGCGTAATTCGACCAGATGCTCGATCAGACTGCTTTCGGCCTGTGCGTCGTCGAACAGGCTCACGGCTGTTTCTCCTGGATCCTGGCGGGCGCGCTCGGCATCGACGCGTCCGGTGTGCCCGCATCGACTGGCGCGACGGCGACCGGCTCAGGCGCGCTGGCCAGATGCGCGGCGTGCGGCGCGGGCACTCTCGTGTCGTGGGGAGCCGGAACCAGGGTGTGATGCGGCGCTGGCGCAATGGGTTGAGCTTGCGCAATGACCGGCGCGGTGTGTGCAGCTCCAGCCGTATCGGTTGCGCCTGCTGCCGTATCGACATCGGGGCCGGCAGACAAATCCGCATGCGCCAGTTCCAGCGGCGTTGCCACCGGCGTGGCGCTGGCGCGGATGTCGATATCGCGGCTGACGTCGTCGTGCAGCGCGCGGGCACCCTGCTCGACTTGCTGTTGCTTGTTGCGCAGCTGGTCTTCGGCCTCGCGCAGCGAGGCTTGCACGTCCTGCAGGCTGCGCTTGAGCTCTTCGGCCTCGAGTTCGCGTTCGAGTTCCTGCTTGACCGAGTCCCACTGCATGCGCGCACGGCGCACCCACAATCCGGCAAATCGGGCCGCCTTGGGCAAACGCTCGGGGCCGAGCACCACCAGGGCGACGACCGCAATGAGCGTCAGTTCGCCAACACCTATGTCAAACACCGACGCCGCTCCGGATCAGCGCGCGTCGCGGTCGCGTTCGGCCTGCGCCTCACGCGCCTGCTCGGCAGTGCGGGCGTCGTCGCCGAGCTTGCCGGCCGGCTTGTCGTCGTCGTGCATGCCTTTCTTGAATTCCTTGACCGCGCTGCCGAGATCCTTGGCACCGCTGGTGAGCCGCTTGGTACCGAACACCAGCAACACGATCACCAGCACGATCAGCCAGTGCCAAATGCTGAAACCGCCCATGATCTGCTCGCTTGCTGAAAAGAAGGAAGACGCAGGATACCCCAGCGCACCGCGCAGGGGGATGACAGTGCGTTAGCGGTTGCCGTCTAGTGATTCGGTGCGGATTTCGCCTTCCGATACCGGCTGGAAACCTTGCTGGGCCGGCGGCGTGGCGCTGGGCTGCATCGGCACGGTGCTGGCTTCGCTGGCCGGCGGCGGCACAGTGGCCGGTTGCCGTGCCTGCGCCGGCGGCGGGGTTTGCGGACGCGGTGCCGGCGGCGCGTCATCGGCGGCGGCATCGGTGCCGCGATTGGCGCGCGCGGTGTAGGTGGCCTCTTCCAGCCGGTCGCGGAAGGCGATCACATCGGTGGACGGGCGTTCGCTGGTGCGGCCTTCGAAAATCATGCGCGGGGTCGCGCCACCGCCATAGGCATTGAGATCGGCGGCATCGTCGATCTGCAGGACCGCACCGTCCAGCGCGACCCCGGCGAACAGGCCACGGGCACGCGACCAGGACCAGATTTCGGCCTTGAGCTGACCATCGGTGGCTGCAGCGGCATTGCGCCCGACCGGGCCTGCGGCCACGCCGGCGTCGGCGCCAAGGGTGAACTTGCCGTTGACGATGTTGTCCAGGCTGCGGTCGTTGCGGAACACCAGCACCACGTCGGACGACTGCACGCCGGCCTGGAAGCCGATGCTGCCGCCGGTGAGCTTGACGAACACCGGTTGCGACCAGCTGCCATCGGCATTCTTCATCGACATCAGTCCATGGCCGCGCCGGCCGCCGATCACCAGGCCGGCCTTCAGCGTGTCGGGAATGACCACGATGGCGCGCGCCTCGTCGAGCAGTTTGTCCGGAATGGCCTGCTCGGGGATCTTCATGATCTCGGTGAGCACACGCACCGCATTGCGTGCGCGCTGGTCTTCTTCCGGGCCGGCGACGGCATGGCCGGCGGCCAACGTCAGCGACAACAACAGGGCCAGGCGCGACAAACGAGGCATGACAAGCTCCAAGGAAGAATCCGTTAAAGATAGCAATGCCGCGACGTTAGTGCCGGCGCAATGAATCGGTGGTGAGCGCAACCGGCATGGAAGAGGCGGCCGATCGCAGCGATCGTCGCGCTGTTGTCGGCAGCGGTGCCCGGCTCTGCCAGAATGGTGCGCATGAACACGACACCCGATACCGCCCTGCTGGTCGTCAACCTCGGCACCCCCGAATCGCCGACCGCCCCGGCCGTGCGCCGCTACCTGGCCGAGTTCCTGAGCGACCGCCGCGTGGTCGCGATTCCACCGTTGTTCTGGAAGCCGCTGCTGTACGGGGTGATCCTGCCGATCCGCGGGCCGAAGTCGGCCGAAAAATACGCCAAGGTGTGGTTGCCGGAGGGCTCGCCGCTGGCGGTCTACACGCGCCGCCTGGCCGGCGGCCTGCAAGCGGTCATGCCCGACTGGCATGTGGAATGGGCCATGCGCTACGGCGAGCCGGCGTTGCGCAAGACGCTGGACCGGCTGCGCGCACGCGGCATCAAGCGCATCGTGGTGCTGCCGCTGTATCCGCAGTATTCCACCACCACCACCGCTTCGATCCAGGACGTGGTGGATGCATGGCGCACTAGCGCGCCGGAGATTGCGGTGGAGGTGATCCAGGACTACTGCGAGGACACCGGCTGGGTGGCAGCGATCGCCGAGTCGATCCGCGCGCACTGGCAGGTGCATGGGCGCAGCGAAAAGCTGATGTTCTCCTTCCACGGCCTGCCGCAGCGCGTGGCCAATGCCGGCGACCCGTATCCGCAGCAGTGCGAACGCAGCGCGCAGGCAATCGTGGCAGCGCTGGGGCTGGGCGCGGACGAGTGGCAGATGGGCTACCAGTCGCGCTTCGGCTCCGAGCGCTGGCTGCAGCCGTACGCCGAACCCACGCTGTGGAAACTGGCTGAAGGCGGCGTGCGCAGCTTCGACCTGGTCTGCCCGGGCTTTGCCACCGACTGTCTGGAAACGCTGGAAGAAGTCGCGCTGGGCTTTGCCGAAACGCTGGCCGAGCGTGGTGCCACGCTGAGCTATATCCCCTGCCTCAACGCCAGCGATGCGCATGCGCAGGCATTGGCCGCACTGGCGCGCCGCGCGTGAGGTTGGAGCCGTTTGCGTGCGAGGTGGCCATTGGCAGCATCACCGGATTACGCAACCCGGAGCGCGGCCCGCGTCGGGTGATGGCCTTGCATGGCTGGCTGGATAACGCGGCCAGCTTCGTGCCGCTGAGCGCGCATCTGCACGCGCAGGAGTTGGATCTGGTGCTGCTGGATCTGCCCGGCCACGGCCACAGTGGATGGCTGCCGATCGGCGCCGAGTACACGCTGAGCACCACCATCCAGCAGCTGTTGCAGGTTGCCGACGCTCTGGGCTGGGAGCGCTTCACCCTGCTCGGCCACTCGCTGGGCGGCGGCGTTGCCAGCCTGCTGGCTGCCGCTGCGCCCGAGCGCGTGGAAGCCTTGATCGCCATCGAAGCGCTGGGCGCCCTGGCCGAGCCCGTGGAAAACACCGCGGCACGCCTGCGCGATGCAGTCGCGTCGGCACGCACCCTGGCAGAGCGGCCACTGCGGGTGTTTCCGTCGATGGAGATGCCGATACGCGCACGCATGATGGTCAATCAGCTCACCGAACCGGCAGCACGGCTGCTGGTCGAACGCGGCGTGCGCGTGGTGGAAGGTGGCTACAGCTGGTGCAGCGATCCGCGCCTGACCCTGCCCACGGCCGTCCGCATGACCGAAGCGCAGATCGACGTGCTGCTGGCCTCCATCGTCTGCCCCACCCAGGCGATCTTCGCCACGCCCGCACAGCCGTATTTCCCGGACGCATTGCGCGACCACCGCGTGGCGATGATGCGCGATGCACGCCTGCAGCTGCTGCCCGGCACGCACCACGTGCATATGGAAGCACCGGAAGCAGTCGCGGCGGTGATCAACGCCTTTTTGGATGGTGTGCGTCACGCGTGATGGGCAGATGCGAATCGCGCAGGTGAACTAGATCCATGGCAGATGCCGCCCGCCTCGTAGGCGCACTTGAATCCTTCGATCGGTGGCATGGGCCGTGGACCTTCATCCAGGCGGTGCGCACCGCCGACCACTTGGATGCAGGCGATCGCGTCCTGTTGGACCAGGCGTGGGCAGCGGCGTGTCACGCCGACCACTGAATGTCGGCGCGCACCCTGGACGCGGGCGCTGCGGCTGCAGAACACGCCCTGTCAACACGCTTTGCCTGGTTGTCGCTGCTGGCCTGCCGGCACCTTGCCCGGGCTGCCTCCTACGCGTGGCGCTAGCGGCCTCTTCGCTGCAGCTCTGACCACTCGCTGGCGCTGGCCGTACCGATCGCCTGGTGCTGTTGCCGCATCCGTATCACTGTCGCGAACGGGGCCTCACCGCAGCCGTGCGCGCTACGCCTGCGTCACTGCGCGTGCAGCAACCGACGCAGCTGCGCCTTGAGCTGGCGGCCATGTTCGTGGAAGTAACTGCGCTCCTCGCGCCAGGCAGGAAAACGTTGCTCCACTTCGGCCCAGAATGCGGGCGAGTGGTTGGCCTGCACCAGATGGCAGAGCTCGTGCACCAGCACGTATTCGAACGCGGAAGGGCGACCAAGCACCAGCGCCAGGTCCAACGCCATCGAGCCATCCGGTGCGAGCGAGCCCCACTGCGAGGACATCACCTTCAGCCGCAGTCGTGCCGGTGCGCGCGGCAGGCCGGGCAGATAACTCGGCAACCAGCGGCCGACATCGGCGCGCGCCTGTGCTTCGTAGAATTCCTTCAGGGTGCGACGTAGGCCGGCATCGCCCAGGCGGGTAGGCACATGGAACTGCGCCCCGTCGTCGGTGATATCGATGCGTGCATAGCGCCCTTCGTGCCAGCTCAACGGCAGCAACGCACCGCGCAACGGCAGTTGCCCGGGCACGCCACGCTCGAGGGCAGGAAACGCATCGACCTGCTGATACCGCGACAGCTGCGTGGTCAGCCAGTCCAGATGCGCATGCAGAAACCGTTCGCCGGAAATCAGGCTCGCGCGCAGCGGCAAGGTCAGCCGTGCGCCACGTTCGTCGACGCTCAGCTTGATGCGTCGCGCGCGCGGGTCGCGCACGCGCAGCACCGCGATGTCGCGGCCGTCCAGCTGCACGCGCACGCAGTCGCGTTCGACAACCTGCGAGGGCGGTGCAATCAGGCGGCGGACGGGCTTGAACATGCGCACAGGATACCGCCACGATGTGTCAGCCGGTGAGACGCGTTGATTGCCGCACTCGGTGACTGCCAGACCGTGATCGGTGTCGTCCCAGGAAGCGATTGGACACCCGATGGGGCAGTTGTAGAGCGGCTGATCTGCGGCGTTGCTCGCCTCAAATCGCGCCTCAACGACGCCACCGTTCGACGTTCCGGTTACTCGGCCTTGCTCAACTTCAGCGCGGTTTCCAGCAACAGGAACAAGCGGCGGATCTCGGCGCTCATCAACGCAAAGCGTGCGTCGAGTTCGGCGCGTGCGCCGTCGTCCTCGCTGTGTTCGAGCTGATCCAGGGCGCCGTCGAGGAACTTGAGCTTGCGGATCACCAGATCGTCGCCGAGCACGAACGACAGATTGTCGTCCAGCACCAGCGCCAGCTTGGTGACCTGCTTGCCGGCCTCCAGGTGCTTGTCGATCTCGTCGCCGCGCAGTTCCTGGTGCTGGCACTTGACCACCGCGCCGCCTTCGATCGGGTCCTTCATTTCGCACTCTTCGCCCAGGCTGAGGCCTTCGGGCAAGGGCTCGCCGGCGATCCAGCCGGTGAGGATGGCGCGCGGAGCCACTTCGGCATTGAGCGGCAGCGCCGGGAAGCTGCCGAGCGCGCCACGGATCTCGCTCATCACGTTCTCGCCGCTCTTGCGGCTGGAGCTGTTGACCGCGATGTAGCCGTGCTGCAGGTCCAGGATGGAGTCGGTGCGCGAACTCTTGACGAAGGCGCGCGGCAGCAGCTCATGGATCAGGTCGTCCTTGAGGCGCTTGCGTGCCTTGCCACCGGGGCGACGGCCTTCCTTTTCCTCGATTTCGGCCACCTTGCGCTCGAGCAGGTCGTTGACCACCGCGCCGGGCAGGATCTTGTCCTCGCCGCCGACGGTGAGCCACAGAAAATCTTCCAGGCGATGCGAGAGCACTTCCTGCTCGTCGCGGCCGAACGGAGAGATGAAACCGCGCGAGCTCATTTCCAGCGGGCCGACCGGCTTGAGCTGCACTTGCGGCAGCAATGTGTCGATCTCGGAGAGATCCAGGGTGGTGGGAAAGCGGAACAGGGTGAGGTTGCGAAAGAACATGCGTTGGACCGAATGAAGAAAAACGTGGAGGGTGGAAGACTGCCGGCAGCCGGAGAGGCAGCGTCAGTCGCTATCGTGGGTGGCGTCGCTGGCCGACAGCCACGCGCTGGGATCAGGCGCAAGACCGGCCGGCGCTGCGTCGCCGTTACGGCCCAGCGCCAGGAAATCGAACAGTGTGCGGTCGGCCAGTTGTTCGGGGCGGACGTCGCCCAAGGCGCGGGCGATCTGCTCCACGCGCCCAGGCTGCTCGCGGTCCCATTGCTGCAACATCTTGCCAACCTGCTGGCGCTGCAGGTTTTCCTGGCTGCCGCACAAATTGCACGGAATGATCGGAAACTGCCGCGCCTGCGCGTACGCCGCGATGTCGGCCTCGCGCACGTAGGCCAGCGGGCGGATCACCACATGCGCGCCGTCGTCGCTGCGCAGCTTGGGCGCCATCGCCGCCAGCCGCGCGTGGTGAAACAGGTTCATGAAGAAGGTGGCCACGATGTCGTCGCGATGGTGGCCGAGCGCGATCTTGGTCACGCCATGCGTCTTGGCATAGGCATACAGCGCGCCGCGCCGCAGCCGCGAGCACAGCGAACACATCGTCTTGCCGGCCGGAATCACCCGGCTGACCACCGAATAGGTGTCCTGCTCGACGATATCGAACGGCACACCCAGCCCGCGCAGGTAGGCCGGCAGCACATGGGCGGGAAAGTCGGGCTGTTTCTGGTCCAGATTGACCGCCACCAGGCTGAACGGCACCGGCGCCTTGCGCTGCAACCGCAGCAGCATATCCAGCAAGGTATAGCTGTCCTTGCCGCCGGACAGGCAGACCATGATCTTGTCGCCGGGCGCGATCATGCCGAAATCGGCAATCGCCTGGCCTACCTGGCGCTGCAGGCGTTTGCCCAGGCGCAGCTGTTCGCGCTGCAACCGCTGACGCGGGTCGCGCGGCGCGGGGTCGGACAGGGGTTGCGGCAGCGGCAGGACAGCGGTCATAAGCCCTCCATTGTAGCTGCCGTGGCCGGTGCGATGAGGGGGGGTGCGGTGTGACGGCGCGGCCCCTCCCCCATCCGCCCTTCGGGCACCTTCCCCCGTGAACGGGAGAAGAGAGCAAGCCCTGTTGACGGGAAGCGCGCGCGCCTATTCCACGCAGTTCCCTCTCCCGCACGCTGGGAAGGTGTCCGAAGGGCGGGAGAAGGCAGCACGCCAGGCGCATCACCGGCATCCCGCCATCCGGCGACCACAGACCAGTTCGTATCTCGCAGCGCAGCAAGCCTTTCCGCGCCGGGCTGGGTAAAGTCGCAAAGACAGTGTTCCCTCGGATAGGCATGGCATCTCCAGCTTCGCTCCATGGCGTGGCTTTTTTCGGCCGCAATTGTGGTAGCGCTAACATTTCCCGTCGCGCGCGTGCGGTACAGCGCGCAAGCATGCCGCCTGTGCTGGTTGCGCGCGCGCCGCAGTGCGTGGCTGCAGGCGCTCGGTGGCGACGCCTTCCACTGTTCCCCTCCCCTTGACGCAGGAGCTTCACCCCATGAGCAACACCGTGT
>NZ_JAGHWU010000025.1:0-105107 GCF_017746145.1 Xanthomonas sp. D-99 | reverse complement strand
TTGAGCCGGCGGTTCTCCTCCTCCAGCTCCTTCATGCGCGCGACCATGGACACGTCCATGCCGCCGAACTTGCTGCGCCACTTGTAGAACGTCGCCGAGCTGATGCCGTGCTCGCGGCACAGCTCCGGCACGGGCGCACCGGCCTGGGCCTGCTTGAGCACGGCGATGATCTGGCTGTCGGTAAAGCGGGACTTCTTCATGGAACCTCCTCGAGAAAGGGTACGAGAAAATTCCACTTCTGGCGTCTGCTAATGGGCGGGGGGATTACCCAGGCTTTGCCGCAGCGCGAGGTCGCTCACGGTGTGCAGCAACTCCGATTGCACCATGCCGGGTGAGACCTCGGTGACGCGGATGTTCGGCCCGGATTCCTGGCGTAGCGCCTCGCTGATGGTCCTGACCGCATTCTTGGTCGCAGCGTAGACGCCCATCGTCGGCACGATGCGCAATCCCGCTGTGGAGACCACGTTGATGAAATGGCCGCTCTGCTGGCGGCCGAAGACGGGTAGCGCGGCAGCAATTCCGTGGAGTACGCCACGCAGATTGACGTCGATCATCGCGTTCCATGCGTCGACCTGCAGGGCGTCGAATCGAGACAGTGGGCTGATCCCCGCATTGTTGACCATGACGTCGAGCCGCCCGAATTGCGAGCAGGCCAGGTCCACCAGACCCAAGACCTGCTCGTGCACGGTGACGTCGGTTGGCCGGTAGACCGCCTGCCCGCCGGATTGGATGATGTCCTTGGCGACCTCGGCGATGCGCGCCTCGCGGCGTGCACCAAGCACTACCTTGGCGCCGAGCGCGCCCAGGTGAAGCGCGGTGGCCCGGCCCATGCCGCTACCGGCGCCGGTGATGACCACGACCTTGTCTTTGATCGTCATCTGCGTGCTCCGTGGTGGATGTGCCACCCACGGTAGCGCTGCCAGCTGGATGAATTATGCTTGCGCGGCCATGATTTCATCGCAATCGTCCAAAGACGACCCACTCTCGCAGGTTCTGGTCGCGCTGGGTGCCAGCAGCGCCGGACTCAACCGGCTGGAGGCGCGTGGCGATTGGGCGTTGTCGTTTCCGGAAAAGCAGCGGCTCAAGCTGGTCGCGCTGATACGCGGGGAATGTTGGATCTGTCTTCCGCGGCGGGCGCCCAAACGCGTAGTCGAAGGCGACGTGCTGCTGATCGGCAATACGCCCTACGTTGTTGCCAGCGATCCGCAACGCGCGCCTGTCGATGGTGTCTCGCGTTATGCCGGGCAGCAGAGCCTGCGCCTGGGCGATGGCGACGACATGGTGCTGCTTGGCGCAGGCATTCTCTTCAGCGGCGAGAACAGCGGATTTCTGATCGATGCGCTGCCGCGACTCATGAAGATCCAGAGTGCCTCTCCATCCGCCGGCGCCGTGCGCACGACGCTGGATCTGCTCGATGCGGAAATGGGCCGGCATCGGATGGGCAGCGCTCGGGTCGCGTCGTGTCTTTCCGAAGTGCTGGTAGTGGAGGCCATTCGCGCCTACATGCACGCGCATACACAGGCGCACACAAGCTGGATTGGTGCACTGGGCGATCGCCACATCGGCGCGGCACTCGCGCTGATGCACGGCGATGTTGCACACGCGTGGACAGTGGCCGAACTGGCATCGCGCGTGGGCCTGTCGCGCTCGGCGTTTTCGTCGCGCTTTTCGCAGACCGTCGGGCAGGCGCCGCTGCACTACCTGACGCAGTGGCGCATGCTGTTGGCGCACAGGCTGCTTGCCGAAACCGGTCTGGATATCGCCCACGTTGCCGAGCGTGTCGGTTACCAGTCGCCGAGCGCGTTCGGCCATGCGTTCAAGCGCATGTTCGGGGCGGCCCCCAAGCGCCTGGTGAGGCCGAGCGAGACATAGCGCAGCGATAAACGACGTCGCCCAGCCGAAGCGTTTGCGAGTGCACGTAAGTCCGTCGCTGGCGCCCATGTGATCCATTGCCGGCCCTGCGCATGCCGCTGATCTTGTTCATCGGCTCGACCCGCCAGCAATCGCGCCCTCAGTGGTGTGTCGTGACGGGGTGAAGGAAGCGGAGTGGCGTGCTTTGATGCATTCGCGGCCTCTGGGATCACAGTGCGGCGACGGCCTACCGCCGATCATTACCAGCATGAATATCGGGAACCAGATCACGGCGCGCACCGTGACCGTCACCTCGGGCGACGCCGGGCACGCAAGCAGGAAAGTCAGTGTGGAACTGTCCGGTCGCCCCGATCCGCGGTGGCAATCGTGCTTCCACTTCGTCGTGCAGGGCCGCGATGGCTTCTACATGGAAGGCCGCCCGTTCTTCGACCAGTCCAACGTCGAATGCGTCGTGCCAGCCGGGCAGGTAGATGCCTTTCGGCGCGAATTACCGGAGGTTCTGGCATTGACCAACACGCTTGCGCGCGCGCAAGCCAACAAGGATGCGGATCGACGCTAGGCTGCAGTGGATGCATGCTGCAGACGATACGCAGGTGTGATCGGCGCCGCATCGCATTGACGCAGTATTGGTTGGATCCGGGTGCAAATCACCAATCGGTTGGTGCGTAATCCTTCAAGAACTGGCCCCACACATGTTCGCCGGTGTTGAAGCCGTGGATGATCGGGTCGACGATGCGCGCGGCGCCGTCGACGATATCCAGCGGTGGATGGAAGCGTTCCTGCTGGACCTTGAGCGCGGCGATCTCTGCCGGGTCTTCGTCGGTGACCCAGCCGGTATCCACACTGTTCATATGGATGCCGTCGTTCTGGTAATCGGCCGCCGAGGTGCGCGTCATCATGTTCAACGCGGCCTTGGCCATGTTGGTGTGCGGGTGACGCGTGGTCTTGAAATTGCGGTAGAACTGGCCTTCCATCGCCGAGACGTTGACGATGTGCTTGTCGCGTTCGGGCGTGCGCAGCATCAGCGGCTTGAGCCGCGCATTGATGATGAACGGTGCGATGGCGTTGACCAGCTGCGTTTCCAATAGCTCCACCGACGGCACTTCGGCCATCAGCAGGCGCCAGGAATTGCGGCCGCGCAGATCGACCTGCTGCAGATCCTGATCTAGGCGCCCATCGGGAAACAGATGCTGCTGGCCTACCAGCTCATCGTCCAGCAACGCGATCTGCGAGAGTTCGGCGGCACGGGTGAGGCCGTCGGCGCTGTCGAGCCCACGGCCATGCACCGCGGGCAACGCGGTGGCCGAGGCATCGCGGAGCAACTCCGGCGTGCGCAGGCCTTCGTAATGGCCGACAAGATTACGCACGGTCTCCGGCAATTCGTGCAATGCGGCAGTTTCGCCGGCCATCATGTGGGCGTAAAACTGCGGCGGGCGCCGCACGGTCTGGCAGGCGTTGTTGATGATGAAATCCAGCCGCTCGCGCGTGGCCAGCAGTTCATTGCAGAACGCTTCCACGCTGGGGGTATGGCGCAGGTCCAACCCGAACACCTGCAGGCGATGACCCCACTGCGCGAAGTCCGGCTCCTGCGCATAGCGCGCGGCCGAATCGCGCGGAAAGCGCGTGGTGACGATCAACGCTGCACCGGCGCGCAGCAGCTTCAACCCCGCCTGGTACCCAATCTTGACGCGCCCGCCGGTCAGCAAGGCGACGCGCCCGCGCAGGTCGGCGGTTTCGGTGCGCTTGAAGAAATTCAGCTCCGCACAGGTCGGGCACATCTGGTCGTAAAAATGATGCAGCTCGGTGAACTTCTGCTTGCACACATAGCAATGGCGCAGCTCGGGCGAATGCGTGGGCTCCGGCGCGGCAGTGGCGTTTTCGCCGTTGTGGGCATCGTGCAGGCCGGCGGCATGCGGCGGGAAATAGTTCGGCGTGCTGAACACCGGTTTGCGCCGTAGTGCGCGGATCCCGCGTTGTTCCAGCAGCGCTTCGGCCTTGCGCACCTTTTCCTGGTGGCGCTCTCGCTCGCGCTGCTTGAGCAACTGCCGCCGCGCCTTCGGCTCGGGGTGATAGACCCTGGCGACCACTTGATGCAGCCGCACACGGTCGGCTTCGGGCAGGCTGTCCAGCACGCTGCGGTCGGCGTCGATGGCCTCCAGCACGTCCAGGGCCGCGCGCAGGCGGTCGGTCAGGGGCAGCTCGTCGTTGGGTACGGGTGGGGCGTTGGTGTTCAAGGCAGGTCCGGAATGGGCGGCTGGCGGCGCAGGCAAGGATGGCCGGCAGCCAGCAGGCGAAGACGGGAGCGGGCGGGCAGGGCACCGCAGCGCATGGCCGCTGGCGGGAAGTCGGCAGGTGGGCATTTTCGCCGATTGTGGTTGGTTGGCGCCAATGCGGGCGGCTGAGCGGGTCAGCCAGGCTGTTGCCGGGCGCTTGGCTGGCGGTATTGGGCGCGCCTGGAGCGATGGGCTGTCGTTGGAAGTCCCCCGGGCTGCGCGGAGGATGCGACTGGCCGGATGTTTGGGTAATCTCCCGCCACACCGGCGCGGATTGGCGCCCGGGCATTCAAGGGGACATCGATGAAGACTTCCATGCTGGCCATCGGGCTGGCCGGCTTGCTGTGTGCGTGCACGGTTGTGTCGCCCGATCCGGGGCAGCAGGCCGTGTTGGTGGATAAACCCATGTTCTTCGGCAAGGGCGGCATCCGCCTGGACGATGTGCGCGATCCTGGCCGCACTTACACGTGGCTGACCACGTCGGCCACCTATGTGGATGTGACGCCACAGACCGTGCAGGTGGCGTTCGACGATTTCTCCTCCAGCGACAACATCCTGTTGGACTTCTCCACCCAGATCCAATACAGGATTACTGTGCCGGCGCTGTTGTTGTCCAGGTTCGGGCAGGATTGGTTCAAGAACAATGTTGCCAGTCAGTACGCGTCCATCGTGCGCGACCAGGTCAAGCGCTACGACATGACCAAGATGATGAGCGACCCCGACACCGCCAGGAAGATCGACGATTCGGTGACACAAAACGTCAGTGCCTTGGTCAAGGAGCAAGGCCTGCCGATCCAGATCCAGAACATCACCCTGGGCCGCGCGCGCCCGAATCCGGATGTGTTGCAACAGATGAATCTGACTGCCGCGCAGCAACAGCGGGTCAAGACCCTGGTGGAGGCGACCACCGCAGAACGGCAGCGCGAGCAGGAGCAAGAGGCCAAGGCCGACGCAGATAACGCGTATCGCAACCGCATGGGCCTGACGCCGGAGCAATACCTGGCCAGCCAGATCGCCGAGCTCAATGCCGAGGCCTGCAAGAAAGCGCAGGCGTGCTACATGGTGCCGTCGGGAACCTCGGTGATTGCAAGATAGCTGCGCCGTTGCCTGCCGCCACGCGCAAGCACCGGGTGATGAATAGTCACACGCGCGCATCCCATCGCGCTGCTCACGCAGCCTGCAACATCGGTGGGCTACGGTCGCCTGTAAGTGTGGCGGTGGGAGAAAACACGATGGGTCTGTTGGTCGACGGCAAATGGCAGGACAGGTGGTATGACACCAGCAAGAGCGAGGGGCGGTTCGAGCGCTCGCAGTCGCAGTTTCGCAATTGGATCACGCGCGATGGCAGCGCCGGGCCGCATGGCCAGGGCGGTTTTCGGGCCGCTTCGGGGCGTTATCACCTGTATGTGTCGCTTGCCTGCCCATGGGCGCACCGCACGCTGATCTTCCGGCGCCTGAAAGGGCTGGAGTCGATGATCGACGTGTCCATCGTGCATTGGCTGATGCGCGAGAACGGCTGGACCTTCGCCGACGGGCCGGGTGTGGTCGGCGATACGGAGCATCACGCGCAGTATCTGTACGAGGTGTACCTCAAGGCCGACCCGCATTACTCGGGTCGCGTCACGGTGCCGGTGTTGTGGGACCGCGAGCGCAGGACCGTGGTCAGCAACGAGTCGGCAGACATCATCCGCATGTTCAATAGCGCCTTCGACGAGATTGGCGCTGCAGACGGCGATTTCTACCCGCAGCCGCTGCGCGAGCAGATCGACGCGGTGAACGCGCGTGTCTATGACACCGTCAACAATGGCGTCTACAAGGCAGGCTTTGCGACCACCCAGTCGGCCTATGAAGAGGCGGTGGCGCCGTTGTTCGAAAGCCTGGACTGGCTGGAGGCGCGTCTGAGCGCCCAGCGCTATCTCTGCGGCGACCGGCTCACCGAAGCCGACTGGCGCTTGTTCACCACACTGGTGCGGTTCGATGCGGTGTATGTCGGGCACTTCAAATGCAATTTACGGCGCATTGCCGACTACCCGCAGCTGTCGGGTTTCTTGCGCGAGCTCTACCAGATGCCGGGGATTGCCGATACCGTGAACTTCCAGCACATCAAGGGTCATTACTACCAGAGCCACGACACCATCAACCCCACCGGCATCGTCCCGATGGGGCCGCTACTGGATCTGGATGCGCCTCATGGGCGCGGCGGCTGAGTCGCATGTCGAGATGGCGCGGCGGTGCAGTGGCGTATGCTGCGCTACCGCGCGATCAACAGGACGACGTCATGCTCAATCATGTGATGGTGGGAACGAACGATGTCGCGCGTGCGCGTGCGTTCTACGACGCAGTGCTAGGGGCTGTCTTCGGTGCGCCCGCGCCGTTCGTCAATCAGGCAGCAAGCGGGCACACGCGCCTGTTCAACCGGCATGCGGGCAGCACCTTTTGTGTGAGCGAGCCGATCAACGACGAACCCGCCAGCCCGGGCAACGGCGCAACGATCGGCTTCAAGTGCGACTCGCCCGAGCAAGTGCAGCACTTTCATGACATCGCGGTGGCTGCCGGTGGCATCTCCATCGAAAAGCCGCCCGGTTTGCGTGAGAGCAGCATGGGCCCGACGTGGTTGGCTTATGTGCGCGATCCCGATGGGAACAAGTTGTGTGCGATCTATCGCCCGGCGTGAACGTGGGTTTTGGCGTGGTCTGTCGCAGACATGATTTGCTGAGCTGATGACGCGCGCGCACGATCGCGCCCACTGGCAGGCCGTCAGCACGACGCGTGAGGCAGCGAACGTGCGTTACCGTTTGGCCGCATCGTGCATGATCAATGTTGCCGCACCCACCGAGATCGCATCTTCGACGACGCCGGTGCTGGTCTGGCCGTAGCGCTCGATCGCACGCATCCGCACATTGAAGGTGAGATGGGCGGCAGCAACTGCCGTCGTCGCGCCAAGCAGCGCCGCGATGCCACGTTGTTCGCGCGGCGCCAACGCAGTGCCGACGATCACACCAGTGGCAATGCGGGCAATCATGCCGGGCAGCACGATGCGGTCGGGAGCGGTCTTCATCTTGTCGCCGGCCAACTCGCCGCCAGCCAGTGCCAGCATGCCGGCCGATGCCAGTGGGTTGGCGAGCAATGCCGGCGCGCCATTGTCGGCAGGCAGCCTGCCGGTGCGTGCAGCGTTGGCGACGGCGGCCAGCGGCGTCATCGAGCGCATGCCGGCAACGGCGCCCATCAGGATGGAGTGGATCAAAGCCATGTGCACCTCTGCATGTGCTCGACCATCGCAGGCGGAATGCCTGCGCGTGGCACGCTGTTATCGATCTGCGCAGACTAGGGTGTGGCGTGTGTGGGAGGTGGCAAGACGTTGTGCACGCCGCGCATCGGTTGCGCTCGCATGCCGGTGTCTGCCGTATGCAACACGCTGCGCAGCAGCGGGTGGTGTTCGTGGCTGACCACTGCGGTGCATGCCGTCGCCTTGGGCACTTCAGTATCCAGACGGCATGCCTTGCGTCAGCGTTCGCTCCGATCGGCAGCCTTGCTCCCAAGCAACGCCTTCAGGCCGTGGGTGATACCGCGCGGCCCGATGCTCAGGTGGTCCTCATCGTCGAGAACCTCAAGTGTGAGATGCAACGACGGATAGCCACGCGCACGCAATGTACGCGCCATGTTCTGGGCGTCGATGACCATGTCGTAGGTCTGGTGATAGCGCACTTGTTCGTACTGGCCGATGTACATGTACACCTGCGCCGGCAAATCGCCATGCGCGGCAGCAAAGGTTTTTTCCTGCGCCACCATCGCATGTTCGCCATACCAGTACGACGGGCTGCCCAGGATGTAGCCGGAAAACATGTCCGGGCTGCTCAACAGGATCTGCGTACCGAGCAGGCCGCCGTACGAATGCCCCAGGTACAGACGCCGCTGTTCATCGGTTCGGTAGCGGGTGGCGACAAACGGCAGGACGCGATCGCGCAGGTATTGGAGGTAGGCAGCGCTCTTGCCGTGGGTGGCAACCGGTGCGGCGGTTGGGCCATCTTCCGGCGTCGGCGTGTAGTCGCGCCTGCGGCTCGGCATGGGCTCTTCGCCGACGGCGTAGGACAGCCCGACCAAAATGAAATCCTCGATGGCCGGGCCTTCGCCATTCAGACGGCGTGCGATCTGTTTGACCAGTGGGAACGCGTAATCGCCATCGGTGGCATACACCACCGGATAACGCCGCTGCGGGTTGTCCGCATAGCCACGCGGCAGGGCGACAAAGACTTGATAGCGGCGGCCCGAGACTGGATCCGGCACGTCCCAGACCTGTGTGTCGGCCAATTCGTAAGGATGGCCCTCGCCACGCTGGCTGCCGGGCGCGTGGGCAAGCGTATGTGCTGCGACCGCCGGTTGCGGCGTTGCTGCTTCAGCCGGTGCCGGCGCTGGTGCCTTGGCGCAGCCGACCAGCAGCACCATCCCTAATCCTGCCAACAACACAGTCTTCAAAACAGCCTCCTGCAAGGTGAATTCGCAACATGCAACACAATCGGTACGCTGCCTTCAGTTCAGCCGCCCAATCGCGCTCAACGCAGGTGTCTTGGCCATATCGTTCGGGTTGGTGCCTGGCATGTCCTGTGGCACGGGCATGCCCTTGCTGCGATAGAACTCGATCCAGTAAGGCGAAATCTTGCCGGTCTGCAGGTTCCTGAAGTTCATCGGTTGCAGGGCAAATACGTGATGCATGCGGAAGGCGCGCTCGATGAAGTCCGAGCAGTAGTAACTGTTGTCGTCCGGCACGTAGGTGTCGTTGTACGGCTTGCCTAGCATGCGCCGCGCTTGCGCGATGGCGTCGGGAATGGCTGGGCGATACGTGGCGGTGAGCCGATACACGACAATCTGCCGCTGCTTCGCGTTTGCTTCAGCAACGAATGCTGCCAATGGTTGTTCGCGCGAGCCGTGTTCGTCGGCGTGCAGCACCACCGCAGCATCACCTGCATGCGCCACCAGCGCGACATGATCGAAGCTGAGTTGGCCTTGTGTGGCAGTGGCGTTGTCGATGGCGCCACTCAGGCCGGTGCGCGCTGCGGTGACGAATAGCAGATCGCCGTCCTGCACCTTCAGCGCCAGCGCCGTGGAGGGTAGCAAGGCGACCAACAGTAACAACAGCAGAGCGATGCGCATGGAGTGAGGCTTCAGGACAACGGAGCCGGCATTATCGCCGGGATGCACGCGACTGGCGCCAAACAATGCAGGGACATGCGCGCATGTCACCCCGCATCGGGATGCAAGGCACGCGCACTCGCTGGGCCTATTGACGTCAGTTTCGTCGGCCGGGACTGTAAACTGGCCATGCCAGCGGGCGTCGCCGCCGCCATCGCGTCGCGGCAATCCCTGTCTGTCTGGAGTGTTGCATGCGTGCGTCTTCTGCGTTGTCGCCGATGGGCCGACTGTTTGCGTTGGCTGCGTTTTTCGAAGGGCTGACCTGGGCCGGGTTGTTGCTCGGCATGTTTCTCAAGTACGGGTTGCAGAGCACCGAGTCGGTGGTCTGGGTGTTCGGGCGCCTGCATGGCGCGGCGTTTCTGTTCTATGTCGCGGTCAGCGTCATCGCCGCATTGCGGCTGCGCTGGCCGTGGTGGGCCTGGGCCTTGAGTCTGCTGGCGGCGTTGCCGCCGCTGGTGACGGTACCGCTGGAGATGTGGTTCCGGCGTCTCGGCTTGCTGGGCCAGCGGCGACCTGCTGCGCACTGACCCGCTGCGCGCTCGGCGCGCGCGACACTTGGCGGCACGTTCGCCGCTGACGCTGGCCCATCAGATCAGAGAGCCGGTGTTTCTTGCGCCGGTGGCAAGGACGAGCGCGCGCGGTCGAACACACCAAACGGATGGAGCGCGCATGAAGGGTGCCGGCGTGCCGGTGGAATCGCTGTACTCGTCCAACGAGGGCAACGGCTTCTACACCGAGCCGCATCGATGAGTACGACACGCGCGTGCTGGCGTTGTTGAGCAAGCAGTTGGGTGGCGGTACGGCCAACTGAGTGGCCACCGTGTCATCCGGGTCTGCCCGGATGACACGTGTGGTCCGGCAACTTGGCGCGGTGAATCGTCAGCCTCAGAGTGCTGCGCCGGCCACCATACAGTCTGCGCGCCGCTCAGTTCTTCGGCATCGGCTGCATCTGGTACTGCGCCGGCGGGGTCGCACCGAGCAGGTATTGCACGAAGTAATCCCAGCGGCGGCGGGTGACGTACGGGGTGAGATCGCCGTAGCCATGCCTGGCGTTGGGCAGCATCAGCATGTCGAAGTTCTTGTTGGCCTTGATCAAGGCATCGGCCACCAGCAAGGTGAGGTACGGCGGCACGTTGTCGTCCAGGGTGCCGTGCACCAGCATCAGCCGGCCCTTGAGCTTGCTGGCGTGGTTGGCGTTGGCCTGGTCGTCGTAGTTGGAGCTGCCGTCCTTGTTGACGATGTGCTCGCCGTGATATTTCTCGGCCCAGTCGTCTTCGTAGCCGCGGTTGTCGTGGTTGCCGCTTTCCGACCAGGCGACCTTGAAGAAATCCGGATAGCGCAGCATCGCGCCGGTCGAGGCGTTGCCGCCGCCGGAGTGGCCCCAGATGCCGACGCGATCCAGATCGATCCAGGGATAGCGCTGACCAAGCTCCTTCAAGCCGGCGACCTGATCGGGCAAGGTGTTGTCGCCCATGTCGGCGTACCAGGTGTCGTGGAAGCTCTTGGAGCGCCACGGTGTGCCCATGCCATCGATGGCAATGACGATAAAGCCCAGTTCGGCCAGCGACTGGTTGTCGCCATGTCCGGCGAGAAAACTACGTCCGCGCACCGAGCCGGTCTGCGGGCCGGGGTAGACGTAATCGATGACCGGATACTTGCGCGCCGGGTCGAAGTTGGTGGGCTTGAACATCAACCCGTACAGCGTGGTCTTGCCATCGCGTGCCTTCACCGTAATGGGTTCTGGCGGAACCCAGCCGGCCGCCTTGAGGCGTGTGATATCGGCGGTGGCAATCGTGCTGACAGTGCGGCCGTCGTCGGCTTCGCGCAGCAACGTGACCGGCGGCGTGACCGAGGTGGAATAGGTATCGACAAAGCGTGCGCCATCGGGCGACAGCGCGATGCTGTGGTTGGCCGGTTCGGGCGTGAGCAACACCGGCTCGCCGCCATCCAGGCTGACTTTCCACAGCTGCTGGTAGTACGGGTCCACGCCTGCGCTGCGGCCGACGCCGACGAACCATGCGGTGCGCGTCACCGGGTCCACGCGCAGCAATTCGGTGACGTTGCCTTGGCCGGTGGTGATGGCGCGTTTGGGTTTGCCGGTGGCCAGATCGTAGAGATACAGCTGGCCCCAATCGCTGCGTTCGGAGAACCACACCGCCTCGTTGCTGGCTGGCAGATAGGCCCAATTGGCCGCGACCTGGCCGCTCTCGTAATAGGTTTTGACGGTTTCGTCGAAGGCGGTACGCACCGCGCCCGTGCTGGCATCGGCAATGCGCAACCAGGTCTGCTTGTGGAAGCGCGAGGTGGAGGCGAACGCCAGCGTCTTGCTGTCCGGTGCCCACTTCACGTCGTCCCACAGGCCAGGCGAGCAACTTACGTCGTCGCAGAGCGTGGAACGATGTTGATCCGGCGGTGTCTTCAGGCGCAGCACGCTGCGGGTGGGCACGTCGATGATGACGCGCTCGATCATGGTCACGTCCTTGTCGCCGGCCAGCGGATATTTCCACGCCTGCAGCTCCGGATGGCCAAGCTTGGTGCTGACCAGGTACATGTCGCCGGTCTTGCGCTGGTCCTGCTGGAAGGTGGCGATCTTGCGGGAGTCCGGCGACCACGCCACGACGGCATTGTCGGTGTGCTGCCAGCCGGCGTTATCGGTGGCGTAACCGAAGTTTTCCACGCCATCGCGGGTGAGCTGGGTTTCCCGGCCACTGGCAAGATCGCGCACCCATAGGTTCCAGTCGCGTATGAAGGCTTCGCTGCGCTTGTCCGGCGACAGCACGCCCGGTTCCGGTTTGTCCTTGGCGTACAGCTTGCTGCAACGCGCACCCGCATCGCAGACCACGGCGGTATCGCGCACGTTGAGGCGGTAGCGACCATCGGCGGTGACCTTGACCACCGGTGCGAAGGTGTCGGCCTTGAGCGGCTTGTCGCCGGTCTTCAATAGTTTGTTGAGCGAAGCGACCAGCGCAGCCTGTTTGACCAGCGGTGCGGTCTTGCCGGTGCTGGTGTCCAGCTGCAGCAGCCGGTTGCCCTTGGCATCGTGATCGACATACACCACGTGCGTGGCGTCCAGCCAGTCGATACGGGTGACGGCGTGGTCCACCAGCGGCTGTGCGGCGTAGTTGATCAGCCGTTCGGCGCGCGCGTAGTCGGCCTCGGTGACGGCAGGGGCTTGCGCACTGGCAAGTGCCGGCAGGGCGGCCAGGGCGATGGCGACGCACAGGTGCCGCAGCGGCAACGGGGTGGTGGGCATGAAGACTCTCCGGGATGAAAGGCGCGCGCAATGCGGTCGGCGCGACCGTCCGATGCTACCCGCCACGTGGGCCGGGTGCCTCTGCCAGAAGTCGTGCTTGGCGCTCGGGGACGCACGGTGCCCGCTTGGCTGTTTCAACGGGCGAAGATCTGTCATCGGTGACGTGCAGTGACCGCCCCCCGGCGGCTGCGGGGCGACCAAACGCCAAAGCTGCGCCGCCAGCATCTGCTGCTGCCCGCCGCACACGTGCCTGCGGGCGAAAGGCGTGTCTGCGCAGCGCGACGCGCATGGTGCAAGCAATTCGCTCAGCGCCGGCGCCCCTGCGCGCGTGCTGCAGCGATGGCAGATCCGCACGCGCTTACTTGCTCATGCAGCGCTTCCAGCGCTCGTTCACCCGCTGCGCAAACCAGGCGGTGGTGAGCGTGCGGGTGATCTTGGGGCTTTCCAGGGTGATGCCGGGCAACACGGCACGCGGCAGCGGTTTGCCGGCGCTGCGCTCTGCCAATGCGAACACCTGGCGGTACAGGTCGGAGTCGGTGAAATCTGCGGTGTTGCCGTCCTCCAGTGCGCGGCGGAGCTGGCGGTCGCTCATCGCCAACTGGCTGCCCAGGCTGCGTGCGGCGCGCTCGGTGCCGCCGGGCGCATCCAGGCTGGCGCCCGGCGTGAGCAGGTCGCCGTCCAGGGCTAGCGCGATACCGCTGGCCTTGCTCAGCGCGGCCTGGAAGGCGGCATTGCGGCTGGCGTACCAGCCGGCGTTGAAATCGGCGAAGCGGTACAGCAGCGCGTCGTAGTTGACCGGATAACCCAGCAGATGCTGGGTGCCGAACCACAGCCCACCGCGTCGGCTGAAGACTTCGTGGCGGATCGAATCGCCGGGCGGGTAGGGGTAGCGCTGCGCATGCTGTTCGGCGAAGGCGATGCTCACCTGCATCGGCCCGGCGGAATGCACCGGGTTGAAGCCGTCGAACAGTCGCGCGCCCAACGGCACGCTGCCGGCGAAGTCTTCGAAGATGCGGCTCAGTTCCTGTTCGGTGCGCGCGGCAGCGATGCGCGTGGCATAGCTGCGCCCATCCGGCGAAGGCAGACGCAAGGCGGCATCGACCATGAAGCCGGGAATGTGATGCGCACCGGCGCGGCGGTCGATCTCTGCACGCGAGATCTTGCCCAGGTTGGGCACGACCGGGTTGGCCTGGTAGGTCGATTCCTGCTCGGTCACCGCCAGCACTGCGCAGATGTGCTCGGCGCTGGTGTCCAACGCCTGCGAGGACAGCGCCACGTACACATCGCTGGCCCAGCCGGCGCGGTCGGGCAATGTTGCCGGCAGGCGACGCGCGATATCGGCCTTGACCGCCTCGGGCGAGCGTTGCGGGGCCCGCGGGGCCTGCGTGGCGCAGGCCGACAACAGGGCGATGGCGAGCAGGGTGAGCACGCGGGGCAGGTGTGAGATCACGGCGTCTCCGGAAGATCGAGGGGCGGCAGCTGCCGTGCAGCAGTTTACGCGGCCGCGCCGTGGAAGCTTTACCTGCTGGCGCGCAAGGCTGCTGTGCCGAGGCATCGCGATGACAGGGCGATCGGGGCCGATGGGGTGGGTTGCTTGTCGCAGTGCGTCGGGCGGATTGCGCGATAGCCAGGCGACGACGTCGGTCTGGCTGCCGTCCGCGCACCAGTGCGATGTGCCGCGTTCTACCGTCATCCGGATTCAAGAATGGCCCGCCTGGACCGCTAACGAACGCGACCGCTTGCGCGTCGATCACGTGACCTGTCGTGTGCGTTGGTCATCATGCCGTTCGCATCATTCGGAAGATTGGCGTTTCGCCTGAAATTCCGCTGGATTCCATCGCCATCCAACCGTGGGAGTGCTTGACATGCCGCAGCAACCAGCAAGCCGCCACGTCAGCGCGAATGGCATCGGCTTGGCGTGCGCACGCTGCGGCCCGTCGTCGACGTGATGATGCGATGAGCATGTGCGTGGTCCGGTGGCGACATGGGCTCGCCGCGTTTGCCTTGCTGCTGGGCAGTGGCATGGTGTCGGCGCAGCCGCAGCCGTGGAAGACGATCGAAGCGGCGACCATCGACGACCCCGTGGTCGCGTTGCAGATCGCACAAGGCGCACTGCAGCGTGCGAGCGGCGACCACGACGTGGATGCCGAGTTCTGGGCCTTGCTGGCGCAGGCACGCGTGCTTATTTCACTGGAAGACAGCGAACGCCGCCAGGCGGTGCTGACGCAGGCGCGCGGAAGGCTCGACCAGCTGCACGGCAACACCCCGCAGGCACGGCTGTGGCTGTATATCGTGCAGGCGCTCAGCGATGTGCGCGAAAACCCCAATCGCGTCATGGTGGCGCGGCTGGAAGCGCTGCGCCAACGGGCCAGCGCGCTGGGCCGCAACGATCTGCTGTGCGAAGTGGAGGCGGTCGACATGTGGAGCATGCTCGCCTCCGGCAGCAGCGATGAATCCTGGAGCGCGGCGTAGGCCAGCTATCAATGTGCCGCGCGCGAAAACCTGCTGGGGCTGGAGCTGGATGCGTTGACGCAACTGGGAGCATTGGCCAGCCGCGTCGGTGGTCGCGCCGCCGAAGACAACGAAACCGAAGACTACCTGCAGCGTGCGCTGGCACGCCTGCACGACCAGCCGGCGCGCTTTCAGCGCAGTCTGGTCGAACACGAGTTCGGCACTGCCTTGGCAACACGGCAACCGGAAGCGGCGCTGCTGCATTTCAGGCGCGCATTGGCGCTCAGCCGCGAACTGCGCGACCAGGCGGGCGTGGCTGCAGCGCTGACCAGTGCCAGCGAGGCCCTGATCGAAACCGGCGATGCCGCTTCTGCATTGACGATGGCCCGCGAAGCCCTGCCGCTGATGCAGCAACAAGGCAATACCGGGCGTGTTGCGGCATGTCACGCCGTCTTGCTGCAGGCCTTGATCGCGTTGAAGGCGCAGGGCCTGGACGCGGAAATCGTCGCTGCCAAGGCCGCAGACGATCCCAATCTGACCTTGAACCGTCGCGCACAATTGGTCGACGCCATCGCCCAGGCACTTGCATTCCAAGGCCGCCATGCCGAGGCCTACCAGGAACTGCAACGCGCCAATGCGCTGCGCGCGCAGAGCCTGGACCGCCAGCGCGATACGGTGATGTTGCGCTTGCAGGCGCGCTACGAAGATGCACGCCGCGGCGCCGAAACGGCCGAGCTGCGCCGCCGCAGCGAGACCGCGCAGCTGGCACTGCAGGCGCGCGAAGCCGGCCAGCGGACGCTGTGGATCGCGTTGTGCGCAGCCTGCCTGTTGCTGCTCGGGGCACTGGTGGTGCTGGCCTTCGGCGCACGGCACCGCCGCCAGTTATCGCGGCTGGCGATGCGCGATGAACTCACCGGCCTGCCCAACCGGCGCGCCATTCGCACCGAGGCGCAGCAGCAGATCGAGCAGGCCTTGCGCTCGCAAACGCCGGGCATGCTGGCATTGATCGATCTGGATCACTTCAAGCAGATCAACGACGTGTATGGCCATGCCACCGGCGATGCGGTGCTCAAGGCGCTGGCCAGCGCATCGCGGCTGGCCCTGCGCGGGCAGGATCGCCTGGGCCGCCTGGGCGGCGAAGAATTCCTGCTGGTGTTGCCGGGCTGTGGCGAAGAGGAGATTCCCGCGGTGTTTACGCGCCTGCGCAGCGCGGTGGCAGCGATCGACATCGCCGGCCTGCCGCCCGAGCAACCGGTGCGCTTTTGTATGGGCGCGGTGCGCATCGTCGCCGACACCGGGCTGGATGTGTTGCTGAGCCAGGCCGATCTTGCGCTGTACGCCGCCAAGACCGCTGGGCGCGATCAGTGGGCGGTGTGCTGAACCTGATGCACACACCTGCGCTGCGACATCGGGGCGATGCTGCGGCACAATCTGCCGGCCGATGGCGACCGCTGGTTGCCGTGAACCGATCGAACGGCCCAGAACCGCATGCGCATCGATAGCCGCCTTTCCCGCATGTTGCACGTGTTGCTCCACAGGGTCAGAAGCCCGCGGCTGAATGGGGACGCGTCAACTTCGCTGTCATGTCGATAGCAACTCAGGCTTGAAAACACCGCGTCCATCAACGCCGCCGGCCTCTGAACGCAAGGCCTCACGCCTGACCGACTGGCGAGTGCGCGGCGTAGCTGTCATCGTGGTGATCGCATGTTGCGGACGCCTGTGGCTGTTGCGTGATGCAATCCCCGAAGGGCGCCATGTCAGCGCTATTGATGGCCGACCGGCACGGAGTTTTCTGGTCGACAGCGACCCGCATCGCTTCTGGATTACGGTCGGCTGGGATGCGCTGCTGAGCTGCGTGCCGTTGGCGATCGTCGGCGGCGTCGCATGTGCGAGTTGGAAGGCGCGCCGTCAGCTGCGGTGATGGTGCGGCTGATCGCGATCGCACGTTTTCGCACTGCATGACCCGGCCTGTGCGTTTGCCGGCGATCATGCGACGCCTCTGCCCTCCGACACGCAGCGACTGAGGCGCGGTGCCAGGCAATCGCATGCAGCGTGCAAGCGCTGGTACGCGGCGCAATAGATCTGCTGAGCAGACAGCGCTGACCAAAACCAGGCCGGATTCGCATCGGCCGCAGCGCTCGCAACGGTCAGTGCGCTTCTTGCGTGCGTGCAGGTCGCCGGGCACCGTGCCTGGGCCAGGCGTCGTAGCTATAGACGAACTGCTTCTGGTCGGCCCCTGCGGTCGGGTCGCAATGCCAGGAGCCGGCGACACCGCCGGGTTCCAGCACGCCGCCGATCTCGCGTATCGCTTGCGCTTCGAAGGCGCAGATGGGCCCGTAGACGGCCACGTCCCAGTCAGGTCGCGACGTCGGATGCGCGTGCTGTACCAGCACGACGTCGCTGCCATGGAAGCGATGGACCTGCGCGGCATGCCGTCGATCGGTGCTGAAGTAGCAAGGTGCGCCGATGCCCAGCACAACGACCTCGTCATCGCGCACTACCGCGCACTTGCCCTGGTGTTCGCCCAGGTGGATCACACGCCCGCCCACCGTTGCGGTAGTCACCGGATAGCGCGTGGTCACTCCTGACATCGGCTGCGATGGTGCGCTTGCCGTCACCGATGCCGTCTGCGCGTGTGCTGGTGCCGCAGTGACCAGCAAGAGCGAAACCAGCAGGGCAATGATCACGTGGGCGCGCATGCAACATCCATGTCGAGGGAGCGGCAGTATCGCAGATCCCTTCGGCGGCACGCTGCAACTGCCGCGGCAACCGTCATGCTGGCCTCGCGCACGCCTCGCGTGATCATGCAGTGCGCATGCGTGCTGTGAGTGCACGCTGCCTTGCATCTGCCGCTCGGTGATCGCACAGATCGTGTCGCCAGCGTCATTGGCACGGAGGCACCACTCAGCGCCGTGCCGGCAAGTTCGCCAGCACGCCATCCAGGGCAAGTTGCGTGGTGAAGCCGGCCTTGGCCAGACGCTTGCTCACTTCGTTGGGTACATCGCGCCCACTGGTGAGCTTGTTGGGCGCGCCGGTGTAGTGAAACAGCCGCCCGCCTCGGCGCAGCACGCGTGCCAGCTGATCGTAGAAGACCTGCGAATACAGCTCGCCAGCAATGCCGAAGCGGGGCGGGTCATGCAGGATGGCATCGACCGAATCGTCGGCCAGCGTGACGATGTGCTGCGCAATATCGGCATGGGTCAGCTGCAGGCGTCCGCCGGCAGCAGCGCCCTCCGGATCCGGCGACCACGGGTTGAGCGTGCGCAGCCACAGCACGTCGGCATTCTTTTCGAACGAGCGCAGCTGCGCGACCCCGGCCCCCAGGCAGCAGGCGGCGAAGTAGCCCAGCCCGCCGCAGGTGTCCAGCACGCTCTTGCCGCGCGGGTCCACCAGCGCCACCTTGCCCCGCGCATCCTCGAACGGCGACAGCTGCGCCGAGGGCAGCATCTTGATGCCATCGATCTCGAACGTGGGCGCGCCCCATTCGGTCGGCACCAGCTTGATCAATGCGCCGCTGTAGCGCGAGATCGGCGCGAAATCCTCGCCATCCCAGAAGTACAGCGTGCGCTCCTTGAGCTTGCCCGGATAGGGATAACCGCGGCCGCGCCATTGCCAGGTCTGTGCATCGAGCTGGGCGGTGTCGGTGCTGCGGCCCAGGTCGAGCGAGCCGGTCCAGTAAGCCAGACCACTGCCGCGCGCGGCAAGCAGCGCTTGGGCATCGGCGAGAACGAGTAAGGGGCCGGAGTAGTGGGGCACGGCTGACAGCTCTGTGTGCGGCGTGCGGAACATGCCGCAGCGCTGCAAGGAAGGGAGCGGCATCGTAACCGACCTGTTGCGGCCAGGCATCTGCCGCCGGGGCGCCCACCGCATGCGTCTGCCACCGAGGTCGACTGCCTGCGCCGTTTCGCTGACACACGCCGCATCGCATACTGCAGGCAGTCCGTATCGACACCTCGTCGGATCGGCGTCAACCGAGGAGCGTGGGTCATGCTGAAGGGTGTGTTGTTGGGGTTCGCCTGTTATGCGGCTTATTCGATCAGCGATGCGTTCGTGAAGCTGCTCGAAGGCACGCTGCCGGTCTATGAAGTGCTGTTTCTCGGCGCGCTGCTGATGCTGCTGGCGGTGCCGTTCCTGAAAAAGCCAAACGACCAGCTGCGCGAGCTGGTGATGGCCAAGCAGCCGGCGCTGTGGCTGCTGCGTGCGCTCACCGGCGCCATCGGCAATCTCACCTCGGTGATCGCCTTCACCACCTTGCCAATGGCCGAAGCATTCGCGCTGATCTTCCTGATGCCGATCTTCGTCACCGTGCTGTCGGTGATCTTCCTCAAGGAAGAAGTGCATTGGCGGCGCTGGTCGGCGGTGATCGTCGGGTTCATCGGCGTGTTGATCGTGCTGCGCCCGGGATTTCGCCATCTCACCCACGGGCATGTGGCGGCACTCGTGTGCGGCCTGGTCGGCGCCATCTCGGTGATCGCCTTGCGCATGGCCGGCCACAGCGAAAAGCGATTGACCTTGTATGGCGCTGGGGTGATCGGCCCGTTGGTGATGGGCGGGATCATGATGTTGCCCAGCTTCGTCTGGCCCACGCTGTCGCAGTGGGGCTTGTTGGCCGGCTACGGCTTGCTCGCCGGGCTGGCCGCCATCTGCATGATGTACGCCACGCGCATGGCCCCGGTCAGCGTGGTCGCACCAACCCAATACAGCCAGATGCTATGGGCCATCGCCTTTGGCTACCTGCTGTTTCATGATCATCTGGACTGGCCGATGGCCGTGGGCATCGCGCTGATCCTGGGCGCCGGTTTGTTCACCCTGGTGCGCGAGGAACAGGTGTCGCGTTGGTGGCGGCGGACGAAGATCGTGTGAGTGCTGCGCAGTACCGGCCGGTTGGCTGGCAGTGGGGCGGGATTCAAAAAAGCCTCGGTCCGTCAGGGGTCCAGACAGCGAGGCAGTTGCGATCCAATCCTGCATCCGGATCCATCGCTGACCAGAACCCGGTGCCGCACGCCGAACGCGCCAGCGCTCGATGAGGCGGGCATCGTCGCCGGCCTTGTTTCGATGCAGTCGCCGCGATAGACGTTTTGCCAATGTGGCCGCAGCGCGCCAGCGTACCGGCCGTTCTCGGGTCGGCGGCGTACCTCAGGGAAATTGTACGTTGCCGGGCTCGAGATACGGCTCGGAGCTACTGTATTCCGTCAGCGCGGGAATCTTGTCCGCGATGACCTTCCCGCGGATATCGGTGATGCGGATGGACAGCGGCTTGTTGCCGAGGTTTGTGCCTACGAAATGGTTGTAATCGGTCTTCGGCAGACTGGTCCAGGTGCTGCCTTGTTTGACTTCGAACTTGACCACCGGATAGGTGTGGTGTCGCACCTGGATCGCGGCCCAGTAGCGTGAACTGCCTTCTTTGATGCGGTACTGCACGTTGCCGGTAATCGGCGCGCGGACGACCTTCCAGCTGATCGGAATGCGCCCGTCTGCCGTGTTGCCGATCGCCGCGAAGGCATTGGGCGACAGATCCAGGCCGCCAGAGGCGCCCCCCGGATACAGGTCGGTGACATAGACGATGGTCTTTCCCCTGGGGCCGGTCACTTCCAGATAGGCGCCAGCCAGCGCGGCCTTGATCCCGCCGAAGTTCAGCTGCGTGGAGTTGAGCGCGGTGATGAAGGCATCGCTCGGAATGGGGTCCAGCAGGAGCGCGCCGCCAGAGTAGCCGGAGCCGGTCATGGTGGCAGTGCCGCTGAAAGTACTATTCCACGACTTCTTCCCGCTCGCATTCTTCGTGCTGTCGCCAGTTGCTGTGGCAATGGCGGGCATGACGGGCAACATGCCCCAGGCATGACGCAAGATCAGCAGTTTGTCTGCGCGGGGGCTGCCATCCGGCGCCAACAGGCCGCCGTTGTTGGCATTGCCAGTTTCCCAACTGCCGAGAAATGCGCTGCGCATTCCAGCGTTTGCCAAATAACCGCTCAATGCGGTTTGCCATGCTGGGTCGCGCGGGTCGCCATCGCCCAGTCCACCGCCGAGGCTGACGGGTACCACTGCATGGTCGAGTGCGAATTGGCCGAAGTCGCGTTGCCACATGGCGGGCAGTGCCTGCGCAAATCCGGGTGCGGCGAAGGCACCGGTCGTATCGCGGTCCGGGCCCGCCAACTTCGGCATCAACACCAGGTGTCGGCGAGCGATGTCCAGCGGCACGCACGCGAACGGCTGAAGATTGCTGCCAGGCGCTTTGCGCCCCGGGTCACTGCACACCCCATTGCTGCCCACACCTTCCACACCCACGAACCAACGCGGTGCCTGCGCCAGCACCGTTGCAGCTGCGCGCGACGCTACCCGGTTCCAATCCTGATCCGCCGCGTTTCCTGTCCAGCTGGCATTGCGGTAGCCGCTGCTGCCAAGGTCGATACCCAGGACATTGGCGTTGCCGCCATAGCGGCGTGCCAGCGTGACCAGGCCGCGCGTCCATGCCTGCCGCTGTGCGCCCAGGAGCGGTGCGCGGTCATCGCAACTTCCATCTGCAAACGCGAACATCACCTGCATCCCGCGCTGGGTTGCGGCATGCACCACTGTGTCGAGCAGTTGCAAGGAATCTAATCCGCGCAGCGTGGAATCGCCGGCAACTTCTGCAGCTGCCACAGGGGCGCGTTGCAGAACAGCGGCGCAGACCGGCACCCGCACGGCATTAATGTCTGACGCCTGCATCCGATCCAGCAGTTGCGCCAGTGTGTTGTTGCGCATGCCGACGGCCGCCAACCCGGCGCGATCGAAGCCGGGCCAGGTGACCCCGCGAATGTGCAGCGTCTGACCCGTTGCATCGACAAGGGGAGCTTGCGTACTGACCTGCATCGCCGGCGCGGTGAGCGGGACGAGCGTTGCGAGCGCGATCAAGAAATGGATGTGTGACAGCATGGACGTTTCCTAGAGTGTGTCATGTACGTTGAGATGCCTACGAAGCGGCCTGTGCGGTTGGAGACAAAAGGGCACAGCGCCCCGGCAACGCGCGCGATGCAGTCCCGGCGTGCCACAGGCCACTTCCCGCCGGGTTGGCCGGCAGAAGCACGGAGTGGGCGCTGCGCCGCTTGCCGTGGCGCTACCGAGCCTGTGCCATGCAGCGCCCGTTCCGCCGCCGACGGCATCTGCTCCGATGTCATCTCATTCGAAGCGCATGCCGCGTTCCAGACAGAGGTAGAGCAGCACGACAGCGATTGAACTGGCGGCCGCTAGGCGCCGCATCGTTGTTGCAGCGCTCCTCCCGCAGCCGAGGAGCGGTAGAGCACACTAGCCTCTACCGCTCTGTGGCAACGCAGTTATCGCATCACCGATGCGGCGTCGCGCTCACGGTGACCGAGCTCGCGCCTGCACCCGATGGGCCGTTGGCCGTTACCTTGTAGTAGTACGTGGTACCGTTGGTGAGCGCCTGGTCCACATATGAGGGCGAGGTCAGGCCCGATGCGACGGTGATGGGAGCAGCGGCTGCGCCGGCAACACGTTGCACCGTGTAACCCGTGGCACCGGCAACGGGCGACCAGCTGAGCCTGACCTTGCCGTCCGCTGCATTGGCGGTCAGCCCCTTCGTTGCCGTCGGCAAACTGGCGGGCACCGCGTCGGTCGAAGCCGACTGCAGCGCCACCTTGGTCGAGGTGCCGATAGCGGGATACGCGTTGGCGACCAACTGGACGAACTGCGTGTGGAACCAGTTACCGGCGATCGGCGCGTTCGGCAAGGCGCCCGTCAACGTGCCGTCCGGCGTCGTATAGGTCGGGTCGCAGTATCTGTCGAAGCCCTTGCCCTGGTTGTTGGGGATGTACTTGCTGGAGCCGTCGGATTCGCCCGCTCCCTTGCCCCACACATAGGCATGGATATGCCCGCCGGGTGCCGCGGTCGGCGGCATGCCGATCCCCGCACCGCTCTGATTGCACCAGTTGCCGCGATGGAGACGACGGTCCACGCGTCCGGAGTCCACGTAGGTGTTGATGTCATTGCCGCTGGCAGATGCAGGGCGCGCGCTGCCGCCCCAGCCGTTGCGACCGGTGTCGATCAGAAAGCCGATCTTGCTGGGCCAACCCGCGCCGACGAAGCCGTTGTAGAGCGCTTCCGCATAGGTCGATTCGTCGAAGAAACTGTTCCATTGATAGAAGTTGGACGAGCGAATGGGCTGGCCACCGATCGTCAGGTCCGGATTGGGCAGGTTCGGCTCATGAAGCGGCGTGTAATTGGCGGTGTTGGTGATGAAGCCATCCGCACTGGCCAGACCGGCTGCCGTTCCCTGCACGACCCGTGTGTACAGCGAAATCGCAGGGCTACGGTTATTGTCCCACCCCAGCCAGCCGGAATGGGCGATATCGAGGTAATTGTAAACATTGGGAATGGCATGGAGCTTGTCGAGCGCGTACTTGATGGCGGCCTCGTAAATGCCGCTGGATGCCGCCTGGCCGCAGGCGGGCGTGCTTTGATTGGTGACAAGATTCGGAAGGCTGTCCGGCTCGATGATGTTGACGATCCGAAGATCCTTGTATTTCGGATTGGCCAGCGTCGATGCGATGACGTCGATGTATTCGGTCTTGTAGCGCTGCAAGCCGGCTTGCGTCAGTGGCAGCTCGCCGTTGGAGGCCAGCGCATGGCAGTCGCGCCCCGGCATGTCGTAAATGACAAAGCCGACCGTGATCGGCGTGTTGGCCTTTTTCTGCGCCAATGCCGCATCCAAGTGGCCTTGCAGACTTAGGCGGCCGGCGTTGCGCGAGCCGCCATAGATCGCGTTGATCGAATCCAGCCAGACGGAGGTCGGATAGGACTTGACGACCTGCATCTTGGCTTTCAGTTGCACATCCTTGACCTTGACGATCGACGAGTTGACTTCCTTCGAATAATCGGGATTGACATACCCGCTCGCGCCGACGAACGGGTTGTCGACATGGCTCTGGGCGGATGCCGCAACGGGAATGAGCAGCGCGCCGGTCAGCAACGAAACGGCGAGCTTGGACGTGACGCAGGGTCGGAGGTTTGTCAAAGATGACATTGAATTTTGCCTTGGGATGGGAAGTGGTGAAACGGTGTGTAATAGCGAGATATCAAGATGTCGCGTGATTCGCTATGACTGGTGGCTTCTCTCGATTGATGTCCGCTCGGGGTGAGTGATGCACGTGCGCAACCGAACGCGCCCCAGATGCGCGTGTGCATCGGTGGTCCTGCGCCGGGGCGATCGGCGCAGAAGATGGTGCGGCGTGTCGCATTCAAGCGGCTCGCCGTATTCGCGCATCGGTCGGCGCAATGCGTCGATTCCGTTGCCCGTTTGAGCGCAGCTGCAGCGGGGCTTACGCCCACGCGCACTGTGCGATTGTGTGCCGCGTCGTTGCGGCTCATGACCGGTTTCGTCTACCTGCCTGCCACGACCATCGAACGGCATGGTCGGCGCATCGATCGACAATGGCAGCAGGCCTTGCAGGCGGGGTGTGGCTGAAGATGCATGGGAAGCTTTCTGGCGAGACTGAGAACGTAGAAGGCCAGCATTGATGGCACGAATCCGTGCGCGTGCTCTAGAAAGCGAGCGCTACCATAAAAGCAGATGCTGGAACTGTGGACGACTACGCTCACCATCCGAGAAAGGTGTGGCGTTATTGCAGATGCCGATTATGTGGAGAAGAAAACGAAGACGGATACCGATGATTCGGAAATTATATTTACAAAGATAATCTCGAAAGTTATTTAATTCTGACAAAAATGGTTTGTTTTTTATTTTAGGAGAAGGGTGTAAAAGTATATTTTGATGCATTATGTTGGATGTCAGTCTCGGCTGGGGTCGTGGTTCCAGGGCATTGCGCCACAGCTCCAGATGGCTGGTGCCTGGCGGTGAACGTGAACCAGCGCGTCTGACCTAGATGCCGGTGTCAGAAGAACTCGGGACGGTTCGATGCGAGGTCGCTACGGTCGAGATGGCAGGCGTGAGCAGGTACCGGCAGACTGAGCTGCATGCAGTGCGAATTGCCGCCGCCGGGAGTGCGGTACGGCCTGGACGCTGGTTGCGGTCTTGGGGCGGTGCAGGTCTGCGACGCGGGTCTTGCCCAGGTCGTTGCAGAGGACGTGCCCACCGCAGCCTCGCATCAGGCGCCCACTGGCACGCATGGGCGTGATCTCGTATGTTGACCAGCTTGCCCACTCCTCCGGTGCCGTGCCCATGTCTGACCCGTCCGCGCCCGATCATCTGCAACGCAGCCTGTCCAATCGCCACCTGCAGTTGATCGCCATCGGCGGGGCGATCGGTACCGGCCTGTTCATGGGCTCTGGCAAGACGATCAGTCTGGCCGGGCCGTCGATCCTGTTCGTCTATCTCATCATTGGCGCGATGCTGTTCTTCGTGATGCGCGCGATGGGCGAATTGCTGCTTTCCAACCTGGAATACAAGTCGTTTATCGATTTTTCCACCGACCTGCTCGGGCCATGGGCCGGGTTTTTCTGCGGGTGGACGTACTGGTTTTGCTGGATCATCACCGCCATTGCCGATGTCATCGCGATTGCGGCCTATGCGCAGTTCTGGTTTCCGGGATTGGCGCCGTGGATTCCGGCGATCTTGTGCGTGTTGTTGCTGCTGAGCCTGAATCTGGTCACGGTGAAATTGTTCGGCGAGATGGAATTCTGGTTTGCGCTGATCAAGATCATCGCCATTGCCGCGTTGATCGTCACTGGCGCCGGGCTGGTGGCCTGGGGCTTCCGCTCGCCCTCGGGCAACGTGGCCTCGCTGTCGAATCTGTGGAACGACGGTGGCATGTTCCCGATGGGCATTGGCGGGTTCTTTGCCGGCTTTCAGATCGCGGTGTTCGCTTTCGTCGGCATCGAGCTGGTCGGCACCACGGCTGCAGAAACCGCCGACCCGCGCCGTAATCTGCCCAAGGCGATCAATTCGATTCCGGTGCGCATCTTGATTTTCTATGTGCTTGCGCTGATCGCCATCATGGCGGTGACGCCGTGGCGGCAGGTGGTGGCCGACAAGAGCCCGTTCGTGGAGTTGTTCGTGCTGGCCGGCGTGCCGGCGGCGGCCAGCCTGATCAACTTCGTGGTGCTGACCTCGGCCACCTCGTCGGCCAATAGCGGCATTTTTTCCACCAGCCGCATGCTCTACGGCCTGGCCGAAGAACAGCATGCGCCCAAGGGCTTTGCCAAGCTCTCGCGTGCGGCAGTGCCGGCGCGCGGCCTGCTGTTTTCCTGTCTGTGCCTGCTGCTGGGCGAGATGCTGGTGTATCTGATTCCCAACCTGGTCACCGCGTTTACGCTGGTCACCACGCTGTCGGCGGTGCTTTTCATGTTCGTGTGGTCGCTGATCCTGTGCGCCTACATCGCCTACCGCCGCAAGCGCCCGGAGCAGCACGCCGCCTCGGCGTTCAAGATGCCCGGCGGCGTGCTGATGTGCTACGTGTGCCTGGCTTTCTTCGCCTTCGTCATCGTGCTGCTGACCCTGCAGGACGACACGCGTCAGGCATTGCTGGCCAGCCCGGTCTGGTTCCTGCTCCTGGCCATTGGCTATGCGGTCAAACGCCGTGGGAACCGGCAGCATTGAGCGATGGGTGCGGCACGCATCGTGTGTAGCGTGCGGCGGTGACCGCACGCTGCGAGCCGTCATGGCGATGCGCGTGGACGGTGGATCATTCACCGCTTGGGTCAGGATGCGCCGCTTCGCCTTTCTGTGCCGGGCTCGGTGACGCGATGGCAGCCCCGGCGGGCAGACGCTGCAACGGAATCTGTTTCTTTGCTTTCCATTCCGGCGTGACCGGCAGACCGTAGTGCTGAAAGAGCTTGGAGACGTTTTCGAGATGGTCTGACGTTCGGTCGGCATATTCGCTGAATCGCCCCGAATCGTTATCGATGCAGAGCTCGCCGTCCGTGTTGTAGTACAGGGTGCCGCTGATGCGCGCTTCCGGTATCTGGCGGTTTTCCTGCCAGGTGGTCCTGTTCCAGGGTTGGCCGCCCACGAGGGTGACATGGCCTTGCGCGTATGGCTGTTTCTTCTTGCGCGCGTCCTTGCTTGTCATCGGCTCGTCCAGGACCACGCCAGGATGCCCTTCTCCGATGACCAAGCTGCCATTGCTGGCGATGTTCCATTTGTACTCCACTTTCTTGTCGCGCAGATCTTCCAGGCGCAGGCGCTGAGCCAGTGGCGTACTGGACGGCACGCCGCTTTCAGTCTGTTCGTGGAACGTCGGGGTGCTCCTGATGCGATCGATGGCGTCCTCGCTCAGCCCGAGATCTTTGGATAGCTTGGCTGGATCGAGACGATGCAGCGTCTTCAGTGCCGGACCGGTCGAGACGAACAGGCGTGTTGGATTGATCTTGACCTGCGCATGGCCGCCGGCAGGCGTTTCTATTTCCTGACTCTGGATCGGCGTCCGATGGGTACCGTCTTCCAGTTGCTTTCCGCGCGCGGGCTGGGTGCTGCCGAACAGCGCATCGAGATGGCTGCTGTCTGCGATGAACGCCGGCGATCGCCCCTTGGCTGATGCGCTTCGGCGCATGCGAGGCAGCCCGCAGAGTTGGGAGTGGGCGCCGATTTGGATGTCGTCGCAAACCGATGGGGCATGTCGCGGATCAACAGGACCGATATGCTCGTGTAGCTGGCGAAACGCCGAGCCGGAGATTTTCATGCGCGTACTCCTGGAATGCGTGAGCGGAAAATGTAAGGCAGCCAGGACGTGCATACCGCTCACAGCAGAATCGATGTGCGATTTGGCGAAAGCGTTCGCTGCCTTGCAGAAATCCCGCGGCGATCGCATGCGTGAGCAGGCACGGCCATCGCGGCCATCGCGGCAGTCGCCTACCTCGCCGGTGGGCATGTGCCGGCGTTGACGCCATGGTGGACGCGGAGGATGCTTGGGCTCTTTCATCTCACAGTCGATGCATGATCACGATCCACCCGATTGCCGGAACCCAGCACTGTTGGGTCGACCTGTGCCAGCCGAGTCCGCAAGAGTTGGCGCAGGCCGCTGAAAAGGCGGGGTTTGCCTTGCCCGATCGTGCGGCGATTGGCGAGATCGAATTCAGCAGCCGGGTACGCCGCCAGGGCGATGTGCTGTTTCTCAATGTGCCGCGTTTTCAGGACGATGACGGCCCCACCGCACCGCTGGGGTTTGCGCTGTCGCCCAGCATGCTGGTGACCTTGCGCGAGCAGCGCATCGGCTCGTTGGAGGACTTGCCCGCGCGGCTGGAACACGCGCCCTGCCACAGCTCGGACGACCTGTTGCTGCGCATGTTCGATCAACTGGTCGGGCGGTTGGCAGACCGGCTTGAGGCACTCGAAGCGACAGTCACCGAGACCACGCGGCAGGTGTTCGATAGCCCACACAAGACCAAGGATCTGGAGCGCATGTTGCACCAGGTCGGCGACATGGGCCGCCAGCTCGGCGGGCTGCATAGCGCCGGGCAGGGCATGCTGCGTCTGGTGACGTATCTGGATGGCACCGCGCCGGACTGGTTCGGCGCCGATGCGGCCAAACGCATCACCTCGCTGCACAAGGACCTGACCACCCTGAGCGAATTCCATCAGCACATGGACGACCGCATCGAGTTCCTGCTCGACAGCGTGCTGGGCATGATCAACATCGACCAGAACAACGTGATGAAGGTGATGGCAGTGGCATCGGTGGTCGGCATCCCACCCACCGTGCTGGTCGGCATCTGGGGCATGAACTTCGCCTACATGCCCGAACTCAAGGGGCACGACAACTATTTCTGGGCGCTTGGCATCATCGCGTTGAGCGTGGTGGTGCCGCTGGCGTGGTTTCGCAAGCGTGGATGGGTGTGACGCATCAGCGCCGGACAACCGTAGGAGCGCACCTGGGCGCGATGTGGCGTTACCGGCAAAGCCCTCGTGCCCAGGGGCGCTCCTACACAGGTGCTGCGCGCCGTCGTGACTTGAAGGCTGTCAGCTGCGTAGCGTGCAATCAGGTCATGCGCATTGTTGCTGCCGGGCGGCCTGGATCAGCCCTTGGACTGCTGGAAGCTGGCTTCTTCATAGGGCTGCACCACGACCCAACCTTCGCCGGCAAAACGCATCTGCAGGCTTTCGCCCGAGCCGCGGCCGAATAGCGTGCCGATCGAGACGTCGGTGACCAGCTCCGGCGTCAGCGTGCCGGACCAGGCGACGGTGGCATTGGGGTCGGTGAACACCGGGCCGCTGGCGGCGGTGACCGGCAAGGTCAGCGGCTCGTAGTGCGAGGTGATCGCCACGATGCCGTGGCCACTCAGGCGCACGTTGAACAGCCCGCCCGAGAGCATTCCGGCCACTTTGCGCATCATGGTGATCTTGTGTTCGACGCCCGATTCAAACGCCAGCACATCGTTGCCGTTGACGAAGATCGCCTCGCCGTTCAAGCGCAGCAGCGTGACCATCTTGCCGACATCGGCCAGATACACGCGGCCCTGGCCTTCGGCCTTCATCAACTGCATGCCTTCGCCGCTGACGGCTTTTTTCAGCAGGTTGCCCAGGCCCTGTTCCAGCAGTCCCTCGCGGGTGAACTTGACGTTGCCGGTGCGCGCCACCATGGCGCCGGCCTTGGACCACACCATGCCGTTCAGGCGCACTTCCAGCAGATGCGGGTTTTCCAGTTCGAACGGATCGGGGCTGACGTCCTTTTCCTTGGAATGGGCGAGAAATTCATTGAGCGTGCGTACGGCCATGGGTCCGTCCTGGAGTGAAAGAGTGCGCATGATACGCGGCCGTCTGCGGTGCAGTCGCGGGCCGGCACCGGGAGCCCATGTGCTGCGCATCAGCGCATGCGATGACAGCGGCAAGGTGGCGATCACCAGCCGCGCCCTACGTTTGCGGGTGAACCAGGCGCGGTTCGAATCGCTGCGCTCCAGACGGCTGCACACCATCGGAGGGCCTCGCCGGTGCGCCGAATCGGCATGGTGCGTTTTTATGCACGCGTTTGTGTGTGCGATGCCCCTATCGCACGATCGCGCGACGTGTTGCCAGCAAATGCAGAGCGCGTCGTGTTGCCGCAACGGCTGTGCTGCGCGTCGGTGACGTGCACCGTCCGACATCCAACGCCAATGATCCGCCCCTGCCGCCGCCACGCACTGCGCAGCAGCGGCACCGTCCTCAGCGCGCGGCCGCCTCGGGCTTGCGCACGCGCTTGGCGGGTGCGGCTTTGGTGTCCTTGCCCGGATACAGGTTCAACAGCATCAAGGTGACGCCGTTGGTCCAGCCGAAGCCGTCCTGCAGGGCGTATTCGCCGCCGCCGCCGCCGGCCGCATCGGTCTCCAGGCCGTACTTCTCGACCAGCTTGTGCTCGCGTGCGAACAGCGCCTGCACCTGGGCCAGAAAACGTTCGCCAATGGTGCGTGCCAGCGCGTCTTCGCCGTAGCGCCGCAGGCCATCCACGGCCACCCATTGCAGCGGCGCCCAGCCGTTGGGTTCGTCCCATTGCTGACCGGTCTTCACTGCAGTGGTGGCCAGTCCGCACGGGCGCAGTAGCGTTTTACGCACGGTGCTGGCGGTGCGCTTGGCGTGATCGTCCGAGGCCAGGCCGGCAAACAGCGGGTAGAGCGCGGCGGCGGTGACCTGGTTGCTCAGCGTATGCCTCTGCCAGTCGTAGTCGGTGTAGTAGCCGGCTGCATTCCACAGATGCGCGTCGATGGCCTGCTTGCGCTGCTGTGCAAGTGCGGCGTAATCGCGGGTGCACTCCGCACCCGGTTGCGCGCAGGCCTGCGCCAGCGTGCGCTCCAGGTGGTAGAGCAGGCTGTTGAGGTCGATCGGGAGGATGGCGGTGGTACGGATGGTGCGCAGGTTCTGGCCGTCGGCCAGCCAGCGGCTGGTGTAGTCCCAGCCACTTTCGGCGCCGGCACGCAGGTCGCGGTAGACCTCGGCGGCCGGGCGGTCGGTCACTTCTGCGGCGGTGCGGGTGTCGTGCAGCCAGGCTTCCGGGCGCGGGGTGTCGCGCTCGTCCCAATAGCGGTTGAGCACGCTGCCATCGGCCAGGCGCACCACGTGGCGCGCGGCCTGGCCGGGCTGCAGGTCATCGCTGCCCTGCATCCAGTAGGCATATTCCTTTTGCAGCTGCGGCAGGTAGCGCTGATAGACCGCCTCGCCTTCCACGCCGGCCTGCAGCTCCACCATGTAGGAGAAGAACGGCGGCTGCGAGCGGCTGAGGTAGTAGGTGCGGTTGCCGTTGGGAATATGCCCGTAGGTGTCGATCAGGTAGGCGAAGTTGTCCAGCATCTGGCGGCTGAGCGTGGTTTCGCCGCTCTTCACCAGGCCCAGCATGGTGAAGTAGGAATCCCAGTAATACACCTCGCGGAAGCGTCCGCCCGGCACCACATACGGATGCGGCAGCGCCAGCAGGCTGCTGTGCGGCGGCACGTGGTTCTGGCTACGCACCAGCTTGGGCCACAGCAGGTCGATGTGCTCGCGCAGCGCGGTGTCCTGGCGGATCGCATCGGTCTGCACTGGCGGCGATTCTTCGAAATTGGCATCCACGAACTTGCGCAGGTCGAAGCCGGGGTGATCGTGCTGCGCCAGATAGTCGGCGTTGATCAGCGCCGGGTCGCGCAGCGGCAGGAAGTCGACAAAGTGCTTCTGGTCATCGAACAGCTCACCGCGCTGCACGGCCTGGAACAGTTCCGGGTAGGCCAGGTCGGGCGTGGGCGGCGTGGGCGCCGGCGCATTGACGACCGGAGGCTCCAGCGGCGCGGCGGTCAGCGTGCCCGGCGCAACAAACATGCTCAGCGACAGGCCAAGCAGCGACGTGCAGCACGGGGGCGCGGCAGAACTCATGACATCTCCAGAACGGGCAGTGGCGTAGGGCATGGTAAACGACCGATGTGGCGGGCGGGACCGAGCGAGGTGCCGGCACGCCGACAGGCTTCGCACCGGGACGACTGAATTCAGCAAGCTGATCGGCGTGGTGCCGCAACGTGCGTCGATCCAGGCATATCGGCGCGGCACTCAGGCAGCTTGAATGGTGGTGCGCCGGCGTCCCTGCAGCCTGGCCGTTGCAAGATGCGCGCCACCGGCGTGCCGGAAGACCGCCACCTGCCCGCGTTTGCGTTAGCGCTCCTTCTTGAGCAGGCGCTGCAATTCCAGCGCATTGGAGGTGGCGCACCCGGCTGCGGTGTTGTCGAAGATCACCCAGCGTTCGGGCGGTGGCTGCGTACTGCCCGGATGGCTGGCGCGCACCGCCGCGGCCAGCGCCTGCAGTGCGGTGTGCGGGTAGCTGCTGTAGTAGATGCGCGGGGCGCCATGCCAGCGCCAATACAGCGGTGCAGCAGTCGGGCTCGGCAGCGAGGCTGCGGGCACTGGCGCCGGGTCGGCGGCGCAGTGTGCAATGCGATGGCGCGCCAGCAGCGCCTGCGCAGGTGCGGCGCGAACCAGCTGGCGTGGCGCGGTTCGCAGACCACGCCGCCGTCCCAGCGCCGGCGCAGCATCGCGAAAAACCGCGCGGCCACCGCGGCATCGAAGGCGGCGCTGGGCGGCAGTTGCAGCAGCAGGCAGCCCAGTCGTGTTCCCAGCGCGCCGGCCTGCGCCAGGAAGGCATCCAGCAGCGGCCCGGTGCCGTGCAGGCTCGCGTCGTGGCTGATGCTGCGCGGCAGCTTGACCGAAAAACGAAAATCCTCCGGGACGCTGTCGGCCCATCGCGCATAGGTGCTGGCGCGGTGCGGGCGATAGAACGAAGAGTTGATTTCCACCGCGTCAAAACGCGTGGCGTAGCGCTGCAATACGCTGGCGCCTTGGTCGAACTGTGCGCGGTCGGCGGCAGGAATCGACCAGCCTGCGCAACCACAACGCACACGTGCAATGGCAGCGGATGGACGAGCTGGCATGGCAGGCAAGCCGAGAGTGGCAGCACTCTATGCATGCGCGTGCGTCAGGATGCCGTGTGCATCGCACTCACGGGCGACTCACGCAGCGCTTCGATACTGGGCGCATGCCAGAAGGTCCCTCACTTGTCATCCTGCGCGAAGACACCCAAGCGTTTGTCGGTCGCAGGATCGTGCGCGTGTCCGGCAACAGCAAGCAGGACATCGCGCGGCTGGACCAGCAAAACGTGCTGGCACTGCGCAGCTGGGGCAAGCACTTTTTGATCGAATTTGCGCATTTCAGCGTGCGCATCCATTTCCTGCTGTTCGGCAGCTACCGCATCAACGAAGACAAGCCCAACGCGGTGCCGCGCTTGTGCCTGGAATTTTCCAAAGGCCAGCGGCTGAACTTTTATGCGTGCTCGGTGCAGTTCATCGAGCGTCCGCTGGACGAGATCTACGACTGGACGGCGGACGTGATGAACCCACTGTGGGACGCCGCACAGGCGCGCCGCAAGTTACGCGCCGCTCCGGCAATGCTGGCGGCCGATGCACTGCTCGACCAGACCATCTTTGCCGGCGTGGGCAACATCATCAAGAACGAAGTGCTGCATCGCATCCGCGTGCATCCGGAAAGCACCGTGGGCGCGTTGCCGGCGCGCAAGCTCGGCGAACTGGTCACCCAGGCACGCGACTACAGTTTCGACTTCTACACCTGGAAAAAAGCCTTCGTGCTGAAGAAGCATTATCAGGTGCACACCAAGACCAGTTGCCCGCGCGACGGCGCACCGCTGCAGTACCGCAAGCACCTGGGCAAGGCCGGACGTCGTGCGTTTTTCTGCGAGGTCTGCCAGCGCCTGTACCGCGCCGACCAGGCCTGATGGGCGCCGTGCCGTGGCCAGGAAAGCGCTGGTCGGATCGGCGAGTGCCTGCTGATGGACTGCGGTCTGAGGGATTGCGGTCACCAAGCAGCGGTCCGTGCGCGCCGAGCTATGTGATCCTGTCGTTGGCCTGCCAGTGATCGGATGGCGATGCGTCGTCGGTGAGCGTGCTGGCGTGACGGTGCATCAGCGTTCGAGGATGTGCATGGCGGTCTCGGATCGCGCGCGGGGTAGGCCGTTTTCGCGGTGCTGGCGCTTGGCCTGCCCCATCGCATGGCCAAACGAGTTGCCCGCCATGTTCTCGGAGGCTGTTGTCGAATCCGCTCACCGGCGCGCCCTCTATTCGGCCCGTGGCGCACTGGCAATTCGCTCGCGCCCACCTGCGGCGCAATGTGAATGGCGGCTGGCCCTTCCCAGCCAAACAACGAATTACAAACGCGCGCCGTCGCGCCGCCCGCTAGATTTGCGCGTCGCACACCAGGGTTCGCTGTGTGCGGCGTCGGCACTCTCATCTCATCGGTCTCCCGCATTGTGACTACCCGCAGGAAGGAAGCGCTTGTCCCGCATGTCGCCGCTGTCGCATGCACGGGCGCCATCCTGTTCTTTCTTGCCTGCCTGTTGCTGTACATGCCGCCGCCACGCGAAACCCCGCAACACGACGACACGTTGCAGGTGTATTTCGTGCCGCGGCCACAACAGACGCCGCCGACACCGCAGCAACCGCCGCAGGAGCCCGAGCGCAAGCCGCGGGTTGCCTCGGCCGCGCGTGCGGCGCCGCCGGTCACGCACACGCCGCCACCGCCGCGGCAGTCAGCCGCCGCCACTGCGCCTGTCAGCGATTCGATGTCGGCCCAGCTGTATACCCGCGACGGGCGCCTGCGCATGGCGCAGGTGGACCCGATGGCGCAGACCGGCAGCGCGGTGCCACCGGGGATGGCCGACGAACGCGCGCAGGCCAAGGCGCGCAAGATCATGGAGCGGGTCAACCCGGTGCAGTACCAGGAAACCCGCTTCGCCAAGGACTGGAAGAGCGATGGCACCTTGGGCGATGTGGCGGTGCAGGAAATGAATCGCGGCATGAAGAAGTTCAACGACATGCTCAACGGGCCGCAGACCCAGGTCGCCAAGGCGCGTCCGCCGCCGGACGTGCGCTTCAATCCCGCGCTCGCCGGCAATCAGGGCGAGATGGGCAGCGAGGCGACGGGCGATGCCTATAAGTCAGCGCCGATTGCGCATGAAACGCTGCCCGACCTCAAGGGGGAAGCCAGCCGTCGCATCCGCGAGGCACTGGCGGCGCTGGAACAGCGCAGTGCGCGTTGCGACGCCTCCAGGCGCACATCGCTGTTGTCGCCGGTACGCACGCACCTGTCGGATCTGGAACGTGCCGAGCACGCCTTGAACAACGGCGCCGATCCGGTGATGGCCGCACAGATGCTGCCGCGTCAGGCCGACAGCGCCTACGACCTGGCCCGCCGCGCGCTGTGGTACGCCGATCGCCAGTTGAAGCAGTGCGCGCTGGGGTGAAGGGTGCATTTGTGCTGTGGTGCAGACGCAGCTGGGGATGCGGCAGTGTCATCGCGAGATTCGGCGACTCGGTACCGCCGTACCCTTACCCCAACCCCCGTTCCACGCCCCGGCCCGCGCCTGCAGCACGGGCGCTCCAAGGCACGCACGCCAGTGACCTGCAAGCGGTGCGTTTACGCCCCGCCGGGAAGGGGGCTTACATCGTTTCCGCCTTGCCTTGCAGTTCAAACCAAGCGGCGAGGCTGAATTCACCGCGGAACAACTGACCGCGGGCGCTTCGCTTCAAACCCCGTCTTCTAGCGGAGAGGGATTGGGATGAGGGTACGTCTGCGAAGCAGCAGATCGATTCGCAGGCCTCAGGCCAGGCTCTGCCGGTAACGGTCCTTCTCTGCGCTCAGCGCGACTTCGGCGCGCAGAAATACCTGGCCGATCGGCTCGTCCGGGCCAGCGGATTGCGCTTGGCCCAACAAGACGGTCAGGCCCAGCGCATGTTGTTGCTGGGCGATCTCGCGCAGGCTTTGCAAGGTGCGCTCGGCGTCGGGGCCGCACAGCACGGCGATGAATTCCGCACTGTCGGTGACACGGTCGATGCTGTTGCCTGGCCCCTGCACCAGTGCTGCAAGGGCCTGGTCGAGCTGCTGCAGGTTGCGCCCGAGCAAACGTTCGCTCTGGCGCTCGGCCAGTGCGGCCAATTCCTGCACTTCCAGAATCACCAGGTGATAGCCCGTGTCTGCGACGGCCTGGCTGGCGACCGGGGCAACCGGCTGCAGGATGGCGTCGCGCTCGAGTTGCAGCTCGCGCTTGCGCTCGTCGAGCAGACGCATGGCCACCCGTGCAAGCGCCTGCAGGCCGGTGCGCTGCAGCTCGGTGAGCGTGCGTGGCTCGGTGTCGAGCACGCAGACCGTGCCCAACGCCACACCATCGGAAGTGACCAGCGGCATGCCGGCATAGAACCGCGCGCCGGTGTCGCCGGTGACCACCGAAATATCGGCAAATCGCGTGTCCTTGCGCAGGTCCGGCACTTCCATCAGTTGCTCGGGGCTGCGGATGGCGTGGTCGCACACTGCCTGGCTCCGTTCGGTCTGCTGCAGGCCCAGACCCAGCTGCGCCTTGAACCATTGGCGGTCGCGGTCCACCAGCGACATCAGCGCGATGGGTGTGTCGCACAGGGACGCGGCAACCTGCACGACGTCTTGATAAGTGTCCTCCGGCAGGCTGTCGACGATGCGATAGCCATCCAGGACCTGTTGGCGAGAGGCTTCGTCAGCTACGGGCATGTCTTTCATCGAATAAGCCAGGCAAGCGCGAACGCGAAAGCGGCAAGCATACCGGCAGCGCCGGTAATGCGGCGTGGATGCCGCCCTGCGGACAGCGCGAGGTGAGACGCCAGCGCCGCGTGCTGGCAGCGACCGCATGGGTCGTGTTTGCGAGGCGATCAGGCAGGGGATCGGGCAGGGCCACGATGGCGAACGACAGGCGAGGTGTTCGACATGCGCTGCGTGTAACGCACGCTGGCGAATGCGCCTGGACCATCTGCACCACACATTGCATGGTGCCGGCGGTGTCCACCCGGCAGTTGCGCGCCAGGGTCATCGCTGTTTCAACACGACGCGCACGAAGCACGCCCTGCTGTGTCCTTGCTGCTGTCGAGCACGCCTGCAGGCAGCGATCACAGGGCAGCAGGTGCATGTGCGTTGCTGCTGTAGCGCCGCAGCCACGCGGGGGAATACTGCGGTGGCGACGAGCATTCGGGCAGCGACTGACGCGCCGAACCACCACACGCTGCATCAAACATGACCCCTGCCCGCACCGGCCACGCTGCGTGCAGCAGCGCAGCCGGTGTGGCAGGTGCGATCAGCGCTTGACCGGCTTGCCGTCCACGTCCAGCACCTGCACGTCACCCAGCTTGAGCGCACGGACGGGAGCTTCGATCTTCTTCAGGTCGCCGACGATCACCCAGGTCATCGCCTCCGGCTTGATGATTTCCTTGATGGCCTTCTGCGCGGCCGGCTGGTCGATCGCTTCCAGGCGCGGCTTAAGCGTCTGCACGTAGTCGTCGGGGCGGTCGAACTGCACGATGCCCTCGATCGCCCCGAGCACCGCGCCGGTGGTTTCGAAGCTGCCGGGCAGGGCGCGGATGCGCTGGTTCTTGATCTTCTCGATCTCGTCGGTGGTCAGCGGCTTGTCGCCGATGATGGCGGTGGCTTCCTTGAAGATCTCGTTGGCCGATTCGGCGGTCTTGTCGGTCTGCACCGGTGCCGAGAACAGGTAGGGCCGCTGGCCCTGCGCATCCATCATGCGGGTGCCGGCGCCGTAGGCCCAGCGCTTGTTTTCGCGCAGGTTCATGTTCAGGCGCGAGGTGAAGGTGCCGCCGAAGGCGCCGTTGGCCACACCAATGGCCAGGTTGTCCGGCGCCTTGGTGGACGGAGCCAGCAAGCTGGCCAGGATCACCGATTGCGGCGCATCCGGGCGGTTGATCAGGTACACGCGCGGCTTGCGCTGGGCGGCGACGTTGGCCAGGTTCTTCTTCGGCAACGCCGTGGTCGGGACCTTCCAGTCGCCGAAGGTGGCATCGAGCTGGGGAATGATCTGCGCCAGCGTGGTGTCGCCGGCCACCAGGATGCGCAGGTTGTCCGGACGTAGCCACTGGCTGTGGAAATTCTGCAGATCATGCGCGTTGAGGCTCTTGATCGCCGCCTCGGTCCCGCTACCGGTGAGCGGGATGCCGTACGGGTGCTGGTTGCCGAACAGCAACGGCGGCAGCGCCCGCAGCGCCAGGCTGTTGGGCTGGGTCTTTTCCTGCGCGATGCCGGACAGCCACTGGCCGCGGACGCGTTCGATGTCGGCAGCCTTGAAGGCTGGATTGCGCACGATATCGGAGAACAACTGCAGCGAGGGCTGCAGCTGGTCGTTGAGCGCGTCCAGCGAGGCGCTGCAGCTGTCCAGATCGCAGCCGACCGCCGTGATCGCACCCAGGCGCTGGCGGCGCTGCGCCACTTCCACCGAGTCCAGCGCGGTGGTGCTTTCGTTCATCAGCGCGGCACTGAAGCTGGCGGTGCCGAGCTTGTGGCCCTGGTCGGCGGCGTAGCCGGCGTCGAACAGCAACTCCACCTGGGTGACCGGGATGGTGTGGCGCTCGGCCAGGATCACCTCGATGCCGTTCTTCAACTTGCCGCGCTGCAGCTTCGGAAAGCTCAGGTCCGGGAATCGATCGGTCTGCGGCACGCCCTTGCTGCGGTCCAGCGTGGAGGCGGTGACCTTGAACGCGCCCGCGGCCGGCAGCTTGGGCGCCGGCTTGCCGGGTTCTTCGCCACGTGCCACCACCGCCTTGTCTTCGGCGGCCGGGTCGAAGTCCTTGCCGGCCGGCAGCACGGTGAGCAGGTAATCGCCCTTGCCGAACCATGTGGCCGAGGCCCGCTTGACGCTGTCGGCGGTGGCGGCCTGGGCACGCTGCAGATCCTTCTTGTAGGCGCCCGGGTCGCCGCGATAGACCTGGCCCTCGGCCAGGATCACCGCCTTGCCGGTGAAGCCGCCGACCTTTTCCAGCCCGCGCACGAAGCCGGCGCGGTAGACCACCTGCGCGCGCTGCAGTTCGTCGGCGGTGGGGCCCTGGGCGATGAACTTCTTGAGTTCTTCGTCGATGATCGCCTCGACCTTGGCCGGGTCCACGCCGTCCTTCACGTCGGCCTGGATCTGCATCTGGCTGGACAGCGCGAACGGCTGCACCGAGGCGGAGACGTCGTCCACCAGGTTGTCCTGGTAGACCAGGCGCTGGTACAGCCGCGAGGTCTTGCCGCCGCCGAGCACGGTGGTGGCCAGATCCAGCTGGATGAGGTCGTCGGTGCCCAGCTGCGGTGCAACCCAGGTGCGGTAGATGCGCGGCTGCGAGACATGGTCGTGCTGCACGCCGCGCTTTTGTGTTGCCAGCGGGGTCACCCACGGCTGCTGGCGTGCCACCGGCTTGCCGGACGGGATATCGCCGAAGTACTGCAAGGCCTTGGCGCGCGCCTGCGCCACGGTGATGTCGCCGGCCAGCACCAGGGTGGTGTTGGCGGCGCCGTAATTGTCGTTGAACCACTGTTTGACGTCCGCCAGCGAGGCCGCGTCCAGATCTTCCATCGAGCCGATGGTGTCGTGCTGGTAGGGGTGGTTGGCCGGGAACAGGTTGGACAGGATGTTCTGGTCCACACGGCCATACGGGCGGTTCTCGCCCTGGCGCTTTTCGTTCTGCACCACGCCGCGCTGGGTATCGAGTTCCTGCTGGCCGATCGCGCCGAGCAGGTGGCCCATGCGGTCCGATTCCAGCCACAGCGCGGTATCCAGCGCGGTGGTCGGCACGGTCTCGAAATAGTTGGTGCGGTCGAACCAGGTGGTGCCGTTCATGTCGGTGGTGCCGACCTTTTCCAGCGGCGCGAAGAAGCTGCCCTTGTTGTTCTCCGAGCCGGAGAACATCAGGTGCTCGAACAGGTGCGCAAAGCCGGTCTTGCCGGCCGGCTCGTCGCCGGAGCCGATGTGGTACCAGATGCTCACCGCCACCACCGGCGCCTTGTGGTCTTCGTGCACCACCACGGTCAGGCCGTTGGGCAGGGTGAAGCGGGTATAGGCGATGTCGGGAATGGCGCTGCTGGCCGCGCTCTTGGACAGGCTGGCCGGGGCGGCCGCGACGGCGGGGGCAACGGAACCGGCAGCGACGCCAAGCACACCGGCGATCAACAGGGACAGCGGACGCAGCATGTGACACTCCAGGACAGGGCAATCGGCCGAGGGTAGTGGCTGCTTGCCGGCGCCGCAAATGCGGATGGGCAGGGAACTGGCCTGGCGTCTGGCCGCGTTCAGTGCCGGGCAGGCGCCAGCGCGGGGCTCGCCAGCGCATTGCCACGGCGCGACGGCCAGGCGAACGCAAGCGCCAGCCTCAAGTTGCCCGTCGCCTCGCCGTTACCTGGGTCGACCTATCTTGACCAGACGCCGCCTGCCGATCACCCCATGACCGACCTGTTGCCGCCCGTGCCGATTCCCGTCGACGACGCCTTGCGCGTGGACGCGGTGCGCCGGCTGCGCGTGCTGGACACCGAGTCCGAGGCCGAATTCGACGATATCGCCTGGCTGGCGACGCACGTCACCGGCGCCACGATGGCGCTGGTGTCGCTGCTGGATGCCGATCGCCAGTGGTTCAAGGCGCGTTGCGGCACCGATCTGGAAGACACACCACGCAGCGCCTCGTTTTGCGCCCACGCGATCATGGGCACCGAGTTGATGGAAGTGCCCGATGCCGAAGCCGACCCGCGCTTCGTCAACAACCCGTTGGTGATCGCTGCCCCCGGCGTGCGCTCGTATGCCGGGGTGCCGTTGATCGGGCGCGAAGGCTACGCCTACGGCACCTTGTGCACGCTCAGCACCCAGCCGCGCGTGCTCGACGACAGCCAGAAGCAGGCCCTGATCCGCCTGGCACGCCAGGCCGTCAATCAGTTGGAAGCACGCCGCGACCGGCTGGACGCGCAGGCGCAGCAGCAGACCTTGAGCATGTTGCTGGAAGCCATGCCCGACGGCGTGGTGGCCTGCGGCACCGACGGCTTGCTGCGCGAGTTCAATCACGCCGCCCGGCAATGGCATGGCACCGACCCGCGCGTGCTGCCACCGGCGCAATGGGCGCTGCATTTCGATCTGTACACCGCCGATGGCAACAGCCTGCTGCCCACCGAGGAAATCCCGCTGCTACGTGCCTGGCGTGGCGAACACGTACGCAACGCCGAACTGTTGATTCGCGCCACCAACCAGCCGCCGCGCAGCGTGCTCTGCAATGCGGATCCGGTCATCGGCGACAAAGGCACGGCATGGGGCGCGGTGTGCGTGATGCACGACATCACCCAGCTCAAGGATGCTTCGGCCGCACTGGCCGGCGAACGCGCGCGCCTGCAGGCACTGGTGGACGCCTCGCAGGACGTGGCCATCATGGCATTCGACCCGCAGGGCCGTCTGGAACTCTTCAATCCCGGCGCCGAGCGCCTGCTCGGTTACCGTGCCGACGAGGTGCTGGGCACCTGCCCGGCACAGTTCCATCTGCCGGCCGAACTGGAGCGGCACATGGCGACGCTGGCGTTGTCGCCTCCCTCGTATCTGAAGCTGGCTGCCGCGGCGGCTGGCGATGTGCTGGCCGAAGAACTCTGGACGCTGGTACGCAAGGACGGCGATCTGCGTCGCGTGCGCCTGTGCTTCAACGTGATCCACGATGCGCAGCAGGGTCTGGCCGGGTACCTCGCGATGGCCATCGACGTCACTGCCGAATTGCAGGCGCAAGCGGCCGCGCAGCTGGCTGCCGAACGTTTCATCGGTGCATTCGAAACCGCGCCCCAAGGCATGGCCATCGTGTCGCTGGAAGGTGACTGGCGTGACGTCAATCCGGCGCTGTGCGGCATCCTGGGCTATGCGCGCGAGCAATTGCTGCGCACCACCTTCAAGCAGATCACCCATCCCGACGATCTGGAGATGGACCTGCAATTGGTCCAGGACCTGATCGACGGCAAACGCGACAGCTACAGCCTGGCCAAGCGCTACATCAGCCAGCAGGGCGCGGTGATCTGGGCGCAGCTGTCGGTGTCGCTGGTGCGCGATAGCAGCGGTGCGCCGGTGCATTTTGTTTCGCAGATCCAGGACGTGACCGAGCGCCATGTCGCCGCCGAACGCCTGGCCGAAAGCGAAGCGCGGCTGCGGGCCATCAGCGACGCCACGCCCACCCTGGTTGCCCAGTTCGATGCCGAGCAGCGCTACCTGTTCGCCAATGAAGCGCATCGCCACTGGCTGGGCGTGGAGCCTGCCAGCCTGGTCGGTCGCCACATTACCCAGGTACTGGGCGAAGACCTCAGCACTGCAGCGCGCGCTGCGCTGGCACAGGCGGTGGCCGGGCAGCGCGCAAGTTTCGAACATCTCCTGGGCGGCGGCAGCACGCCGCGCGACGTGGAAGTCACCCTGGTGCCCGAAACGCAGACTGCCACGCCCACGCAGGGCTTTTTCCTGATGGCGCACGATGTCACTGCGCACAAGACCCTGCACCGCCTGATGCACGAGCGCGCCACCCGCGATGCCTTGACCGGCCTGCCGAACCGGCAAGCGTGGTCTGAAGCGTTGCAGGTGGCGGTTGCGCAGGCGCAACAGCAGCAACGCGCGGTGGCCGTGATGTTCCTGGATCTGGACGGCTTCAAGCGCATCAACGATGTCTACGGTCACCGTGCCGGCGACGCGGTGCTGGTGGCGTTCGGCAGCTGCCTGCAACGCGCGGCGGGCGAGCGCTATCTGGTGGCGCGTCTGGCCGGCGATGAATTCGTCGTGTTGCTGGACGGGTTGGAAGATGCGCAGGCCGAATGTGCTGCGGTGGCAGAGCGTATCCGCACGCTTGCCGCGCAAGGCGCCACGTTCGGCGATGAGCATCTGCCGATCCAGCCCAGCATCGGTGTGGCCTGGCAACACGGCGCACAGGCCGAGGCGTCCAGCTTGATGCATGCCGCCGACGAGGCGATGTATGCAGCCAAGCGCGCGCGGCAGCCAGAGGGGCAAGCGCCTCGCTCTTAGGCGTGGTTGGGCTGAGGGTGCAGGACAGCGCATGCGCACTGGCGGAGGCTGCTTACTGCTGCTGTTAGGTGCAATCGCACATCGCAAGCCGCAAGCCGCAAGCCGCAAGCCGCAAGCCGCAAGCCGCACAGCACACAGCACACAGCACACAGCACACAGCCAGTGCCTGATTGCGTGACAGCGGGCGTAGGATCAGCGTGGTAACCAAAGGTTGCGGGCAGTCGTCAGGCAGTTGGACGACGCAGAGCACACAGATTGCCCACGCCACTGGGCGATCGCGCGGCACAGTCTCGCCCGGAAAACGCCGTGTCCGCATTGCAAAAAGGCACCGATACGCGTCCCTGCCTGGAGAATGCGCGAGAGAGCGCGCCGAAACCGACCATGGCACGTCGTACGCCGCTGTTGGTGCTCAGGTACACGGTTCAGTCGCTTTACAGCAATACACCCACGCGTCGCGCAGGCTGGCGATGGCGGGTTCGACCCGCGATTGCGGCGGACCCAGGCGCGGACGCATGGCAGATGGCGGTGGCGTGTCCCGATCCGGAAACTTCAATCTCCATCATCGCTGCAGATGCCACCGACATCGCCTGCCGCACAGGAGCGAGCGCTCGTGTGCATGGCAGGCGATATCGCTCACGCCCGCAGCCTGTGGTCGTGCGCAGCTTGCTGGCTGGCCACCGGCTTCGTCGCGGCAAGCACGTTCGCTGCGCTGCTTGCCTGAGGCTGGCCGGCATCGGATGTCAGTCGGAACACCGCCACCGCGCGTGCCAGGTCCGCGGCCTGGTCTTCCAGGCTGCGTGCGGCTGCCGTGGCTTCTTCCACCAGTGCTGCGTTCTGTTGGGTCATTTCATCCAGCTGCATCACGGTGGTGCTGACCTGCTCGATACCGGCGCTCTGTTCGGTGCTGGCGGCGGTGATCTCGGCCATGATGTCGGTCACGCGCTTCACCGAGCTGACCACCTCGGTCATGGTGCTGCCGGCCTGTTGCACCAGGCCCGAGCCCTGTTCCACCTTTTCCACCGAGTCGGAAATCAGCTGTTTGATTTCCTTGGCTGCACCGGCCGAACGCTGCGCTAGTGCACGCACTTCCGTCGCCACCACCGCAAAGCCGCGGCCCTGTTCGCCGGCACGTGCAGCTTCCACCGCTGCGTTCAGTGCCAGGATATTGGTCTGGAACGCGATGCCGTCGATCACTCCGATGATGTCGGAAATGCGCGCCGATGCCTGGGTGATCGCCTGCATGGTGATGACCACGTCCTGCACCACGCGCCCGCCGCTTTCGGCGACGTCGCCGGTGCCCTTGACCAGCTGATTGGCCTGGCGCGAGTTGTCGGCATTCTGGCGCACGGTGGAGGTCAGTTCTTCCATCGAGGCGGCGGTTTCTTCCAGGTTCGCAGTCTGGTTCTCGGTGCGCGTGGACAGGTCGGCGTTGCCGCTGGCGATCTCGCCGGCAGCGGTATTGATCATCTCGGCCGAATGCTGGATGCCCTGCACGATGCTGGTGAGTTGGATCGCAGTGCGGTTGGCGGCATCGGCCAGGCGACCGAACGCGCCTTCGTAGTGCGACTCCACGCGCTGCGACAGATCGCCATCGGCGATCGCGGCCATGATGCGGCCCACATCGTCCAGGCCGGCATCGGCCTGCTGCATCAAGCGGTTCAGTGCCTGCACCATTTCCGCAAACGCGAACTGATAATGCGATTGATCGCCACGTGCGGAGAAATCGCCGCGCGCAGCTGCATCGGCCAGGCGCGCGATGTCGCTGTTGATCGCAGACAGATTCTCTTTCACCGTGTCCAGCGCCTGATGCAGGGCAGCGCGCTGGCCGGGCAGGCGACGCATGTCGCGGCGCAGATCGCCACGGCCGTAGTCGCTCATCACGTCCATCGCTTCGTTGATGGCGTCCAGGTGTTCGAACACCACCGTGTTGACGCCGTGCGCCAGCGTGCCGTAGTCGCCGGGGAAATCTTCCGGAATGCGGTGCGCGATGTTCTCGCCCTGCTGCAGCCGGATCATGGTCTGCATCTCGCCGTTGAAACGCTGCAGCTGGGTCTGCATCTGCTGCATGCTGTGCATCAGCTGGCCGGTTTCATCGCGCGATTCCACGCGGATGTCGTTGTCGAAGCGGCCCGAGGCGATGGCTTCGGCAGTGCGCGAGGCGGCGCGCAGCGGCGCAGCCATGGCCGAGGCGATCAGCCAGCACAGGCCGATCACCAGCGCCACCAGGGCGCCACCGATCAAGGTCAGGGTGCGCGTGAAACCCGAGGCCTGCACCTGAATATCTTCGGCATAGACGCCCATCACCAGCACCCAGTTCCAGGCCGGAAAGGTCTTGGCATAGCTGATCTTCGGCAGCTGTTCCTTCTTGCCCGGCTTGGGCGCATCGTAATAGCTGAAGCCGTCGCCGCTATCGATGGCGGTCTTGATGTCGCGATACACGTATTGACCGGCATCGCTCTTGTAGTCGGTCATGTCGGTGCCGACCGGGCGCTTGGGATGCATCAGGATGCGCATCTGCGGGTCGACGATGAAGAAGTAATCCACCCCGTCGTTGGTGCGCATGTCGGCCAGCGTGGTGCGGGCGGCTTCTTTGGCCTGCTCAAGGCTCAGTTCGCCGGCTTTGACCTTGTCGGCATAGTGCTGCATCACCGTCAGGCCCATCTCCACCTCGGTCTTGACGCTGAGCTTGCGCGCCTCCACCAGATCCAGATATTGCAGACGTGCGGCGGCCATCGCCAGCAGGATCACGCCCACTGTCAATAGCGTGCACAACAGGACGAACTTTCGGGTGAGCGGGAGATTGGCAACAGAACGACGCAGGAGGGAAACGACAGGCATGACAACGACATCCAGAACGCGCGCACGGCGCTACATCATGGATAGCGGATGATTCACATGCAGGTTGAATGCTAACTGCGGCAGCGTCCGCTCAGGCGATGCAACAACGTGCCAATGCAATGTCGGAGCGCACCGGCCGCGACAAGACGTTAGCCATAGCGTTTCTCTGGCCCGCGCGCTGCGACGCAGGCGTTCGCAACGGTCCATCGATGCGACGGCGGACACGCACTGCGTGCCCGCCGCCTTGCATCAACTTGCTGCGCAGAAGCCGAACTCGGCCGTTGCACCGGGCGCCAGCGTGCGGTTGAAGTCCACGCCGCTGGCCTGGAGGGTGGTGCCGCTCTGTGACCAGGTGACGTTCCAGGCGTTGTTGACGGTGCCGGTGACTGTCAGCGAGATCGACCAGTTGCCGCTGACGGTGCCGGTATTGGTGACCTGCACGCGGTTGCAGTAGCCACCGTTCCAGGTGCTGTCCCGGATCACCTTGGTACTGAAGCCCGCGCTTGGCGTCGGCGTCGGCGTTGGTGTGGGAGTGGGGGTCGGCGTGGGTGTCGGTGTGCTGTTGCTGGCCGTTCCCCACAGCGTCCGCAACAAGGTCATCTTGTCTTCGCGCACGCTGATCCAGTCGTCGCGCAGGATGCCGCCGGTATCGCCGCTATTGGGGTTCCACGACCAATAGAAGCCTTCGTTGATGCCCTTGCTGCGCAGGTACTTCACCAGCGCGTCCTGCCAGACCTTGTCGCGCGCATCGCCTTCGCCGTACTTGCCGCCGAATTCGCCAAGCAGCAGCGCGTGATTGCCGGCAAACTGGCCGAAATGGCGGTCCCAAATCGCGGGCATGTTGTTGGGGAAGTTGCTGTCGTTGAAGTACGACTGCACGAACACGTCCGGGCCGTACACATGCGGTGCCAGCAACAGGCGGTTGGCCGGAATGTTCAATGGGGTGCAGGCCAGCGGCTGCAGGCTGCCACCCCAGAAGATGCCGCCATTGGTCGAACACGCCGGGTTGTCGGTGATGCCTTCCACCGCAATGATCCACTTCGGCGCCACCGCAAGCACAGCGGCAGAACCGCGCTCGGCGGCCTTGTTCCAGTCGGTGGCGGCGTTGCCGGTGCCCCAGGTGGCGGCGCCGTGCGGCTCGTTCTTCAGATCCACGCCGATCACGCTCGGCACGTTCTTGTAGCGGTTGGCGACAAAGCGCAGGTCGTCCAGCCATTGCGCTTCGGAATACGTGCTGGTGTACCACAGCTCGGAAATCGCCGCGCAATCGGGCGTGTGGTGATCCAGCAGCACATACATGCCGCGTGCGTTGAATTCGTTGATCACCTTGTCGAGGATCTGCAGCGAGGTCAGACCCTGCAGATCGGCGTTGCGGCTGTAATCAATGCTGCTGGGCATCTGGCCGCTACGCAGCGTAGCCGGGCAAAACGGCAGGCGCACCGCGTTGAAGCCCAGGCCCTGCATCTGGTTGATCATCTCCTTCCAGTTGCGCGCCCACAGGCCATGCATGACATGGTTGCCGGTCTCGAAGCCGAACACGTTGACGCCCTTGAGCTGAACCACTTTGCCGTTGTCGTCGACGATCTTGTTGTTGCTGACCGAATAGCTGAAAGCCGGTGCGGCGGTGAGCGCTAACATCGTTGCCAATGCGAGCGTACTTGCAGCCCTGAAGATGGACATGGTGGTCTCCTTGGATGACCGAGCCCGACAGCCGGGCGCGGTGAGGGGGCATCTTGGTCTTCGGCTGCGTTGTGTGGCGTGACCGCTGCCACAGAAGAGCGCAGCGGCGGACCGATCACACGCAAGCTGCGGGCGAGGTCGCTTTCCCGCACACTATCGATGCTGCGTGCTGCGTGCTGCGTGCTGCGTGCTGTCTGCAGGCTGTCCTCTTTGTCCCCCGGAGTGTCTCTCAATGTCTTTGTTGCGTGCCGAAATGGCGCAATGGCGCGCCTCCCCCGCGCGCGAACTCATGGCCGGTGCGGTCGCCACATTTGCGCTGATTCCCGAAGTGATTGCGTTCGCCTTCGTCGCCGGGGTGGATCCGCAGGTGGGCCTGTTCGCATCCTTCGTGATCGGCATCGTGATTGCGTTTTGTGGGGGGCGGCCGGCAATGATTTCTGCTGCGGCCGGCTCGGTGGCGCTGGTGGCTGCACCGCTGGTGGCCGCGCACGGGCTGCCATATCTGCTGGCCGCCGGCTTGCTCGCTGGCCTGGTGCAGATCCTGTTCGGGTTGTTGCGGCTGGGCGTGCTGATGCGGTTTGTCAGCAGTTCGGTGCGCACCGGTTTCGTCAACGCACTGGCCGTGCTCATCTTCGCGGCGCAAATGCCGCATCTGCTCGGCGCCAACCTGACCACCTGGGTCATGCTGGGCGCAGGTCTTGCCATCATCTACGGCCTGCCGCGTCTGCGTCTGCCGGGGCTGTCGGCAATTCCATCGCCCTTGCTGTGCATCCTGTTGCTCAGCGTGGCCGGCACTGCGCTGCATCTGCCGCTCAAGACGGTGGCCGATCTGGGCAAGCTGCCCAACGCGCTACCGTTCCTGCAATGGCCGGCGGTGCCGTTGACGCTGGAGACGCTGCGCATCATCGCGCTGCCGGCGCTGGCCATTGCCATGGTGGGCCTGCTCGAGTCGATGATGACCGCGCGCGTGGTCGATGAACTCACCGATACGCCCAGCAACAAGAACCGCGAATGCACCGGGCTGGGCATCGCCAATGCAGCGGCCAGCCTGTTCGGCGGCATTGCCGGCTGCGGCATGATCGGGCAAACCGTGGGCAACGTGAAATACGGCGGCCGTGGCCGGCTGTCCACGTTGTTCGCCGGCGTGTTCCTGCTGGTGCTGATGGTGCTGCTCAAGCCGTGGGTGTCGCAGGTGCCGGTGGTGGCGTTGGTGGCGATCATGGTGATGGTGTCGGCGGAGACCTTCGACTGGCGCTCGCTGCGCACCGTGGTGACCCACCCGCGCACCTCCAGCGTGGTGATGCTGGCCACCGTGGCGGTCACGTTGTTTACGCACAACCTAGCGGCAGGTGTAGCGGTTGGCGTGCTGCTGAGCGGGGTGTTCTTCACCTTCAAGGTGGCCGGGCTGCTGCAGATCGCGCATGTCGATGGCGCGGACGGGGTGCGCACCTACAGCGTGCGCGGGCAGGTGTTCTTTGCCTCGGCCGATGTGTTCATCGACGCCTTCGACGCACGCGAGGTGCCCGGCCGCGCAGTGGTGATCGATGTCGGCCGCGCGCACTTCTGGGACATCACCGCGGTGGCGGCACTGGACAAGGTGGTGCAGCGTTTGCGCCATCATGGTCTGGAAGTGCAGGTGAAAGGCTTGAATGCCGGCAGCCGACGCCTGATGCAGCGGCATGCCCTGGGCGAAGACGCGCTGGAATCGTCGCTGCCCTAGGCGGCGGAATGCGCCTGGCACGCATGCGGGGCGTCATGCCGGGCTGTGCGTGCGCTGAGCGCGGTGGCGAACCAATTCAAGTTCCGGCGGGCGACGCCGATGATTCGGCATCCTCATTGCCGGTCGTCGCTGTGATGCCAGTGGGTTTCAACCCGAGATATGTGCCTGCGTGCCAAGCCCGGCACTGCGGGTTCGTGTCCGCCCGCCGGAGGGCGCAGCCATGACCAACACGCCGTTGCTGGAACGGATGGTGGACCTGACCGCCATCCGCGATGCGGACCTGCTCGATCTGAGCCTGTTGCGCACCGTGCGCGAGGTCTGCGCGGCCGAAGAACTTTCGCTGCTGCGCATCGCCCCGGACAGCAACAGCATCGCCGAAACGCGCCTGCGCGACGACGGCCGGCTGGCGCTGACGGTGGCCGAGATCCACGATGCGCGCACGCGCATCCAGCTGGCCCAGGTGCATGGGCCGGGCGATGTGGTGCAACTGCACGAAGACGGCCGCGCCTTGCTGGTCTACCCGACGATGGAGGCGCGCGGCATCCGGACCTGCCTGCGAGTGGGCGGGACGCGTATTCCCGGCGTGGCCGAGCAAGCGATGCTGCAGGGCTTTGCGCGCTTCTTCCAGAACTACCGCAGCCTGCTCGACGACGCCCAGCGCGACGCGCTGACCGGCCTGCGCAACCGCAAGACGTTCGACGAGCTGATCTTGCGGCTGTTTGCCGGGGGTGCCGACTCTGCCGCAGAGCAGGGCGTGTGGCTGGGCATCGTGGACATCGATCACTTCAAGCGCGTCAACGACACCTTCGGGCATCTGTATGGCGACGAGGTGGTGCTGCTGGTCGCGCAGCTGATGCAGCGTGCGTTTCGCCAGGACGACCTGCTGTTCCGCTTCGGCGGCGAAGAGTTCGTGATCGTGTTGCGCGGCGTGGACCGCGACACGGCCGTGCATCTTTTCGAGCGATTCCGCCTGGCCGTGGCCGAGCACCTGTTCCCGCAAGTGGGGCAGGTCACGCTCAGCACCGGCATCGTCGCACTGACCCACGGCCGGCTGATCAGCGAAATGCTGGACGAAGCCGACAAGGCGCTGTACTGGGCCAAGCAGAACGGCCGCAATCGCGCGGCGGTGTATGCCGAGCTGATTGCCGGCGGGCACTTGCAGCAGGTTGCGCAACCGGTGGGCAGCATCGATCTGTTCTAGGCGGCAGCGCGGCGCTGAAGCAGGCCAGAGCTGTTTGCCGTGGATGCAGACACGGCGCTTCTGCAGCACTTGTCGCACTCGCATCGCAGGCATCGCAGGCATCGGCTCAGCTGCAGGTATCGGCCCGCATGCGATGCTGGCTACACTCCAGGGCTATCCAAGATCTGGGGTGTGCAATGAAGCGAGTTGCCGTAGGACTTCTGGCGATGGCGGTCTCGACCGCACTGATGGCGGCCACGCCGAGTTTCGATGGCGCGCGCATCTCGCGCGACGTCAAGGAACTGGCCTCCGACGCCTATGAAGGCCGCGGCCCGGCCACGGCCGGTGAAGAAAAGACCATTGCTTACCTGAGCAAGCAGTTCGCCGAAGCCGGTCTGCTGCCGGGCGGCGATCTGGCCAATGGCAAGCGCGCCTGGACCCAGGCGGTGCCGTTGCGGCGCGCCGATATCGTCGGCACGCCGACCATTGCCGTGCAGAACGCCGGCAAGCCGCAAGCGCTGACCCAAGGCAGGCAAATCGCCATCCGTGCCGCGCTGGATGGCTCATCCAAGGTGGAGATCGCCAACGCGCCGCTGGTGTTCGTCGGCTACGGCGTCAAGGCGCCCGAGCGCAACTGGGACGATTTCAAGGGTGTGGACCTGAAGGGCAAGATCGCGGTGGTGCTGATCAACGAGCCGGACTTTGAAACCGGCAAGGGCGACTTCGACGGCACCGGCATGACCTACTACGGCCGCTGGACCTACAAGTACGAAGAGGGCGCGCGCCAGGGCGCACTCGGCGTGCTGGTGGTGCACGAAACCGCGCCTGCCTCGTACGGCTGGGACACGGTGGCCAGCTCCAACACCAACACCATGTTCGACGTGGTGCGCGACAACCCGCGCAGCGCGCATCCCACGCTGGAAGGCTGGATCCAGCGCGATCTGGCCACCGAGCTGTTCAAGCACGCCGGCCTGGATTTCGAGACCTTGAAGAAGCAGGCGCAGACGCGCGATTTCAAGCCGGTCGAGCTCAAGGATCAACGTTTGAGCGCCCGCTACCAGGTCAAATCCGACGTGATCACCTCGCACAACGTGGTGGCGCGGCTGGAAGGCAGCAAACACCCGAACGAGACGCTGATCTACAGCGCGCACTGGGATCATATTGGCGTGGGCAAGCCGGATGCACGCGGCGACACCATCTTCAATGGTGCATTGGACAATGCCAGTGGCACCGCCGCGCTGCTGGAGCTGGCGCGTGGTTTCGCCAAGGGACCAACGCCTGAGCGCTCGGTGGTGTTCCTGGCCGTCACCGCTGAAGAAAAGGGCCTGCTGGGCTCGGAGTTCTACGCCTCCAAGCCGCTGTACCCGCTGGATACCACGGTGGCGGTGATCAACATGGACGGCATGAATCCGTTCGTGCCCTCGCGCGACTTCGGCATCTACGGCACGGCGAAACTCGAACTGCTCGATCAACTCAAGAGCGTGGCCGCGCAATCCAAGCTGCGTTACACGCCCGATCCCAAGCCGCAGGCCGGGTATTTCTTCCGTTCCGATCACTTCTCCTTCGCCAAGCGCGGCGTACCGGCGCTGTCGTATGCAGCCGGCCAGGATTGGGAAGTGGGCGGCGTGGCGGCAGGAAAGGCAGCCGCCGACGACTACACCGCCAAGCGCTATCACCAGCAAGGCGACGAATGGAAGCCGGATTGGACCTTCGCCGGCGCCGCCCGCGACCTGGGCGTGCTGTATGCACTGGGCCAGCAGCTGGCCGACTCGCGCCAGTGGCCGAACTGGAGCCAGGATTCGGAGTTCCGCGCCACCCGCGATGCCAGCGCGGCGGCACGCAAGTAAGGCCGGCGCACACCGCCATTGCGCCAGGACCAGGACGGCTGCCCTGGCGCAAAGCGGCGTGTGCCATCGCGACATGCCACTTTTGAAAGAGCCTCGCCTGACACGCGGCGCGTGCTGCTGGTTGTCGGTTACACCAGCCGGCGAGCGTAGTGTGCAATGTCTTCGCCAGTTACGGCATGGATGCCGCCATCGCGCCTCGGGATTGGATTCACCGCGTGTCCGCGCGCGGCGAGGGCACTGCGCACGCGACAGGCAGGCTTGAAGATCGCCGAGCGCTCGCACACGCGAACGCCCAGCATCTTCAGGTGGCTACTGACGAAGAGTGGAGTTGTCACGAGGCGAGTCTGCGCGTTGCTGCGGGGCCCTTGCCTTTCCACCATCGCAGGACGCATTGATCGCAGGACACATTGCAATTACGTCCTAGTAAGCCCCTTGGCGGCGTCCATGCCGCCAAGGGTCCCGCGCCGGTGGGCGGGCAAGGGCCAGTCGTGTCGTCGGTGCGTACGCTAAGGGCAAGCGCTCCATGTCGGGTTTTCAACGTATCGCCCGCTCGCTCCAGCCCCAGTCCTGCAACGACGTTCATTGATGCCTCGATCAAGCGGTTGCATCAGCAAACAAAGGCCACGTGTGCCGCGCCGCTTTCCTGGCCATCGATCAACTGCCTGGAGCGGCGAGGACGCCGCACGCTCGACCAATCACGCCGTTGCCGCAGGCCTTGAGAACCTCCGACCACCGCAACGTCTGGAATTCCAGGGTGTCTTCAGCGATTCACGGCGACCAACCGATCGCTTGCCCAGCCGGCTGACCGCATCGGCACGACGCAACGCCAATGCCCCGCCGCTGCAACCGATTGCACGCCATGGCACACCAATTGCAGCTCTCCTGCAGGATGGCCCGGCCAGCGGCCCGTGACAGCGTCTGCGCTAGGCTGCAATCTGTTGGGGTTGCGTTCGGTCGGTGCGGCGTAGTCTGCCGCGCGGTCCTCATGGGGGGAGGGCGAAGACCGTACGCGGCGTTCGTTCCTTTAACGGTCGATTCTTTAGGATGAGCTGCGAGGTGAGATTGCAGCCAGGAGAACTTGTGCATCGGAGTGGTTTCAGAGCGTCTTGGTCGTACACCGTCGGGCTCGCCCGTTCGGCCGCGTGCCAGGCAACATCGCACTGCATGGCGGGGATGGACCTCCCGTGTCAGCCCGCCCTGTCGTCCTCGCGCGACGGGCAGCCCTGATGGACGGCACCGTGACTCCTTCCCCGACAACGACTGCAGTGCCCCCCATTTCCGCCCTCGATGCCGGCACGCCCACGCTGCCGCCGGAAGCACCGTTGGCGATGCCCGAACAGAACCTGCGCGAAGGTAGCCTGCAGGTGCGCCACCAGCGCACGTCGCCGCCCGGCATCGGCGTGCGCCGCTTCTATTTGATCGGCGGCACCTTTGCCACCACCGCCATCGCCGTGTGGGTGATGCTCAGCGTGCTGTGGCCCGACGGCATCAGCGTGCTGGAAGGCTGCCTGCTCGGCCTGTTCGTGTTGCTGTTCGCCTGGATCGCCATGTCCTTCGCCAGCGCCGTGGCTGGCTTCGTCACCGTGGTGGCGCGCGCCGGCCGCAAGCTCGGCATCGACCCGGAGCAGCCCCTGCCTACGCTGCGCTCGCGCACCGCGTTGCTGATGCCCACCTACAACGAAGACCCGCGCCGCCTGCTGGCCGGCCTGCAGGCCATCTACGAATCGGTGGCCGAGACCGGCCAGTTGGAGCATTTCGATTTCTTCGTGCTCAGCGACACCACCCGCGAGCACATCGGCCGCGCCGAAGAGCTGGTCTACAACGCGTTGTGCGACCGCGTCGGCGGGCACGGCCGCATTTTCTACCGCCGCCGTGCCGACAACGCCGCGCGCAAGGCCGGCAACGTGGCCGACTGGGTGCGTCGCTTCGGCGGCAGCTACCCGCAGATGCTGATCCTGGACGCCGACAGCGTGATGACCGGCGACACCATCGTGCGGCTGGTCGCCGGTATGGAAAACAACCCGGACGTGGGCCTGATCCAGACCCTGCCGGCAGTGGTCAACGGGCAGACCCTGTTCGCCCGCATGCAGCAGTTCGGCGGGCGCGTGTACGGGCCGATCATCGCCTTCGGCGTGGCCTGGTGGCACGGCGCAGAGAGCAACTACTGGGGCCACAACGCCATCATCCGCACCCAGGCCTTCGCCGATCACGCCGGCCTGCCCTCGCTGCGCGGGCGCAAACCGTTCGGCGGGCATGTGCTCAGCCACGACTTTGTCGAAGCGGCGCTGATGCGGCGCGGCGGCTGGGCCATGCACATGGTGCCGTACCTGCAGGGCAGCTACGAAGAAGGCCCGCCCACGCTGACCGACCTGCTGATCCGCGACCGCCGCTGGTGCCAGGGCAACCTGCAGCACGCCAAGGTGGTGAGCGCCAAGGGCCTGCACTGGATCAGCCGCATGCACATGCTGATCGGCATCGGGCATTACTTCACCGCACCGATGTGGGGCCTGTTGATGCTGATCGGCATCGGCATTCCACTGGCCGGCGGCGGTATCGACCTGGCCGGCGACCTGCCGTTCTCGCCCGCCCGTTACTGGCACGGCAGCAGCCAGGGCAATGCGATCTGGATCTTCGTCTGCACCATGTTCGTGCTGCTGGCGCCCAAGCTGCTCGGCTACATCGCGCTGCTGCTCAGCCCGCGCGAACTGCGCGCCTGCGGCGGTGCCTTCCGCGCGGCAGTAAGCATCCTGCTGGAGACCGTGCTGGCCGCCCTGATGGCGCCGGTGGTGATGTACCTGCAGTCGCGCGGTGTGTTCGAGGTGCTGGCGGGCAAGGATTCGGGCTGGGATGCGCAGGTGCGCGACGACGGCAAGCTGTCGTGGCCGGCGCTGTTTCGCAGCTATGGCGGCCTGACCGTGTTCGGCCTGTTCATGGGTGCGGTGGCCTACGCGGTCTCGCCGGCGCTGGCCGCCTGGATGGGGCCGGTGATCGTCGGCATGGCGTTGTCGATCCCGGTGGTGGCGCTGACCTCGCTGCGTCGCACCGGCATGGCGCTACGCCGCGCCGGCATCTTCTGCATTCCCGAAGAGCTCGACCCGCCCAAGGTGCTGGTGCGTGCCTCCGAATTGCGCCGCGCCGCCGCGCTGGAACCGTCGCTGATCTGAGCGTGCATCGGCGCTGGCCTCGGTGGCCGGCGCTGTGGCGGCATCGCATGCGGCAGGCCGGTGGCGATCGGCGGGCCTCGAGCCTCTGGCGCCAGCTGATCTGGCCCACCCCTCGCGCAAGGCATAATGCCCAGCCCGCAAGCGGAGCTGGATGATGCTGGAAGTGATCGAACGCGAGACCGGACCGAACCCGCAATGGAGCGTGCTGTGGCTGCATGGCCTGGGCGCCGATGGCAGCGATTTCGCCCCGATGGTGCCCGAGCTGGTACGCCCGCACTGGCCTGCGCTGCGCTTCGTGTTCCCGCATGCGCCGATCCGCCCGATCACCATCAACAACGGCGTGCGCATGCGCGGCTGGTACGACATCGTCGGCATGGATTTCGCCCAGCGCGCGGACAAGGCCGGCATCGCCGAATCGGTAGCCCAGGTCGAAGCCCTGATCGCCCATGAGCAGGGTCGCGGCATCCCGCCGGAGCGCATCCTGCTGGCCGGCTTCTCGCAAGGCGGCGCGGTGACCCTGGCCGTTGGCCTGCAGCGCAGCGTGCCGCTGGCCGGGCTGATCGCCATGTCTACCTATCTACCGGATCCGGCCGCGGCCGCCAGCCAGTTGCAGCCGGCTGCCCTGCGCCAACCGCTGTTCATGGCCCATGGCACGGCCGACCCGGTGGTGCCGTTCGCGGCCGGCCAGGCCAGCATGCAGACCTTGCGCACGCTGGGCTTCGCATTGGATTGGCACACCTACCCGATGGGCCACCAGGTCTGCCTGGAAGAAATTGAGGCCTTGCGCGACTGGATGCAGGCGCGCTTCACCGCTGCCTGAGGCCATGGCCCAGCGCGCACCGCAGATCGCCTGGATGCCGGACCTGTGCCGGCTGCCGCGGTTGGGCGCGATGCTGGGCCTGGCCGAGCTGGTGGTGCTGGTGGTGACCTTGGTCCCCGATGCCGGCGCCGCGCGCAGCATCACGTTGTCGCGGTTCCTCTCCGCCAGCGGCCTGGCGCTGTGGCTGGCGTTGGCGGTCACCGTGCTGCTGTGCGTGTTGCGGCCCACCTTGTCGCGATTGCCGCCACGGCTGGGCGGGCTGAGCGCCTTGCTGATCGCTGCGGTGGTGGCGATGTTCGGTGCCGGCATCGTGCATGGCCTGTATGCGGTGCTCGGGCAGGTACCGCTGGGCGCGCAGGTCGGCTTCTGGCGGTTCACGCTTGGCAGTGCGGCCACGGTGGTGCTGATCACTGCGCTGGCGCTGCGCTACTTCTATGTCAGCGACCGCTGGGAGGCGCAGGTGCAGGCCAACGCGCGCGCCGAGGCCGATGCCCTGCAGGCGCGCATCCGCCCGCACTTCCTGTTCAACAGCATGAACCTCATCGCCAGCCTGCTGCGGCGCGACCCGGTGGTCGCCGAGCAGGCGGTGCTGGACCTGTCGGATCTGTTCCGTGCCGCGCTCGGCGCCGGCGAGGGCGTCTCCACCTTGCGTGCCGAATGCGAACTGGCCGAACGCTATCTGGCAATCGAATCGCTGCGCCTGGGCGAGCGCCTGCAAGTACGCTGGCACCGCCAGGAACCGTTGCCGTGGGAATTGCCGATGCCGCGGCTGGTGCTGCAGCCGCTGGTCGAAAATGCGGTACTGCATGGCGTTTCGCGCATGCCCGAAGGCGGTACGCTGTACCTGTCGCTGCGTCAGCGCGGCAACCAGCTGCAGATCCGCATCGTCAACCCGGCGCCGCAGCCCGGCACCCAGTTGCCGCTGCTGGCCGGCGCCGGGCATGCCCAGGCCAGCATCTCGCACCGGTTGGCGTTCCAGTTCGGCGCCGGGGCACGGATGGCGGCCAGCTGGGCTGAAGGCTACTATGCCTGCGAGATCACATTGCCGCTGCCGTGAGGGGAAAGTCACTGCAGCGAGGGGGAGTCCATGACGGCCACGCAAGTGCGGGTGCTGATCGCCGATGACGAGCCACTGGCGCGCGAGCGCCTGCGCATGCTGCTGGGCGAGCATCCGCAGGTCGAGGTGATCGGCGAGGCCGAAAACGGCCAGCAAGTGCTGCAGCAATGCGAACATCTGCACCCGGACCTGGTGCTGCTGGACATCGCCATGCCCGGCGTCGACGGCCTGGAAACTGCGCGCCTGCTGCGGCAAAGCCAGCCGCCGCCGGCGGTGGTGTTCTGCACCGCCTACGACCAGCATGCCTTGTCGGCGTTCGACGCGGCCGCGCTGGATTACCTGATGAAACCGGTGCGCCCGGAACGCCTGGCGTCTGCACTGGAGAAAGTCGCCACCTTCCTGGCCGGCCGCGTGCCCGGCACCGCGCCCAGGCCGCTGCGCACCCATCTGTGCGCACGCCTGCGCGGCAGCCTGCGGCTGATCGCCATCGGCGACATTCGCTACCTGCAGGCCGAAGAGAAATACGTCATCGTCCATCACACGCGTGGCGAGGACCTGATCGAAGAGTCGCTGAAGTCGCTGGAAGACGAATTCGCCGACCGCCTGGTGCGCATCCATCGCAATTGTCTGGTCGCCCGCGATGAGCTGGTGGAACTGCGCCGCAGCGGCGACGGCCAGGTCCACGCGGTGCTGCGCAACGTGCCGCAGACCCTGGAAGTGAGTCGTCGCTGCGTGGCCAACCTGCGCGATCAATTACGTCAACTGTGAGTTCGGTGCCGGCTCCGCGATAATGCCGGCATGACCACGCTCCGTATCGCCACCCGCAAAAGCCCGCTTGCCCTCTGGCAGAGCGAACACGTCGCCGCCGCGCTGCGTCAGCACCATCCCGGCCTGGAGGTGGTGCTGGTGCCGATGAGCACCCGCGGCGACGAAGTGCTGGACCGTTCGCTCGCGGCGATCGGCGGCAAGGGCCTGTTCCTGAAGGAGCTGGAGTTGGCGATGTTGCGCGGCGAAGCCGATTGCGCCGTGCATTCGCTCAAGGACGTGCCGATGGAACTGGATGCCCCGTTCGTGCTGCCGGCCATCCTGGAGCGTGGCGACCCGGCCGATGCGCTGGTGTCCAATCTCTATGCCAGCCTGCAGGCGCTGCCGCTGGGCGCGCGCGTGGGCACCTCCTCGTTGCGTCGCCAGGCGCAGTTGCGTGCCGCGCGCCCGGACCTGGAATTGATCGACCTGCGCGGCAACGTCAACACGCGGCTGGCCAAGCTCGACAACGGCGGCTACGACGCCATCGTGCTGGCCTGCGCCGGCCTGCAGCGGCTCGGGCTGGAAGCACGCATCAGCGCGCGGCTGGACGCGCCGGAATGGCTGCCCGCACCTGCCCAAGGCGCGGTGGCGGTGGAATGCCGTGGCGACGACGCACGCATCCACAGCCTGCTGGCGGTGCTGGATGCCGATCGCACGCGTGCCTGCGTGGAAGCCGAGCGGGCCATGAATCGCGCCCTGCACGGCAGCTGCCATGTGCCGGTGGCCGCCTTCGCGCGCTGGGAAGGGCAGGACCTGTTCCTGCAGGGCATGGTGGGCAGCGCCAGCGACGGCCGCCTGATCCATGCCGACGCGCATGGCAGCGCCGACGATACCGAAGCGCTTGGCCGCCGCGTTGCGCAAGGACTGTTCGACAAGGGCGCCGCGCAGCTGCTGGCCGAGCTGTAGCGCCGGGTCTGGAACAGCGCGCCTGCTGCCGAAGTCGAGCGCGTGCAGACCCGTCGACCGGAGAAAACCGCCGCTGCGCCCGTAGGATCGAACCCGGTCACGAGCGCCACGCCGGGCGCGCGCAATGCCCGCTCTGCGTAGCAGCGGCCTTGGCCGCGACAGGCTGCACCGGTAACGCCCTCGCGGCCGGGGCCGCTCCTACACGAGCAGCCATCGCGGTCGGGGCCGCTCCTGCACGCGCAATCCGGGCGGCGGTACCTGCATGTCTCGCGGCCAGGGCGCTGTCGTGGAAGCCGGCGTCGCGGCCGCGAGCGAGTGCGGCCGCTTACTTGAACGTGTAGACCAGATTGACCGTAGTCAGCGTGTCGGTCTTCTTGTCGCCGTCGCTGACGTCGCTGTTGTGACGCATCTGCCACGCCGCCTTCAGCGCAAAGTGCGAGTTCATGCTGACCTGCACGCCGAAATCGTTTTGCGCGTAGGTGTTGTACTCGCCCGATTCCACCAGCAGGGTGTTGATCAGATCGGTGTTGTCGGTGACGGTGTACTTCAGGTCGAACAGGCCGCGGCCGATCAGGCCGGTTTCGTTGCGGTCCTCGTCGCTGTTGTGCGCGCGGCGCACACCCGGGCCCACCTGCGCATCCAGGTAGAAGCGGTCGGCGTCGATCAGGCGCGTGCCATAGCCGATACCAAAGGTGGCCAGGCGATCGTAGGTGGCGAAGTCGTCGTGTTCGTAGCGGCCGGTGGCAGTGAGCTGGCGGTGTTCGCCCAGCTGCAGCGCGCTGCCGACGCTGCCGGTGTAGCGCTCGGCTGTGGTCTGGCGCTCGCGCGTGGTGCTGCCGTCGTCGTTGGTGTTGGTGTATTCCGAACTCGACCGCAACGCGGTGGCATCCAGGCTGTGGATCCAGTCGCCATCGGTGTAGCGCAAGCGCACGCGGCCGTTGAGGCTGTCGGTGGTGCTGTTGCCATGCGCCGCTGCGTAGCCGAGCTCGCCGCTGCTGCCGCTCCACGGTGACGGCAGCACCACTGCGGCCGGGTCTGCCGGCGCCGGTGCGACTGCCTGGGCCCAGACGGAGGGCGTGATCAACAACAGCGGCAACAGGGCAGGCAACGGGACACGGCGGGACATGGGCAGCTCGCTTTGGACGGCGGGAGGAGGGGTGGAAGCGATTTCATGATAACGGACTGTGCGGTGACGTCATCGCCAAGTGAATATCCGCTTCATTGCCGGTTGGGACGCTGCAAGCGGCCTGGGGCGATCAGCGCTTCAACTGGGCGCGACGGAGAAGGGCGATCCGGGAGCGGCTGGCGATAGGGCCGGTGTGACCTGCGCAGTCGTTGTCAGGAGAATGAAGGTGGCTCGGGACAGGTGCCTGGCGTGAATCCCAGCGACCTGCCCGGGCGCGCGTGCGCATGCCAGGCGGCCTGAGGATGTCACCAGCACCTCTGGCCCGCTACGCGGCAGGAGCCTCAGCGGCCCGATTGCGTCATTTGCCAGCGCTGCCTGCCAACCAAGGGCCTGCGCGAACGCTCACGCGATGCCGGCGCGGTGGATGCCGCCACCGACCCAACAGACCCGGCAGCTGCGTCGCACATCCCCTGGGCGCTTGCCGCTGTCTACCCGCCGTCACATCGCAATGCTCACCCCGCCGCGCAAAGACTCGGACATAATCGACGCATGGACCGCTACGAACGCATCAACTCCCTGCATCGCTTGCTCAAATCGGCACGCTACCCGGTCACGGTGGCGCGGCTGCAGGATGAGCTGAGCTGTTCCCGTGCAACCGTCTACCGCGATCTGGCGTTTCTGCGCGACGCGCTGATGGCGCCGGTGGAAGGCGATGGCGAATCGGGCTTTCGCTATCTCTCCGGCGAAAGCGACCGCTTCGAATTGCCCGGCCTGTGGCTGAGTTCGGAAGAACTGCACGCGCTGCTGGCCTCGCAACAGCTGCTCGCGCGCACCGGTGGCGGGGTATTGTCCTCGATGCTGGCACCGCTGCAGCAGCGCATCGAAGGACTGCTGGCTGCCCAGGCCGGCGTCTCGCAATGGCCGGTGGATCGGGTGCGGGTCATTCCACACCGTGGCCGCAAGCTGGACGAAGCCAGCTTCCGCACCGTGGCCTCCGGCGTGCTGGAGCGCAAGCAGCTGAGCTTCGATTACCGAGCGCGTTCCACCGACGAATCGACCAAGCGCACGGTGTCGCCGCAACGCATTACCCATTACCGCGACAACTGGTATCTGGACGCGTGGGATCACGGGCGCGACGGCGTACGCAGCTTTGCGGTGGACCGCATCAACCACGCGCGTCTGCTCGATGCGGCGCCGCGCGATGTGCCCGACAGCGAACTGGACGAGCAGCTTGCCGCCAGCTACGGCATTTTTTCCGGGGCGCCCAAGGGGTGGGCGACCATCGTGTTCAGTTCCAAGGCCGCGCGCTGGGTCGCCGACGAACATTGGCATTCCAAGCAGCAGGGCCGCTTTCTGCCCGATGGCCGCTACGAGCTCAAGTTGCCCTACAGCAACTCGCGCGAACTGCTGATGGACGTGCTGCACTACGGCTCGGACGCAGAGATTGTCGAGCCCATGTCGCTGCGCGAGCAGGCCAAGGCGTTGTTGTCGCTGGCGCTGAGCAATTACGACTGAGCCTGGCAGACAGATGACGCAGTGAGCAGGGCCGCGGTCGCGGCAGGCACGTGCACGCGTCTGGAAGACGCATCGGGCCTGGTCGGCGCAGATGCGGTCGGCCAGGCCCAAGGCCTGAATCAAGCCAAGTTGCGAAGCGGGTTCGTCCTTATCACGCGTCAGGCCCCATCCTGCACCGCGAGCATCTGCTGCGGCTCCAAGCCCAAGGAGTGGGAGTCAACCAGATCCTCACCCTGATGCCACTGCTTCTCTAGCCAGGCCTGTCCCCACCGATCCACCTCGTAAACCTCGAATGTGTCGCCGACCATCGAGAAAAGTCGATCTCGTTCCAGCTGCGGCAGGTGGCAGACAGTGGAATGGTGGAGATGCAGGACTTGGACACGCGTGCCGACTCGAACGACTAGGCCTCTGCTGCCAGCGGTCGCCTGTTCCGGCATGGGGCCCCTGGCACCTGCGTTAGCCGCGAAGCGGCGTCGGCCTGGACGCATTGTCAGGCCGCGCGACAGACACGATCACAGGCGCTAGAGCTGCCATAGGCCGTGATCGTTTCCACCGAGCAGGTAGATGGCACATCGACCCCGGCCGGGAAGTTCCATCGGTGGGACTGCGACCGTGCCGCCTGCCTCCACGATGGCCGAAACCGCCGACTCGATGTCTTCGACGCGCCAGTATGGGCGAACAACAGGCCGTTCCGACTCGCGCAAAGGTGCGCGAACACCGACGATGCCGCCGCCCGCCAGGTTTGCGGTGCGGGCGTTGCCCAGTTCGGGCACCGGCTCGCCGAATTGCGCGCCCTGCACCGCATAGGCGGCGCAGACCGCCTCCAGGTCGTGTGTCACGATCTCCAAGTACTGGACCTTCATGCCATACCTCCCGGGGGATGACGTTCGATCGCGCTAACGCTTGTTCGGCACTTCGAAGCCCAGGCGGTCCACCTGCTCGCGCAGCTGCGGCACCCGCTTGAGTTTGTCGGTATAGATGGAATAGTCGTCGCGCATCTTGTTGACCAGCATGCGGTACTGGTCGCGGCTCATGTCCGGCTTGCGCGAGAAGATCCAGGCCAGGTCGCGGCCGGGGTAGGAGATCAGCATCCATGAGCCGTCGGGGGCGATTTCCAGAATGCGCTGCTTGGCCGGGATGACCTTGTAGAACCACACCCGCCAGTCGCGGTTGCCGCTGTCGGCATCCACCGAGGCGCGCGCATTGACTTCCTTTTCCGGCTCGCCGAACCCGTCGCGGTACAGATAGCGCACCGCCACCTTGCCGTCTTCGACCAGGGTGTATTCGTCGCGGCTGGTGACGTGGCCACGCTCGACCGCGTTGGGCATGCGCGCAATCACGTACCAGGTGCCCATGATCTTGGACAAATCGATTGCCGGCTCCGTGGCGGGCGTGTCCTTGGCATGCGCCACGGGCAGGCCGAGGACGAGCAGAAAAGCGAGGGCGATCGTAACGGTCAGGCGCATCGCAACATCACAAAGAGGCAATCGGAGCAGCACACTACCGCATGCAGGGGGCAAGTTCGCGTCAACGGTCGGGCCTGGCATCGGCGGCCGGGGAATCTGCGGCAGACGCCGGGCGGCCGGGGCCGGCTTGCGGGTCTGGATCAGGCGCTGGCGCCGCGGCCGGCTGGCTCCGCCACGTTGCCTCGGCCCTGTGCCGCGTGCGGGTTGCCGGGCGCCGACGTCGCAGGGGGCAGCAGCACGCGTGGAGGCCCGTGACGCGCTTGGGCAGGCGCCCGAACCGCGCCCCGCACATGCCCGCGTCAAGGTCGCAGCCTGTGAGATGGGCTGCGGCAATCCTGCGCGCCTGTTGTGATCCTTCCTGCCACGGAGTGCCGCCATGTCGCATCGCCCTGCTTCCCGTTCCGAACGTCCCGACCCGCGTGTGCTGCGCCCGGTGCGGCAGCTCGCCCTGGCCGGGCTGGCCCTGGTGCTGGTCTGGCCGGCCGCGCGCGGCAGCAGCGAGTGGATCGGCTGGTTGCCGCTGTGGCTGGTCGGCATGCCGATGCTGGCATGGTGGAGCCTGCACCGGTTTGCCCTGCCGTCTTTGGCAGCGCGTGGCGCGCGCCGTGTTGCGCCCCGGCGGCGTGGCCCGCAGGCCCAGCGCCGGCGCACTTCCTCGCGTACGGCGACACAGGCGCGCGCAGCCTGACCTTCGGCAGGGTTGGCCGGCAGGGCGCTGTGCTACGTTCCGGGCATTCGTTTTTCCGGAAACATTCATGCCCAAGTTCGCCTCGATCTGCCTGGTTGCCGGCCTGATCACCGCTGGCGCCGTCTCTGCAGAGGAACCCCCCGTGTCCAACGATCCCTACGCCTGGCTGGAAGATGTCACCGGCGCCAAGCCGCTGGACTGGGTCAAGACCCAGAACGCCAAGACCGAGGCGCGGTTGGCCAGCACGCCGGCGTTCAAGCAGATGGAAACCAGCATCCGCGAAGTGCTGGATTCGGACGCCAAGATTCCCGGCGTGCAGAAGATCGGCGCGTTCTACTACAACTTCTGGAAGGACAAGCAGCACGAGCGCGGCCTGTGGCGGCGCACCACGCTGGACGAGTACCGCAAGGCCTCGCCCAAGTGGGAAACGGTGCTGGACCTGGATGCGCTCAACAAGGCCGAAGGCGAAAACTGGGTGTGGCACGGTGCCGACTGCCTGCGCCCGGACTACCAGCGCTGCCTGATCGCGTTGTCGCGCGGCGGTGCCGATGCCGATGTCACGCGCGAGTTCGATCTGGGCAGCAAGCAATGGGTCAAGGACGGCTTCTTCCGTCCCGAGTCCAAGGGTGGGCTGGGCTGGATCGACCGGGACACTGTCTACGTGTTCACCGATTTCGGCGCCGGCAGCATGACCAGCTCCGGCTACCCGCGCATCGCCAAGCAGTGGAAGCGCGGCACGCCTCTGACTGCCGCGACCGTGGTGTACGAAGGCAAGCCGACCGATATGTACATCGCGGCCATGCATGATGACACGCCCGGATTCGAGCGCGATTTCGTCAGCCGCACGCTCGCCTTCTACAACGACGAGCTGTATCTCAAGGGCGCCGACGGCACGCTGGTCAAGGTGGATGTGCCCAATTCGGCCAGCAAGTCGGTCAAGCGCCAGTGGCTGACGCTGGAGCTGCGCGAACCGTGGACGGTAGGCGGCAAGACCTACAAGCCCGGCACCTTGCTGGCCACGCGTTTCGACGATTTCATGGCAGGCAAACGCAACTTCGACGTGTTGTTCGAGCCCACCGACACCACCTCGCTGGCCGGCATGGCGTGGACCAAGTCGCATCTGGTGTTGAACGTGCTGGAAGACGTCAAGAACCGTCTGAGCGTGATCACACCCTCGCGCGGTGGCTGGAAAAAGAGCGCGTTCGTCGGCGCGCCGAGTTTCGGTACGGTGGATGTCGGCGCGGTGGATAGCGACGACAGCGATGCGTTGTGGCTCACCGTCACCGATTACCTGACCCCCACGACCTTGTCGTGGGTGGACGTGGGCGCTGCGCCGCAGCCGCTCAAGACCATGCCGGCGTTCTTCGAGGCCGGCAAGGACACCATCGAGCAGCACTTCGCCACCAGCAAGGACGGCACGCGCGTGCCGTATTTCCTGGTACGCCCGAAGGCCTTGAAGCTCGACGGCAGCGCGCCGACCTTGCTGTACGGCTACGGCGGTTTCGAAATTTCGATGACGCCCAATTACTCCGGTGGCCTGGGGCGCGCCTGGCTGGAGAAGGGTGGCGTCTACGTGGTGGCCAATATCCGCGGCGGTGGCGAATACGGCCCGCGCTGGCACCAGGCCGCGCTCAAGCAGAATCGCCACAAGGCCTACGAGGACATGGCCGCGGTGGCCAAGGATCTGGTGGCACGCAAGATCACCTCGACCAAGCATCTGGGCGTGCAGGGCGGCAGCAATGGCGGCCTGATGACCGGCAACATGCTCACCCAGTATCCGGAACTGTTCGGCGCGGTGGTGGTGCAGGTGCCGCTGCTGGACATGAAGCGCTACAGTCACCTGCTGGCCGGCGCCTCGTGGATGGCCGAATACGGCAACCCCGACACCGACGACTGGACGTTCATCCAGACCTTCTCGCCTTACCACCTGTTCGATGCCAAGAAGACCTACCCGCCGGTGATCTTCCTGACCTCCACGCGCGACGACCGCGTGCATCCCGGCCACGCCCGCAAGATGGCCGCCAAGATGATCGAGGCCGGCAAGGACGTGACCTATTACGAGAACATCGAAGGTGGCCACGGCGGTGCGGCCAATAACGCGCAGGCCGCGCATATGGCCGCGCTGGCGTACAGCTTCCTGTGGGAGCGGTTGGCCGACTGAGGCTAGGGCTGCGTGTGCAGTGCGTCGCGCAGCACGAGGCCGCTGGCAGTCTGCAGCGGCCTGGCGTCGTTAGGGGCGTGGTTGAAACATGCAGGCCATGGCGTGCCTTATTCCGTCAGGGCGCAGTGGCAGCAGACGTGCCGCTCCCTGGCTGCGTGCTTCTCCCGTCGGGACATTGTCCTCCTTCATGGGAGAGAAGGTGCCCGAAGGGAGGATGAGGATACGCACCACCCACGCAGCTGTTGCATCGTACGGCGGTGAGTGACGCGTGGCAAAAATCACACAGCTACTCAAGCGGCCACGGCTGCGCGCATTGCGAGTGTGGATGCGCAACGTCGGCGCATCCGGCAAACACTTCCAATGCATCGCACTGCGGGCGACTTCGTTCACTACAACCGCTTCAACCCACGCGCAATCCGCTCCACCGCCTGTTCCAGGCGCGGCAGGCTTTGCGTGTAGGCAATGCGTACATGCTGATTGGCGCGGTAGTGGCCGAAATCGATGCCGGGCGTGAACGCAACATGTTCGGTTTCCAAGAAATGCGCGCAAAACGCCTGCGCATCATTTGAAAACCGGCTGATGTCCGCATACAGATAAAACGCGCCTTGCGGTTCGACTGCGATCTCCAACCCCAGCGCGCGCAATGCCGGCAGCAGGTAATCGCGACGCTCCTGGAACTCGGCGCGGCGCGCTTCGAAGAGGGCGATGCTCTCAGGCGTAAAGCAGGCCAGTGCGGCGTGCTGGGCAATGGTCGAGGCGCTGATGTACAGATTCTGCGCGAGCTTTTCCAGTTCCGGCACCGCGTCGGGCGGCGCGATCAGCCAGCCCAGCCGCCACCCGGTCATGCCGAAATACTTGGAAAAACTGTTCAATACGAAGGCGCTGTCGTCCACTTCCAGCACGCTGTGCGCATCCAGGCCGTAGGTCAGGCCGTGGTAGATCTCGTCCACCACCAGGTGGCCGCCGCGCGCATGCAGCGTCTGCGAAAGCGCAGCCAGTTGCGTGCGCGACAGCACGCTGCCGGTGGGGTTCGCCGGCGAGGCGACCAGGGCGCCCACGCTGCCGTCGTTCCAGGCGCTCTCCACCAGCGCAGGGGTCAACTGATAATCGGTGTCCGGGCCGACCGGGACCAATTGCGCGGCGCCCTCGACCAGGCGCAGAAAGTGGCGGTTGCAGGGGTAACCCGGGTCGGCGAGCAACCAATGCTTGCCCGGATCCACCAGCAGGCTGCTGGCCAGCAGCAATGCGCCAGACCCCCCGGGTGTCACCAGAACCCGCTCCGGATCGAGGTGGCAGGCGTAGCGCTGCGCATAGAAGCCGGCAATCGCCTCGCGCAGCGCCGGTAGCCCGCGTGCGGCGGTGTAGCGGGTGTGGCCGGCCGCCAATGCCGCCTGGCCGGCCGCGACGATGGGTGCGGCCGTGGTGAAATCGGGCTCGCCGATTTCCAGGTGGATCACGTCGTGGCCGGCCTGCTCGAGCGCATTGGCGCGTGCCAGCAGCGACATGACATGAAACGGAGCGATGTCCTGGCTGCGGCGGCTATAGCCGCCTGCGTACGGAAGTGAGGAATCCATTGGTTCGATGATAGACCAGCATGACCTGGGACACATGGCGCCCGACAGAAGTCTCTTCCACACTCGGGCACCGGGATGGCATTGCGTTCATCCAATGGATCCCAATCTGATGAAGCCCATCCTCACTCTCCTGATCGCCAGCCTGATGACCACAGTCCCTGCTTTCGCCGCTCTTCCGTCGCCGCCAGACGTTGCCAAGCACCCGCATGTGGTCAAGGCGCCGTTCGGTGCGACCCGCAACGACGACTATTACTGGTTGCGCGACGACAAGCGCCAAGACAAGGCGATGCTGGCGTATCTCAACGCCGAAAATGCCTACACCGACAAGGTGATGGCGCCGCTGAAACCCTTGGAAGAAGCGCTGTATACCGAGATCGTCGGGCGCATCAAACAGGATGATGCCAGCGTGCCGTATCGCGAGCGCGGCTATTGGTATTACACGCGGTTCGAAACCGGCAAGGATTATCCGATCCAGGCGCGCCGCAAGGGCAGCATGGAGGCGCCGGAAGAGATCCTGCTCGACGTCAACCAGATGGCGCAGGGCAAGGGCTACTTCAGCGTGGGCGATGCCGCGGTGAGCCAGGACAATCGCATCCTCGCCTGGGCCGACGATGCCGTTGGCCGCCGTCAATACACCATCCGCTTCAAGAACCTGGAGACCGGCGAACTCTATCCGGACACTGTGGAAGGCGTCTCGGCCAACGTGGTGTGGGCCGACGACAACAAGACGCTGTTCTATATCGAAAACGACCCGGAAACGCTGCTCACCGTGCGCGTGAAAAAGCATGTGCTGGGCACGCCGTCCAGGGACGATGTGCTGGTGTACGAAGAGAAGGACGACAGCTTCTACATGGGCATCGGCCGTACCCGCGACGACAAGTACATCACCATCGAGGTGGAAAGCACGGTCTCTTCGGAAACCCGCTACGCGCTGGCCGCCAAGCCGGACGCCTTCAAGGTGCTGGCCAAGCGCGAGCGCGATGTGGAATACCACGCCGAGCATTTCGATGGCCGCTGGGTGATTCGCACCAATGCCGATGACGCCAGGAACTTCAAGCTGGTCACTGCGCCCACCGATGCGACCACACGCACGCAGTGGACCGACTGGGTGGCGCACGACGACAACGTCTACATCGAAGACTTCGAGTTGTTCGATGGGTTTACCGCCATCGAAGAGCGATCCGGCGGACTGGAGCGTGTGCGCCTTCAATTCAACGGTCCGCACATGGAGGTGGGGGCGCTTGCGGGGGAGCCGCAATACGTCAAGGCCGATGAACCGGCTTATTCGATGGGTCTGTCTGTCAACTCCGAGCCGGATACCGCCTGGCTGCGCTACAGCTACACCTCGCTGACCACGCCGGCGACCACCTACGAGCTCAATACGCAGACCGGCGAGCGCAGGTTGCTCAAGCAGCAACCGGTGATCGGCTACGACGCCAGCAAATACGTGACCGAACGCGTGTGGGTGACGGCGCGCGACGGGGTCAAGGTGCCGGTGTCGCTGGTGTACAAAAAGGGCTTCAAGAAGGACGGCAGCGCAGCGCTGTTTCAGTATGCGTATGGCAGTTACGGCATGTCGATGGACCCGGCATTCAATCTGCCGGCGATCAGCCTGCTGGACCGCGGTGTGGTGTATGCCATCGCACACATCCGCGGCGGCCAGGAAATGGGTCGCCAGTGGTACGACGATGGCAAGTTGCTGCACAAGAAAAACACCTTCAATGACTTTATCGATGTCACCCGCGGTCTGGTCGCCCAGGGATACGCCGCCAAGGACCGCGTTGCCGCATCCGGTGGTAGCGCCGGCGGTCTGCTGATGGGCGCGGTGGCCAATATGGCGCCGCAGGACTATCGCGTGATGGTCGCGCAGGTGCCGTTCGTCGATGTGGTCACCACCATGCTCGACGCCAGCATTCCGCTCACCACCAACGAATACGACGAGTGGGGCAACCCGGAAACCCCGGACTATTACGCGTACATGCTGTCGTACTCGCCATATGACAACGTGCGCGAGCAGGCGTACCCGGCGCTGTTCGTGGGCACCGGATTGTGGGATTCGCAGGTCCAGTATTGGGAGCCGGCCAAGTGGGTGGCCAAGCTGCGCGACGACAACACCGGCACCCAGCCCATCGTGTTCCGCACCAATATGGAAGCCGGGCATGGCGGCAAATCCGGACGCTTCCGCCGCTACCGCGAGCTGGCCGAATCGTATGCGTTCGTGCTGGATCAGCTGGGCGTGAAGTAGCTGGAGGGCCGGGATTGGGGAGTCGGGATTTGGGATTGGTTGGAACAGATGGCGTGGGCTGGAGCTGGCTGCTCGTGGGATGCGAGGGCTAGCCTCTCTCCATGTTCCGCTCCCCGGCCTTCGCTCGTCCTTATCGGCGCGTTGCGTTCGTCGCCTCGCCCCGAACCGAGCCGGGTACCAGTCCGTCGTCGCTGCATATTGGGCTGCGTGTCTGACCGCAGAGAGGCTGGGGGCGCCTTGGCACCTCTGGTGGCCGGCGCGCTGCACACCGCCCGCTGTGGACAGCGCGCCCTCCCGCAGCGACACAATCGCCGCTGCAGGGCCGACTCACCAAACCGCAGCGCTGGCCGTATGATTTGCGCATGACACGACCGACTCGATTCCGCTGGGCCTGGTGGTTGCTGGCCTACGCCAGCCTGGCCACCGGTATCGTCGGGATCTTCGTCCCGGGGCTGCCGACAACGGTCTTCATCCTGATCTCTGCCTGGGCGGCCTCGCACGGGTCCGAACGCCTGCACAACTGGCTGCTGTCGCATCCGCGCTTCGGCCCGGCGATCGTGGAATGGCAGACCTACCGTGCGGTCAGCCGCAAGGCCAAGTGGATGGCGACGCTGACCATGACGGTCTGCGCCGCGATCATGCTGTGGTGCGTGCCGGTGTTCTGGGTCAAGTGCCTGTCGATCGGCAGCATGGTCGTGGTAGCGATCTGGCTGTGGTTGCGTCCCGAGCCGCCGCCGCGCCCGCTGCCCGGCGCGCACTGAACGCAGCGGGCCACCGAGCGCACGGCCATAACGGTGTTCTGGCTATACTTCGGCCTATGAGCATTATGTCCCGACCGTCTGTTCGTCTCGCACTGGTTGGTGCGACCTTTGTCCTGCTTGCCGCCTGCGGCAACAAGGGCCCGCTGGTGATGCCGCAGAAGCCGGTGCCGGTGGAAGCCCAGCCGGTGCCGCAGCCGCAGCCGGCGGATGCGTCGCAACCGCTGGACGAGTCCACGCCTGCGCCGGTGGATGGCGACACCAAGCCTGCATCCACCACCGACCAGCCCGCTAGCAGCGGCAATGAGCGCTGACGGTCGCAGCGGGCGTCTGCGTTTCACCAAAATGCATGGCGCCGGCAACGATTTCGTGGTGCTGGACCTGCGCGACGGTACGCCACCACCGGATGCCGCACTGGCAGCGCAGTTGGCCGACCGTCACTTCGGCGTTGGCTGCGATCAGATCCTGACCATCGAGGCGCCGCGCAGCGACGGCGCCGCGGCAGCCTACGGCATCTGGAATTCCGATGGCTCGGCCGCGCGCCAATGCGGCAATGGCGCACGTTGTGTCGCCGCATGGCTGGTGCGCGACGGCACCGCCCAGGGCGAGCGCTTCATCATCGACAGTCCGGTGACCGCGCACGCGGTCGAGCGCCTCGACGGCGACCGTTACGCGGTGGCGATGGGCGTCCCGCAGTTCGAGCCCACCCAGATTCCGCTGGCCGGGTTTGCCCATGCACGCGACGAATATGCGCTGCCGGTGCACGGCGAGACCGTGCGCTTTGGTGCGGTGTCGATGGGCAACCCGCACGCGGTGGTCGAAGTCGGTCGCGTCGATGCAGCGCCGGTGGAACGCGTGGGCGCGCTGCTGCAGCAGAACGCCGCGTTTCCCGATTCGGTCAATGTGGGTTTCGCGCAGGTGGTCGACCCCGCGCATGTGCGCCTGCGCGTGTTCGAGCGCGGCGTTGGCGAAACGCTGGCCTGTGGGAGTGGCGCCTGTGCGGCTGCGGTGGTGTTGATGCAGCGCGGCCGTGTCGAGCGCGACGTGCAGGTGTCCTTGCCCGGTGGCGAGTTACGCATTCGTTGGCCCGGCGACCAGGAGCAGGTCGTGATGTCCGGCCCGGCTGTGTTCGTCTTCGATGGAGAGTGGAACCGATGAGCGAGAACACGGACAAATTCGGCGCGCACGAAGTGGCCACGTGGCTGCGACGTCACCCCACCTTCCTCAAGCAGTTTCCGGATCTGGCGGTGAGCTTGCTGGTGCCGCGCGATGACGGCCCCACCGCCTCGTTGGCCACCTACCAGCTGGAAGTGCTACGCGACAAGAACCGCGAACTGTCGCGGCGCCTGCACGAGCTGGGCAGCAATGCGCAGGAAAACGAGCGGCTGGCGGTACGCACGCATCAACTCACGCTTGCGTTGATGCGCCAGACCAGCGCGGCCGACACGCTCAAGGCGATGGCCGCCTCGCTGGCAGAAGATTTCAACGGCGAACTGGTGCGGCTGGTGTTGCTCAAACCCATCGATGCGCTGGATGCGGACTGGCTGCAGATCATCGCCATCGACGATGCACGGCTGGCGCCGTTCCGCGATTGCCTGAGCGATGGCGAGCCCATCTGCGGCCGCCTGCAGGCTGAAAAACACGCGCTGCTTTACGGCGCACAGGCGGGGCAGGTGCAATCCACCGCGCTGCTGCCGCTGCCGGGCATCGGCCTGATCGCAGTGGGGAGCAGCGATGCCAACCGGTTCTATCCCGGCATGGGTACGCTGTTCCTGCGCATGATGGGCGAATCGCTGAGCGTGGCGTTGCAACGCTTCGACGTGTGAGGCCGATGGCTGCGTCCATCGACGTTGGCGGCACGGGGTCGTTGGCGATGGCGCTGCTTCGGCAGCGGGGAGGGCGAGGAGGTGCCAGTCGACTATCCGGGTTGTCTGCACCTGCGGGGCGCGCGTTCCGCGCGCATGTGCAGGTGACCGCAGTCGCGCCGCGATATCGGAGGCGCTGACGTGTCATCGGTCGACGAGTTCCTGACATACCTGCAGGTCGAGCGGCAAGTATCGGCGCACACGCTGGACGCGTATCGGCGCGACCTTGCTGCCCTGGTCGTCTGGGCGGCTGAGCAGACGACCGACGATGGCGTGCAGGACGCTGCAGTGCCTGCCGAGACTGCACAGTTCGATACCGCGCACTTGCGGCAATTCGTTGCGGCAGAACATCGGCGCGGGCTGTCGGCAAAGAGCCTGCAGCGCCGTCTGTCGGCATGCCGCAGTTATTACGCCTGGTTGCTCAAGCATGGCCGTATTTCGGCCAGCCCGGCGGCGGCGCTGCGTGCGCCCAAGGCGCCGCGCAAGTTGCCGCAGGTGCTGGACGCCGACGAAGCGGTGCGTCTGGTGGAAGTGCCGACCGATGCGCCACTGGGCCTGCGCGATCGCGCGTTGCTGGAAGTGTTCTACTCGTCCGGGCTGCGCCTGAGCGAGTTATGCGCATTACGCTGGCGCGACCTGGACCTGGACAGCGGCCTGGTGATGGTACTCGGCAAAGGCAGCAAGCAGCGCCTGGTGCCGGTGGGCTCGCACGCGATCGCCGCCTTGCGCGAATGGCGGCGCGACAGTGGTGCAAGCGCCGACAGCCACGTCTTCCCTGGCCGTGCCGGCGGTGCGATTTCGCAACGTGCAGTGCAGATCCGCATCAAGCAACTTGCCGTGCGCCAGGGCATGTTCAAGGACGTGCATCCGCATATGCTGCGGCACAGTTTCGCCAGTCATATCCTGGAATCGTCCGGCGATCTGCGCGGCGTGCAGGAGTTGCTGGGCCATTCGGACATTGCCACCACCCAGATCTACACGCATCTGGATTTCCAACACTTGGCCAAGGTCTACGATGCCGCGCATCCGCGTGCCAGGCGCAAGAAAGCTGCAGAGTGAGCGCTAAGCTGTAAGCGACCGGCAGCCGGCGTCATCGACTCCTGCAGTTCACTGCCGCAGGTCGGTCTGCATGTCGCGTGCAACGTGTTGCTGTCTCGCAAGTGAGCGCTGCCACACCAACCTGCGGCGACTGGTCGCAGCGTGCTTGAACCCGGCAGGGGCGTCCCCACCTCCTTGGAAACCCCCGGAGGATCCATGGACCCTAGCCAGAACCCCAACATCGTTCACGCCACCACCATCATTTCGGTTCGACGTGGTGGGCATGTCGCCGTTGCCGGCGATGGCCAGGTCACCCTTGGCCATACGGTCATGAAGGGCAATGCGCGCAAGGTACGTCGGCTCGGGCGCGAGGGTCAGGTGCTGGCCGGTTTCGCTGGCGCGGCAGCCGATGCGTTCACCCTGTTCGAATTGTTCGAAGCCAAGCTCGACAAGCACGGCCAGCTGACGCGCGCTGCCGTGGAACTGGCCAAGGATTGGCGCACCGAGCGCCGGCTGGGCAAGCTCGAAGCGCTGCTGGCCGTGGCCGACAAAGAGACCTCGCTGATCATCAGCGGCACCGGCGATGTGATCGAACCGGAAGACGGCATCATCGCCATCGGCTCGGGTGGCTCGTACGCCTTGTCGGCAGCGCGCGCGCTGCTGGCGCACACGCAACTGGATGCCAAGACCATTGCCGCCGAAGCGATCAATATCGCCGGCGATATCTGCATCTATACCAATCGCAACGTGGTGGTCGAAGAGCTGTGATTCGGGATTCGGGATTGGGGATTCGCAAAAGCGCTCCTTTCCCTGCACCTGGACATGCCTCGATCGTTCCTACTCCGCTCTTACGAATCCCCAATCCCCAATGCCAAATCCCGATAGCTCAACCATGACTCCGCGCGAAATCGTGCAGGAGCTCGACCGTCATATCGTTGGCCAGCACGACGCCAAGCGCGCGGTTGCCATCGCGCTGCGTAACCGCTGGCGCCGCATGCAGTTGCCGGAAGAACTGCGCAACGAAGTGATGCCCAAGAACATCCTGATGATCGGCCCTACCGGTGTGGGCAAGACCGAGATCGCACGGCGCCTGGCGACACTGGCCAACGCGCCGTTCGTCAAGGTCGAAGCCACGCGCTTCACCGAAGTGGGGTATGTGGGCAAGGATGTGGAGCAGATCATCCGCGACCTGGCCGATACCGCCGTCAAGCTGTATCGCGAGCAGGCCAAGGTGCGCGTGCGCAACCAGGCCGAAGAGCGTGCCGAAGACCGCATCCTGGACGCATTGCTGCCACGTCGCGCGACCGGTATTGGGTTTGATCCGGAAGCGGCGCGCAACGAGCCCTCCTCGCAGGACAACGACACCCGCATCAAGTTCCGTCGCATGCTGCGCAACGGCGAGCTGGACGAGCGCGAGATCGAACTGGAAGTGGCGGTGAACGCCAGCATGGACATCATGACCCCGCCGGGCATGGAAGAAATGGGCCAGCAACTGCGCCAGATGTTTTCCAATCTGGGCAGCGGCAAATCCCAGAAGCGCAAGCTCACCATCAAGGCAGCGCGCCCGCTGTTGATCGAAGAAGAAGCGGGCAAATTGGTCAACGAAGACGATGTGCGCACCGCGGCCATCGAAGCGTGCGAGCAGCATGGCATCGTGTTCATCGATGAGATCGACAAGGTGGCCAAGCGCGGCGAAGCCGGCTCCGGCGGTGGCGATGTCAGTCGCGAAGGCGTGCAGCGCGATCTGTTGCCGCTGGTGGAAGGCTCCAACGTGTCCACCAAGTACGGCACGGTCAAGACCGACCACATCCTGTTCATTGCATCAGGCGCGTTTCACCTGGCCAAGCCCAGCGATCTGATCCCGGAGCTGCAGGGCCGCTTCCCGATCCGCGTGGAATTGACCGCGCTGACCAAGGCCGATTTCGTCCGCATCCTCACCGAACCCAAGGCCGCCTTGATCAAGCAGTACGAAGCCTTGTTGCAGACCGAAGGTGTGGCGTTGACGTTTGCCTCTGACGCGGTGGACCGGCTTGCCGAGATTGCCGCGCAGGTCAACGAGCGCCAGGAGAATATCGGCGCCCGTCGCCTGCATACGGTGTTGGAGCGTTTGCTCGATGTGTTGAGCTACGAAGCGCCGGATCGCGATGGGCAGAGCGTGACCGTGGACGCCGCCTATGTGGATGCGCAGCTGGGTGAGCTGGTGCAGGATCCGGATCTGAGCCGCTACATCCTCTGACAACGTTGCACGGCAACCTGCGCGTGGGATGGAACAGACCCGCCAATGGCGGGTCTTTTTATTTGCAGCATGCACGACGGACGAGACGGGCTTTGGCATTGAGCGGCATTGTGATATCGGGCAATGCATCCCCGCTGCGCAGCGGCATTGCCCGCGGCCTGTGATGGTGCGGCAATGCCATGGTGCTTTAGCTGACCTCAGGCCTCGCCGATATCTTCGTTCCACACATCCGGGTTGGCGGAAATATAGCCACCGAGCAGATCGATGCATTCCTGGCTCTGCAGATCGATCACGTTGATGCCGTGCTCGCGCAACCACACGATGCCGCCCTGGAACGTGACCGATTCGCCGACCACCACGGTGCCGATGTTGAACTGGCGCACCAGCCCGCTGCAGTACCAGCACGGCGCCAGCGTGGTGACCATGATGGTGTCCTTGTAGCGGCGCTGGCGGCCGGCCTTGCGAAACGCGTCGGTCTCGCCGTGTACCGAGGGGTCGTTTTCCTGCACGCGGCGGTTATGGCCGCAGCCAAGTAGGCGCCCGTCGTTGTGATACAGCGCCGCGCCGATCGGGATGCCGCCTTCGGCCAGGCCCTGGCGGGCCTCGGCAATGGCGGTGTCCAGCAACGCGCGGTAGTCGGGAGTGGTGATCATGCGAACTCCAAAGGGGCCGCGCCGGCGGGGCGCAGCATGTCGAGATGGGGAATGCCGTCTTCCAGGTACTGTGCGGAAGCAGGGGCAAACCCGTGCGCCGCGTAGAACGATTGCAGGTGCGCCTGCGCACCGAGCTGGATCGCGCGACCCGGCCACTGCGTGTGCACCAACCCGATGCCTTCGCGCAACAGCGCGTGCGCCAGTCCAGTGCCACGAAATGCAGCAGCGACGACCACACGGCCGATGCTCGGCTCGGAATAACTCAAGCCTGGGGGCAGCACGCGCAGGTAGGCGGCCAACGCAGCGTCATTGGCGGTACCCAGCACATGCAGCATGGCGGGATCGGTATCTTTGCCATCCAGTTCCGGATAGGCGCATTGCTGTTCCACCACAAACACATCCGTGCGCAGCCTTAGCAGCGCATACAGCTGCATGGTGCTCAGTTGCGCAAACCGCAGGTGCTGCCAGTGCAGGGAAGGAAGGGGCATGGTGGGCATCACTGCATGATAGCGGCTGTGCCGCGTTTGAGCTGCGAAATCATGCCTGTATGGGGTATTGGCCGACCCGCCTGCGTGCGTGCGTGCGACGGCATTGCTGCCCACGCTCGGGTGCAGGTTGTGCCTAGTCGACCGCGCTGTCGGTCTCGACGGCCACCACCACCGACATGCCCGGCCGCAGCCGCGTCGCCAGCGGCTGGTCCGGGTCGACGCTGATGCGCAGCGGAATGCGCTGGGCAATCTTGACGAAGTTGCCGGTGGCGTTATCGGCCGGCAGCACGCTGAACTCCGAGCCGGCAGCCGGCGAAATGTCCTGCACGCGTCCATGCAGACGCGCATTGTCCAGCGCATCCACGGTGAAGCTGGCGCGCTGGCCGATCCGGATCCTGGCCATCTGGGTTTCCTTGAAATTGGCCACGATCCACAGCGTGTCCGGCACCAGCGACATCAGCTGCGTGCCGTTGGTGACGTAGGCGCCCTGGCGCACGCCAAGCTGACCGAGCTGGCCATCGCGCGGGGCCAGGATGCGTGTGTTGTCCAGGTTGATCTGTGCCAGCTGCACGGCGGCCTGCGCATTGGCAACCGCGGCTTCCAACGCGGCGCGGTTGACGCTCACGCTGCGCGCGTTTTCTTCGGCGGCCTGCACTGCGGCACGTGCCTGCGCCACGCCGGCCTCGGCCTGCGCGCGCGCGGCGAATGCGGTGTCGCGATCCTGCTCGGAGACCAGCTGCTGGCTGGCCAGCTGCTGCGTACGTGCATAGGCCGAACGGGTACGGTCGCGTTGTGCCTGGTTGCTGCTCAGCGCCGCGCTTTGCTCGGCAATCGTCGCTTCGGCGCTATGGCGTTGTTGATCCCAGTTGGCGAGGTTGGCCTGCGCGGTCTGCACTTGCGCCTTGGCCTGTTCGAGTTGCTGGGCATAGATGCGGTCGTCGATGCGTGCCAGCAGCTGGCCGCGCTTGACGTGCGCAAAGTCCTGCACCGGCACCTGCGTGACATAGCCGCTCACCTGCGGCGCAATCACGGTGATCTGACCGTGCACCATCGCATTTTCGGTGCGTTCGATCGCACTGGCGAACGGCGGCAACCGCCAGGCATACAGCACCAGCGCCACGCCGATCAGCGCAAGTCCGCCGAAGCCGACGATGCCGGCGAGACGGCGGCGCCGACGACGTTGCCGGTCGGCAGGCGGTGAGGAATCTGCTGGTGTATTCATGGGCGCGCAGTGGGAACAGGAGGGGAGGGCGATACCGAGGGGCGCAGATAGCGGCGCCACACCAGCACCGACAGGATCCACAGGCCGGTGGCGATGGCGATGCAGCCGATCAACAGGAACACATCGTTGTACGCCAGCACATTGGCCTCGCGCGTGGCGACCGTGCCTAGCGTGCGCACGCCTTGGGCCTGACGCAGTGCCGGGTCGCCGATGCTGCGGCCATACAGGCTCGCGTAGGCCTGCACGCGCGCGGCCACTTGTGGGTCGGTCAGCACCAGATGTTCCACCAACTGGCTGGAGTGGTATTTCTCGCGCACCACCTGCACGGTGCCGAGCAGGGCGCTGCCGAGCAGGCCGCCCATGTTTTGCGCCATGCCGAACAGCACGATGAAACTGATCAGGTTGCCCGGCTGCGCGATCACCCGGCCGATGCCGGCCACCATCGCCGGGCCGATGAAGAACGTGCTGCCGAAGGCGAGCAGGAACTGGCTCGCATACATCTGCTCGGGGCGGGTGAGGCTGGTGGCATCGGCATCCATGAAGCAGCCGGTACAGATGGCCGCCACTGCGATGATCAGATGTTCGGCAACCCGCGCCGGGTTGATCAGCCACGCGCTGGCCGCCACGCCGACCACCGCGCCCAGCAGCATCAGCGCGAACAGGGTCTGCAGTTGCGTGTTGGCCAGGCCCAGCGTCTGGAAGAAGCCGATGGCGCCGGTGCTTTGTTCGGACAGCACCAGCCGGATCAACAGGATCGCCAGCCCCAGCCGCAACATGTCCGCACTGGCCAGCCAGCGCGTGTTGATCATCGGGTTGCGGCGGTTGTGTTCGATCCAGGCCGCCGTGCACAGCAGCACGATGGAGGCGGCCAGCACCACGCCCAGCCACGGCGTACTGGTCCACCACAGCAAGCGCCCGAGCGAGAGCACCGCGGCCAGGCCGGCGGCGCCTGCGGCGAACAGACTGAAGGTGAGGAAATCCAGCGGCTCGAACACGCGATAGCGATCGCTCGGCGGCAACTTCAGCGCTAGCACGCAGGCCAGCGCGAACACCGCCAGCCCGCACTCGAACAGGTACAGGCCTTGCCACTCGCCAAATTCCAGCAGGTCGGTGGAGAACACCCGCGCCAGCGGCAACGCCAGTTGGGTCATGCCCAGGCCCAGCACCACGGCCTTGAGCCGGTATTTCGTTGGAAATGCCTGGATCACGTAGTACAGGCCCAGCGAGCTGAGGGCGGCGCCCACCAAGCCATGCGCGGCGCGCACGGTGATCGCCGAGCTCAGGTTGTGCACGAACAGGTGCGCGAAGGCGATGAGCGCGTACAGCGCCAGGAAGATTTCGGTGAACCGGCGCAGCCCGAACTGCTGGCGAAACTTCACCAGCAGCAGGTTCGCCGACATGTTGGTCATCACGTAGGCGGCCGGCAGCCAGGCCATTTCGGTGGCATAGGCGCCCAAGGTGCCTTGCAGATAGGTCAGGTTGGCGGTGACCAGGGCATTGCTCAGCCCGCCGGTGAGCGCCACCACCACGCCCACCAGGCCGTACTGGATCCGCCGCCGGGTAGGGTGCAGGGGGGTGGAGGCCGACCCCGGCAGGGTGGGCCGCTCATGGGGCTGCCAGTCGCGCTGGACGTACTTGTCGCGCACTGAATGCTCGCAGGGCCGGTCGCAGGTGAAAACGCGATTGTGGTCCGGTTGCGGTCATGGTGGCGTCAGCGGTGCGATAATCCGCCCATGAGCGAATCCCCCTATACCTCCGGTACTACCCATTTCGGCTTTCGCGATGTCGCTGCCAAGGACAAGCAGAAGCTGGTCGGTGAAGTGTTCACCTCGGTCGCCCGCAATTACGACCTGATGAACGATCTGATGAGCCTGGGCGTGCACCGCGCATGGAAACGCTACTTCGTGGCGACCGCGCAGGTGAAGCCAGGCGACCGCGTGCTGGATCTGGCCGGCGGCACCGGCGACATCGCCGTGCTGCTCAAGGAGCGCGTGGGCAACGAGGGCGCCGTGGTGCTGGGCGACATCAACGCCGGCATGCTGTCGGTGGGCCGCGACCGGCTGACCAACCGCGGGCTGGTGTCCGGCTTCGATTACGTGCAATGCAACGCCGAAGCGCTGCCGTTCCCGGACCAGAGTTTCGATCTGGTGACCATCTCCTTCGGTCTGCGCAACGTCACCGACAAGGACGCCGCATTGCGCGAGATGTACCGCGTGTTGAAAGTGGGCGGCCAGGCGCGCGTGCTGGAATTTTCCGAAGTCACCGCCGACTGGTTCAAGCCCATCTACGACTTCCACTCGTTCAAGATCCTGCCCAGGCTGGGCCAGTTGTTCGCGCGCGATGCCGATAGCTACCAGTACCTGGCCGAAAGCATCCGCAAGCATCCGCCGCAGGAATCGCTCAAGGGCATGATGGGCGAGGCCGGGTTTGCGCGTTGCCACTTCAAGAACCTCACCGGCGGCATCGTGGCGATCCACTCCGGCTACAAGATCTAAGCAGGGCGTTTTGAGCCTGCTGGCGTCGGCGCATGTAGCGTGCGCTGGCGCTCGCCCACCGCGTGCATGGGATCGCTTGTTGAGGCGAACCGGTGCCGCACATGTGTACAACCAGCGAAGTTCTGAGACTTCCGTCGCGTTGGCTCCACACGCTCTCGGCGACACTAAGCGCTCTTTTGCCGGAGTGTTGGATGCGCTTGTACGCCGGGCTCTCGCGCGTGTTTCCTCGCTCCTTCAGCGCCAAACTGCTGGCGGTGACCTTTCTGGGCATCCATCTGCCGTTGCTGCTATTGATCGCGTGGTTGGCATCGCAGAGCGAACTGGACGGGCGCCCGCTATGGTCGGTGGTGATCGTGGCATTGCTGGCCACGCTGGCCGGCACGGCGCTGACCTTGGTCGCGCTGTATCGGCTGCTGGCGCCGCTGCGCATCGCCGCCGATGCGCTGGATTCGTATTATGCCGATCAGCGCCTGCCCACGCTTCCGGAACAGGGCGACGACGAATTGGGCCGGCTGTTGCGCGGCATCAACCGCAGCCTGCGTGGCATCGATGCCGGCATGCGCGATCTCAAGAAACACGCCTTGTTCGACCCGCTAACCGAGGCGCTGAACCGGCGCGGTTGCGAACAGGCGATGCGCGATTCGGTGATCGCCTCGCAACGCGAAGGCTGGCCGTTCGTGCTGTTCGTGCTGGACATGGACAACCTCAAGCAGATCAACGACCGTTTCGGCCACCTGGCTGGCGACCGCGTGCTGGTGCGCCTGGTGGACTCTGCCTACGGCTGGTTGGGTGCGCAGGATTGGGTCGGGCGTTGGGGCGGCGACGAATTCCTGATCGGCATCCATGCCAGCGAAGACGAAGCCACGCTCAAGCTCAACCAATGGCTCTCGATGCTCGAGCGCGAGGATGCCGACGATGCGCCGCTGCATGTGAGCGCCGGCAGTGCGGTGTGCGAACAAGGGCTGGATGCCACCGAACTGTATCGCCGCGCCGATGCGGCGATGTATCGCGCCAAGTTCTCCGGTGGCCGGCGTCTGGTGCGCGACGGGCACGACGCTCCGCGCGGCCATCCGGTGATCTGACCTGGGCAAGCCGGTTGCGACACCGCGTGGCAGGTTATCGCGCGTATGGCCACCGATGGCACGGGCAGGCTACGGCGCAGGGCGCTAAAATGCCTAATTCTCCTTGCTGCGGTGCCGTCGATGCGCTTCCCGTTCCTGTCGCTGTCCCTGGCCGTGTCCATCGCGCTGGCCGGCTGTTCAAATGACTCCACGCCGTCGGCATCCCCCACCGCGCCGGCCGCCACTGCCAAGGCTCCCGTGAAAGCAGACGCCCGCAACCACGACGAAAGCTCCTACGCCCAGCCGCAGCTGGTGGTCATCAAGGACCTGGCGCTGGACCTGAAGCTGGATTTCGATGCCAAGCAGATTGGCGGCACTGCCACCTACACGCTGGCGTGGAAGGACAAGGCCGCCAAGCAACTGGTGCTGGATACGCGCGAGCTGAGCATCGCGCAGGTACAGGCAGACGATGGCAAGGGCGGCCTGTCGCCGCTGCAGTTCGCCCTGGCGCCGGCCGACAAGACCTTCGGCAGCAAGCTCACCATCGAAGCGCCGAATCAACCGGCCAAGGTCGTGATCACCTATCACACCGCGCCGACGGCCTCGGGCCTGCAGTGGCTGGAGCCGTCGATGACCGAAGGCAAGCAACTGCCTTTCATGTTCAGTCAGTCGCAGGCGATTCACGCGCGTAGCTGGGTGCCGCTGCAAGACACCCCGAGCGTGCGCTTCACCTACAGCGCACATGTCACCTCGCGCCCGGACGTGATGGTGCTGATGAGCGCCGACAACGACCCCAAGGCGGCACGAGACGGCGATTACAGCTTCACGATGCCCGAGCCGATTCCGTCCTACCTGCTGGCGATCGCCGCCGGCGATGTGGTGTTCAAGCCGATTTCCGCGCGCTCGGGCGTGTGGGCCGAGCCGGCCATGGCCGACAAGGCCGCCAAGGAGTTCGAAGACACCGAGAAGATGATCGGTGCGGCCGAAAAACTTTACGGCCCGTATCGCTGGGGCCGTTACGACATGCTGGTGCTGCCGCCGTCGTTCCCGTTCGGTGGCATGGAAAATCCGCGCCTGACCTTCGCCACGCCCACCGTGATCGTCGGCGACAAGTCGCTGGTGTCGCTGGTGGCGCACGAACTGGCGCATAGCTGGTCGGGCAACCTGGTGACCAATGCGAGCTGGAAGGACATCTGGCTCAACGAAGGGTTCACCACCTACGTGCAGGGCCGCATCACCGAGGCGCTGTACGGTACCGAGATGGCCGAGATGGAACGCGAAATCGACCAGGGCGATCTGCTGGCCGAAGTCAAAGACATGCCGGCGGCCGACCAGGTGCTGGAGTTGCCGCCACTGGCCCAGCGCGACCCCGACGAGGCCTTGAGCCAGGTCGCCTACGTCAAGGGTGCGTGGTTCCTGCAGTTCCTGGAGCAGCGCTTCGGCCGCGAGGTATTCGACCCGTTCCTGCGCGGCTGGTTCGACGATCACGCCTTCCAGAGCGCCACCACCGACCAGTTCGTCGATTACCTGAAGAAGAACCTGCTGGACAAGCATCCCAACACGGTGAGCGCGGCCGACGTGGATGCGTGGCTGAAGCAGCCTGGCATTCCGGCGTTTGCGGCCAAGGCGCGCTCGCGCAGCTTCTCGATCGTGGACACCGCGCGCATCGCCTGGAGCGGCAGCGGCGCCTTGCCGAACAAGCAGGTCACCAGCGAGTGGGGCACTCAGGAATGGGTGCACTTCCTCAGCGGCATGGGCGCCACGCTCAAGCCCGAGCAGCTCAAGCAGCTGGACGAGGCGTATCACTTCACCGGCACGCCGAATGGCGAGATCGCGATGCGCTGGTATCCGCTGGCGATCCGCAGCGGTTACACCGACGCGCGCGCTGCCGCGGGCGAGTTCATCGAACGCGTCGGCCGCCGCAAGCTGGTGCTGCCGATCTACGCCGAATTGTTGAAGACTCCGGACGGCATCGCGTTCGCTGAACAGGCCTTCGAAAAGGCCAAGCCCAGCTATCACCCGATCACCACCGCATCGGTGGCCGAGATGATCGCCAAGGCGAAAGCGGCACCGCCGGCGCAGCCGTAATGGCAGCGGAGGGCGTTGCAGCGCCCTCCCGCCGCTTCCATCGCCGCATCGTGCCTGCAACCACCATCGTAGGAGCGCACCCGGGCGCGACAGGGCTTTCCCGGTGAAACCCCGTCGCGCCCAGGTGCGCTCCTACGGTGTACGGCGGTTGATCACGGGTCATGCTGGCAGGCTGGTATCGTTGCCGCTGCTTTTCATGCATTTCGGAGTCGACGATGAAGTACCTGCTGAGCGCGGCCTTGTGCGTCGCCACCTTGAGTGCCTGCACCGACCGCGAGGCGCAACGTCAGGCGCAGGCCACCGCGCAGGCGCAGGCCAAGGAAACCCAGGCCGAGGCGCTCGCCAAGCAGTACGACGAGGCGGTCAAGACACAGAACTGGGACATGGCGCGTGCGCATGGCGCGGCCTTGATCGAAGGCTACGCCGGCACTGCGGCCGCCACGCGCATCGAGCCAGACTATGCCGATATCAAGGCCAAGGGCGAGCAGGCGCGCGAGCTGCGCCGCATGCAGGCGCTGTGGCAATACTCGCAGGTGCCGGCCAAGGGCGGTACGCAGCGCTCGGCGATGATCGATGCCAAGCAGCGTGTGGATGTGGATGGCAGCGGACCCAAGCCGGTCAGCCTGGTGTTTCGCGATCATCCGCAGTGGAAGCGCCACAGCTACCTCGTGCTCAAGGCCGGCGATTTCAACTGCTACGGTGGCTGCAAGGTGCAGGTGGCGGCCGATGGCGGCGCACCGCCCGGATACCGACGAAGCCATTGCCATGTTCATCGACGATGACAAAGCGTTGTGGAAGCTCGTACGCAACGCCAAGCGCATCGGCATTATCTTCCCGGTCAAGGCCGGCGGTACGCGCACCGCAGAGTTCGAGGTCGGCGGCCTGGACACCACGCAGATGCCCGGGTGGAAGTAGGCGAGCTCGCGATGAGCGCTGGCGTACACCGATCGTGTGTGCGGGCTGGTGCAGCACTGCCACGCTTGATCGACAGTACAGTACCCCGGTGTGATGGCGGTGCAGCGCATCGGCATTCAGCGCTCGGGATGGTCAGCAGATCTGGCGCGCATTCGTTCGGATGAAGGGGCGCGCGCGTTGGCGTGTCCGCGCAGGGACATGTCGAGCGAGCGCCACCCGCACCTGCTTGGCAATGAGCGCAAACGCCTGGTCGACCGCCTTGGGCGAGGTCGCCGATTGCGCACTGCTGCAGGTTGGCCGCACCGCCGCCTGTCGCACCGAATCGATCACTTTGATGTCTTTGCAAAGGATGGACAGCATGACACGCGCCGGCCTCTCTCCCACGTTGTCCGACTACCGCCATTGGGTCTTCGACATGGACGGCACGCTGACCGAAGCTGCGCACGATTTCGCCTTGATCCGCCGCGCGCTGGACGTTCCGCCAGCGGCGGACATCCTGCATCACCTGGCAGCGCTACCGGCCGACGAAGCGGCGGCCAAGCATGCCTGGTTGCTCGAACACGAGCGTGCGCTCGCCCAAGGCGCACGCGCCGCGCCGGGCGCAGTGGCGCTGGTGCGCGCGCTGCATGCCGCCGGTTGCCGGCTTGGCATGCTCACCCGCAACGCGCGCGAGCTGGCAAAGATCACGTTGCAGGCGATCGGTCTGGACGATGCATTCGTCTGGGACGAAATCGTTGGCCGCGACGAGGCTGCCCCGAAACCTGCGCCCGACGGGCTGCAGTATTTCGCGCGGCGCTGGTCGGTGCAGGGCAGCGCGCTGGTCATGGTCGGCGATCACCACAATGACCTGGCCTGCGGCCGCGCCGTCGGTGCGTGCACTGTCTTGGTCAATACACCCGGCGACCCCTGGCCCGGTTTTGCGGACTGGCGCCTGCACGATTGCACGCAGTTGCTCGCGCAATGGGAGAGCTAGGGTGGCGCGTTGTGCCTGTGCAACGAGGTAACGTGCACCCGAGCGGGCATGGGAACTGTTGACTAGCCGCCGACGCGATGACGCGTCGCGAACGGCGCACCTGTCTATTGGCCGCATCCGTCTCCATATTCGCCTTTCTGACGCCTTCTCCCAGCGGGCAGACGACCGGCATGCCTGGCGATATCGCGCAGTGCTGCTTGCCATAGCGCATTGCACTGCATCAGCGGCGCAGCGATCTGAGTCCAGGACACGCTCGGCGTTGCTGAGACGTCACTGGACCGTCTGCACCACCTGTGTCACAGCACGTGCGGCGCAAACTGTGCCAAAACCGTGACAGCGCGAGATGCTCGGCGCGCCGTCATCACCCTCGACCCTCGCTGACGCGATGTGGTGCGGCGCACCAGTGTGCTGGCATGCCGTTTGCTCAGGTCTCTCCCGACGTTTCCTACGTCCGCATCGCCACGGCGGTGACAGCGCCTGCGCTGCGGGATGTTTCAACCGACTGGTTGTTCAAACGAGAGGGGTAGACGCACATGCACCAATCTTCCTGTCGCAGCGTACGCAGCGCTGCGCTGCTCATGCTTGCGCTGAGCGCCGTTCTGTCTGGCTGCAAGAAAGACACACCCACCGAAACTGCAGCACCGGCAACAGCCGCTGCACCCGCCGCCGCGGCGGTGGTCGACACCGATAGCGAGTTCACCGCCAATGCCAGCAATGCGGACAACTGGGGCGGCGTGGGGCGCGACTTCGCACTCACCCGGCATAGCCCGCTGGCCGAGATCAATCGCGACAACGTCAAGAACCTGAAGATGTCGTGGGAGATGAAAACCGACGCCACGCGCGGCCACGAAGGCCAGCCGCTGGTGATCGGCAGCATCATGTATATGGTCAGTGCGTATCCGAACAACGTGTTCGCCATCGATCTTGCGGCGCAGGACGACGGCGGCAAGGTGTTGTGGAAATACACCCCGCAACAGGACGAACGGTCGGTGGCGGTGGCGTGCTGCGATACGGTCAATCGCGGCGCCTCGTATGCCGACGGCAAGCTGGTCTTCGGCAGCCTCAGCGGCGATGTGATCGCGCTCGACGCCAAGACCGGCAAGGAAGTGTGGAAGCAAAAACTCGCGCACCCGGACAAGGGCGAAACCATCACCATGGCGCCGATCATCGCCGACGGCAAAGTGGTTGCCGGCATCAGCGGCAACGAGTTCGGCGTGCTCGGTCGCGTGGCCGCCTACAACCTTGCCGATGGTAAGCAGGCATGGTCCTGCGATGCGGCCGGTACCGACAAGGCGATCTGCCTGGGCCCGGATTTCAACAAGGCCAATCCGCAGCATGGCCAGCTCGGCGACCTGGGCGTCAAGACCTTTCCCAACGACGAATGGAAGCGCGGTGGCGGCGCTGCCTGGGGGTGGTATAGCTACGATCCGAAATTGAAGCTGGTGTACTACGGCACCGGCAATCCCGGCCTGTGGAGCCCGTCGTACCGTTGCGGCAAGACCTCGCAGGAGGAATGCAACAACGGCGAGCATGACAACAAGTGGTCGATGACCTTGTTCGCCCGCAAGATCGATACCGGCGAGGCGGTGTGGGGCTACCAGAAGACCCCGTTCGACCAGTGGGATTACGACGGCATCAACGAGCCGATCCTGGTCGACCTGAGCATCGATGGCAAGCAGGTTCCTTCGGTGGTGCAGTTCGATCGCAACGGCTTTGCCTACGTACTCGATCGGCGCGATGGCACGCTGCTGCGCGCGCACAAGTTCGTGCCGGCCAACTGGGCCGAACGCATCGACATGAAGACCGGTCGCCCGGTGAAGGTGGCCGCGCATTCGCCGCTGGAACGCGGCAAGAAGGTGCAGGCCTTCCCCTCGGCGATGGGCGGCAAGGACCAGCAGCCGTGCTCGGTGGATCCGGCCAATGCGGCGGTGTTCTTCTGCGGCACCAATAACTGGCACATGGAACTGGAACCGCAGGAGCGCGGCAACACCATGATGGGTCTGCCATACGTGTTCGCCAACGTGATGATGAAGCCGAATGAGCCGGGCGCGCTGGGCATCGTCAAGGCGTTCGATGTGGTGGAAGGCAAGTCCAAGTGGGAGATCAAGGAGAAGTACCCGGTGTGGAGCGGCACCCTGGTCACCGACGGCGGGCTGGTGTTCTACGGCACGCTGGATGGGTGGTTCCGCGCGGTGGACAAGGACACCGGCAAGAAGCTGTGGGAGACCAAGTTGCCGTCCGGCATCATCGGTAACCCCATCGCCTACAAGGCCAACGGCCATCAGTACGTGGCGGTGTTCTCCGGTATCGGCGGGTGGATCGGCTTGCCGGTCACTGCGGGCCTGGATCCGTCCGATCCGTATGGCGCACTGGGTGCGGCGGGGCTGGCGTTCGGTGCGGGCTTCGACAAGATCCCGCTCGGCGGCATGGTCCACAGCTTCCGTATCGATGGCGCCGGCAAGACCGTGACCGCCACTGCCACTGCCACTGCCACTGCCACTGCCACTGCCACCGCCACCGCCACCGCCACCGCCACCGCCACCGCCACCGCCACCGCAGGCGGCGGTACCGCCAATGCAGCAGCGAAGACGGCACGATGACATCCATGCAAGGCGTTGGAAGCGCACGACGGCAATCCGCTGCCGGCGTGCGCGGCATCACCCGGCACCTGCATCGGGTGATGGTGCTGTGCAGCTTCGGACTCGTCGCCGCAGGCTGCACACGCGAGCCGTCCTCACCGACGGCTCGCGCTTCTCATTCCGATGCGGCGTCCGCTGCGGCGCCTGCATCCACCGCTACGCCGGCAACCACGCCTGCAGCGGCATCCGCGCCGCCACCTACGCCAGATCCGCACGTCCTGCGCGTGTGCGCAGACCCGGGCAACATGCCGTTGTCCAACAAGGCCGGCGAAGGCTTCCAGAACAAGATTGCGCAAGTGGTTGCCGATGCCATGGGCCGGCGCCTGGAATACGAGTGGCGCACTTATTACCAGCGCGGCCTGGCGCGTAGCACCATCAATGCGGGCCGCTGCGATGTGCTGATGGACCTCAACAGCGATTTCGAGCAGGGGCTGACCACACGCCCGGTCTATCGTTCGGCGTATGTGCTGGTCACACGTCAAGGCTTGTCGTTGAGGCCTGGCTCGCTGGACGACCCGGCGTTGAAAAAGCTGCGCCTGGGCGTGTTCCAGAGCTCGCCTGCGCGTCAGGCGCTGTACGAGCACGGCATCAGCGGTGAGGTGCAGTACCTGTTCTACGACTCGGCCACCGCACCGGAAGAACACCCCGGCAAGCTCGTCGAACGGGTCGCCGCCAACACGCTGGATGCGGCCGAATCCTGGGGTCCGGTCGCCGGATATTACGCGCAGCGCAGCGGCCTGGGTCTGGTGCCCTTGAACACCATCGACGATGCGGTGCTGGAGTATTCGATGGCCTGGGCGGTATCGCGCAGGAATGCCGACCTGCGTGACGCGTTGAACACGGCGTTGCAGCAGAGCGCGGCAAACATCGCCCAGATCCTGCGCAGTTATCACGTGCCGCTGGTGCGCTGTAGCGAATGCGTGGTGGCCGGCGAGCTGGCATCGCATGGTCCATATGTCACGCCCACACCGGCATCCACTGCGCCCAGCCCGGCGGCCTCATCGCAGGAACTGGCGCAGCTGCAATTGCGCATCGCCGACGGTGCCGACCCCAATCAGGAACTGGCGCATGCGCTGGATGCCGGCGATGCCGTGCGTGCGGCATGGCTGCTGCGGCATGGTGCCGACGCCAATCACCCCAACTTGCTGGGCGAGCCGCCGCTGCACCAGGCCATCCGCAATCAGGCGCCGGATCTGGTCGGCCTGCTGCTGGATGCCGGCGCACGCCTGGATGCCCGCGATGCCAGCGGCTGGACCGCGCTGATGAAAGCTGCGTGGGCCAATGATGCGGACAGCCTCAGCAGGCTGCTGGCCAAGCGCGCGCCGGTGGATGCCGTGTCCAGCGATGGCTGGAGCGCACTGGATCTTGCGGTGTCGTATGCCGATGTCGCGGTGGTGCAGGCGCTGCTGGACAAGGGCGCGAATGTGCGGCGCGCCAATCCCACCGGATTCACCCCGGTGATGTTTGCCGTGGCGCGCGACGACCCGGCCATTTTCGATGCCGTGCTCGCACGCGGCGCCGAGGTCGGTCACGCCAATCAGGCTGGTGTCACCGCGCTGATGCTGGCCGCAGCGGCCGGGCGCGAAGCGGTCGCCAACCGCCTGCTGGCCGCAGGTGCCGACCCGTCTGCGCGCAACCGCGACGGCAAGACCGCCGCGGATCTGGCGCAGGCACGTGGCGACACCGCACTGGCCACGCTACTCACCCAGGCCAGGCGCCCGGCGCGCAAATGACTGCGTCACCCGCCGCGTGCACGGGGTGCGCGGTGTTCCCTCCGATCAGAAAGGTTCGTTCATGCGCACGTCCACCAAGAGTTGCTTCGATCGTCCTGTCCGCGCACCGCTGTGCGCGTTGATGTTCAGCGTCGTGCTGGCGGCATGCGGCAAGGACGCACCGCCGCCCCCGCCACCGGCGGCCGCCAGCGCACCGGCGCCAGCGCCAGCGCCAGTCGCCGGCAGCGCAGCGCCTGCGGCCGCAACTGCAGCTGCACCCGCAGCAATGCCCAACCCCGCAGCGGGGCCAGCCCCGGATCCGGCAACGCCGGCCGCGCCACCCGCCACGATCGTGCCGATTCCCAAGGGACCGGAGGTCAAGGTCACGCCCGAGCTGGTCGCCGAAGGCAAGAAGATCTATTTTTCGGCCGGCTGCAATGCCTGTCACGGCGGTACCGGTGGCGGTGGCATGTGCCCGCCGTTGACCAACGACATCTGGGTGTATGGCAGCGACGACGACACCTTGCGCACGCTGATCAGCGAAGGCACCGCGGCCATGATCACCCACGGCAAGACCCGTATCGGGCACGAAAAGGTGGTTGGGCAGATGCCCCCGTTCGCACCGGTACTCAAGCCCGGCGATACCGAAAAGTTGCTCGCTTTCATCCACTCGATCAACAAGACCGCGGGCAAGGCGCAATGAGGTCAGCGTCTGCTTGCTGGTCGCGCATGTGTGCAGCAGGGATGCTGGGTGCGTTGCTGCTGGCGGGCTGCCAGCGCGATGCCGTCACACCGGCCTCCACCACCGCACCTGCGGCGGGCGGCAACGCAACACCGGCGCTGGCAACGCCGCCAGTGCTTGCGTATGTGCCCAATCAACGCAGTGGCACCGTGTCGGTGATCGATACGCACACCGACACGGTGGTGCGCACGCTCAGCGCGCAGGGCCAGCTCGGCAAGCGCCTGCAGCAGCTATTGCCCGGCCCGCACGGGCATCTGTACCTGATCGACGCCGAGCACCACAGATTGGTCGAACTGGATAGCGAAAAAGACGCGGTCTTGCGCAGCGTTGATATCGGCGAGAACGCCGAAGGCATCGCGTTGTCGCCGGACGGCAAGCAGTTCGCGGTATGCGTGGAAGGCCAGAATCAGGTGATGCTGATCGACGTGGCGCAATTTACCGTGCAGCAGGTGATCGCCACGCGCGGGCAGGCGCCGGAGCATTGCGCCTACACCCCGGATGGCAAGTGGTTGCTCACCAGCAATGAAGGCTCCAACGACATGGACATGATCGAGCTGGCCACCCATCGATCGCGCGGTGTGGTGGCCACCAGCGGGCATCCGCGCGGCATGGCGTTCGCACCCGACGGGCGCAGCGTGTACATCGCGCAGGAAACCGCCAACGTGGTGGACGTGATCGACCTGCAGACGCGTCAGCGTCGCGCCAGTCTGCCCGCCGGGGTGCGTACCGCCGGCGTCGCGCTGTCGGCCGATGGCACGCGGCTGTATGCGTCCAACGGCGGCGCCGGCACGGTCAGCGTGATCGATCTTAATACCGCGCGCGCTGGCCGAGATTCCGGTTGGGCAGCGCCCGTGGAATCCGGCGCTGACGCCGACCGGCGACAAGCTCTACGTCGCCAATGGGCGCTCCAACACCGTGAGCGTGATCGACACCGCCAGCTTGCGCGAACTCAACCAGATCCCCGTCGGCGAGCTGCCGTGGGGCGTGATCATCGCGCGCTGAGCGGCCGGCAGGCCGACGCGCGTCAGGGAGGCCGGATGAAGACACGCGCTGCGGTGGCCTGGGGTCCGCACCAGCCGTTGACCATCGAAGAAGTCGACCTGCAGCCGCCGCGTCCCGGCGAGGTGCTGGTGCGCCTGGTGGCCACCGGCATTTGCCATGGCGATGCGCATGCGTTGGCGCACGGCCATGCCGGCAGCTTTCCGGCGATCCTGGGGCAGGAGGGCGCTGGCATTGTCGAAGATGTCGGGATCGGCGTCACCAGCGTGCGGCCTGGCGATCACGTGATTCCGCTGTACATGCCCGAATGCGGCGTGTGCAAGTTCTGCCGTTCCGGCCGTACCAATTTGTGCCAGGCGATTCGCAGCAGCCAGGAACGTGGCCTGATGCCTGACGGCAGCAGCCGGTTTTCGTTGCACGGGCGGCCGATCCTGCATCACATGGGCACCAGCACGTTTTCCGAATACACCGTATTGCCGGAGATTGCAGTCGCACGCATCCATCCGGATGCGCCGCTGGAGCAGGCCTGCCTGCTCGGCTGCACGGTCACCACCGGCGTCGGTGCGGTGCTCAACAGCACGCATGTGCGGCCGGGCGATTGCGTGGCGGTGTTCGGGCTGGGCGGCATCGGATTGTCGGTGATACAGGGCGCGCTGCTGGCGCAGGCCGGCCGCATCATCGCCGTGGATATCGACCCTGCGAAATTCGCACTGGCACGCGCGCTGGGCGCCACCGATTGCCTGGATCCGCACGACTACGGTGCGCCGATCCAGCAGGTGATCGTGGACCTGACCGATGGCGGCGCCGACCACAGTTTCGAATGCGTCGGCGATGTCGGCGCGATGCGGGCGGCGCTGGAGTGTTGCCACAAGGGCTGGGGCGAGAGCGTCATCCTGGGCATGGCCGACGACGCGCAGGAAATCAGCACGCGCCCGTTCCAATTGGTCACCGGGCGGGTGTGGCGCGGCAGCGCCTTCGGCGGCGTCAAAGGCCGCAGCGAGCTACCCGGTTACGTCGAACGCTATCTGCACGGCGATATCCAGCTGGCGCCGTTGATCACGCGCACGCTGGCGCTGGATGACATCAACCAGGCGTTGACTGACCTGCGTGCGGCGCGCGGCATCAAATCCATCGTGGCGTATTGAAGGAGATGCACATGGCAGCAGGCAGATGCAGGACAGCGACGCTGCATCGCAAGGGATTGGCAGGCGCATGCGCCATGGTCTTGCTTGCACGCAGCGCATTGGCCGTTGCAGCGGAAGCGCCGCAAGTCACCTGGTTGGACCGTATCGAGGTCACCGCCACGCCGATCCCCGGCACCACCATCGATGCGGCGCAATTGCCGTACATGGTGCAGTCGGCAAGCAATGCCGAGTTGTCGCGAGGGCGCAGCAACAACCTGAGCGATCTGCTGCAGCGGCGCTTCGTCGGCGTGGACGGCAACGACGTGCAGGGCAGTGCGTTCCAGAACGATCTCACCTTCCATGGCTTTCGCGCCTCTGCCTTGCCGGGCGCTTCGCAAGGGGTGTCGGTGTATCTGGATGGCGTACGGTTCAACGAACCGTTCGCCGATATCGTCAGCTGGGACATGCTGCCCGAAGCGGCGATCACTGCGGTGACGTTGATGCCTGGTTCCAACCCGTTGTTCGGGCCGAACACGCTGGGCGGCGCGGTGGTGCTGTCTACCGCGTCCGGGCTGACCGCGCCGGGATTACAGGGCGAAGTGAGCATCGGCAGCGGCGCGCGCAAGCGGCTGGATGCCGGTTACGGCGTCGCGAGCGCCGACGGCTGGCATGGCTTTGTTGCGCTCACCGGCTTCGATGAAAACGGCTGGCGCGATGCCTCCGAGGGCCGGCTCGGCACCGTGTTCGGCAAGGTCGGTAAGCAAGGCGAGCGGACCGACTGGAGCCTGTCGCTGCTGCACGGGCGCAGCCGCCTGATCGGCAATGGCCTGCTGCCGGACACGCGATATACCGACGAGGGGCCGGAGCCCGGCTTGTATCGCGCCGATCGGCGTTCGGTGTACACCTCGCCCGATCTCACCCGCAATCGCAACACGTTATTGACCGTGCAGCTGGACCATCGTTTCGATGAGGACACCGCGTTGCACGCTCTCGCTTATTCGCGCGTAGGGCGCCGCGACACCGTCAATGGCGATATCGGCGAAGACTACGAAGCGTTCGTCGAAGAATGCGCGTCCGGGTACGCCGCCGATGGCAGCGCGCTGGATGCCGACTGCGATGTCGCCCGCACCGATGCCGACACGTTGCCCACCGGCGCGCTCAACACCACCCAGATGCGTCAGCAAGCACAAGGTATTGCGCTCAACCTGAGCACGCAGCGAAGCGCGCATGCGCTCACGGCCGGGGTCACCTTCGATCGCGGCCATGTGCGTTACCGGCAGTTCGCCCGCGACGGGTGGGTGCAATCCGACCGCTCGGTCGTTGCCGATCCCGACGCCGAACGCGGCTTCTTCTCCGGTGTACGCGGCAGCACCGAGACGCTGGGCGTGTTCCTCGCCGACACCTGGGCGCTGAGCAATGCGACCCATCTCACCGCTGCAGTGCGCTGGAATCGGGTGGTGGTGGACAACATCCTGTCCACGGCCGACGACGGCGATCGCCCGCGCGAGCGCTTCGTCTATGCCAAGGCCAATCCGTCGTTGGGCCTGACCCATCGGCTCGATTCGGGGCTGACGCTGTACGGCTCGGTCGCGCAGAACAGCCGCGCACCGACCGCCATCGAATTGGGCTGCGCCGATCCCACCCAGCCGTGCCGGCTGCCGACCGGCCTGCAGGCCGATCCGCGGCTGGAGCAGATCATCTCGCGCACCTACGAACTGGGCGCGCGCTGGACGCCGTCGACCGACCGCACCGCCACGCTGTCGGTGTACCGCGCCGACAACCGCGATGACATTCTGTTTCTACGCGCACCCGATACGCAGCTGGGTTACTTCGACAATGTCGGCCGCACGCGCTATCAAGGTGTGGATCTGGCATTGCGCCTGCGCAGCGGCGACTGGCAGTGGTGGGCCGGCTACAGTTTTCTGGATGCAACGTACCGCAGCGACGGCGAACTGCTCTCCGGCGAGCGTGTGATCGCGCTACGGCCGGGATTGCGCATCGCTGCGTTGCCGCGTCACAACCTCAAACTCGGTGTGGAATGGCAGCGCGATGCGCTGACCGTGGGTGCTGGCGTGCGCGCAGTCTCCGGGCGTGTGGCGAGCGGAAACGAAGACGGCCAGGTCGACAATGCCGAAGCCGGCGAACCGGCGCCTGAGCGCCTCGACATCGGCAGCGCCGGCTATGCCCTGGTCGACCTGCAGGCGCGCTGGACCATCAATGCGCGGGTGTCGCTGTTCGCCCGGATCGACAACGTCTTCGACCGCCACTACGCCACCTATGCCGCTGTGGCCGAAGACGTGTTTCCCGACGGCGAACTCGCACGTCCGCAGGATCGGCCAGTGGAAACCGGCCCGGCACGCTTTCTCGCACCGGGAGTGCCCCGGCAGTACCTGATCGGCGTGCGCTGGGCGCTTTGAAGCGGGAAATCGGGAATGGGGAATCGGGAATCGGGAATCGGGAATGGGGAATGGGGAATGGGGAATCGTAGAGCGTCAGCGCACTGCTTTTATCCATTCCCGATTCCCGATTCCCGATTCACCCGGTCTCCAGCCCGTGCTTGCGCAGCTTGCGGTACAGCGTGTTGCGACTGATACCCAGGGCATCGGCGGTGCGGCTGACATTCCAGCGGTGGCGTTCGAGTTGTTGCTGCAGCACCAGCCGCTCGGCCTGGTCCAATGCCACGCGGCCAGGCATGTCGTCGGCCGCGACCGCACGCCCATCGACCAGGCAGGGTGCGCTGCCCGCGTCGACGATCTCCTGCGGCAGATTCGGCAAGCGAATCACCTCGTCACTGCACAGCACGGCCGCCGTGCGCAGCACATTGCGCAATTGGCGCAAGTTGCCCGGCCAGGCGTAGCTGAGCAGCTTGTGCAGCGCCTCTTCGCTGATGCGCACGCTGCGCTCGCTGTTTTCCTCGCGCAGCAGGGTGCGGATCAGCTCGGCCTTGTCGCTGCGTTCGCGCAGCGGCGGCAGGTGCAGCACCACGCCGTTGAGGCGGTAGTACAGGTCCTCGCGGAATTCGCCGGCGGCCACCATCTGCGCCAGGTCGCGGTGGCTGGCGCTGATCACGTGCAGTTCCAGCGGCATTGCGCGGTCGCTGCCCAGCGGGGTCACGCTCTGTTCTTCCAGCACGCGCAGCAGCCGCGTCTGCAGCGGCAGCGGCATGTCGCCGATCTCGTCCAGGAATAAGGTGCCGCCGCTGGCCTGCAGCAGCTTGCCGTGGCGGCCTTCGCGCGCGGCATCGGTGAACGCGCCGCGCGCGTAGCCGAACAGTTCGCTCTCGATCAGCGCCTCGGGGATCGCCGCACAGTTCACCGCCACGAACGGCCGCGCCGCCCATGGCGAGCCGCGGTGCACCGCCTTGGCGAACTCCTCCTTGCCGGTGCCGGTGGCGCCACACAGTAGGATCGACACGCGATGCGCGGCCAGCTTCAGCGCGTTGTCCAGGTTGTGGCGCATGCGCGGATCGGAGCCGACGTGTTCGCGTGCGTAAGCCGCCTCGCCATCGTCGGCGGTGGTGGCCTGCGCGCCGCCAGCAACCACGTTGCGGCGCGGCGGCTGCGCCAGGGCGAAGAAGCGGCGTCCGTGGCAGGCGCAGCGGATCGACCACAGCGTGCTGGCATCGTTGCGCGCACGCTGTTCCACGGTGTCGAAGTCAAGCTGCATCACCTGCGAGATGTCGCGCCCGACCAGCTGGCTGCGGTCGCCCTTGCCGAGCTGTTCCAGAGCCGCTTCGTTGACGGCCAGCACGCAGCCGTCGGCGCCGATCGCCATCAGCGCCTCGTGCAACAGGCCGGCGAACTCCGGGCGGCTGTGGAAGCGCAGGATCCACGCGTGCCGGTACTGCGCCAGGAAGTACGAACGCGCGATCTGTGCCGCCGACATGCGCACCAGCGCGCTGGTGTGGCGTTGGACCAGCCTGGTGTCGCGCGCATCCGGTGTGGACGCATCCAGCACCGCCAGCAATTGCCCGTGCGGGTCGAGGATTGGCGCACCGCTGCACGACAGCGGCAGGTGCCGGGCCAGGTAATGCTCGCCGCGGTGCACGCCGAGCGCGCTGCGCTCTACCGCGCAGGTGCCGATCCCATTGGTGCCCTGGTAGCGCTCGGCCCAGCTGGCGCCGCAGAACAACCCGGTCTGGCGGAATTCGCGCAGCAATGCCGGGTCGTGCACGCTGTGCAGCAAGGTCGCCTCGGCGTCGGCGAACACCACGGCGTAGCCGCCGCCGGCGATCTGCTCGTAGAGGTTCTCCATCTCCACCTTGGCGATGCGCAGCACTTCCTCGAGCCGCTGCTGGCGCTCGCGCAGCCCGCTGCCGTCGTGGACCATCGGCGAAGGGGACGCATCCGGACTCAGTCCGTATTCGTCCAGGCAGCGCTGCCACGAGCGCGCCAGCGCCGGCGGTAGCGGTTCGATCTGGCGGAAGCGGCGCATCCGCGCCAGCAACGCGGATTCCGCCTCGGCAGCGGACGAGGGCCCAGCCGTGGCCTGCAGGAGGTTGGCGACAGTCACTTCCGACACGTGGCGCTTCCTCGGTCCCTACCCGGGGCCAGAGCGGCAGTGACGCATAAACCGGGGCGAGGCTCAAACCGCGGTGCAGCAAACGCCGGGGATGCGGTTTCGGGATTGGCGATTGGCAGAAGCGGCTCGGCTGGGGGCGGCTGCTTGTTCGCCTGGGCCAAAACGAAAAAACCGCGCCATCGCGCGGTTTCTCGTGGCCTTGAGGCGCCAGGACCCAGCCTTTACGACTCCCGAATCCCGAATCTCCACTCCCGGCTACAACGCATAGCCGAACTGCTGCTTGAACTGGTCGTTGAATTCGGCGAAGTCGAAGCGCTGGTTCTGGGTGCCGGGGTGTTCCACTTTCAGCGCGCCCATCAGGTTGCCCATGCGGCCGATCGTCAACCAGTCGTAGCCACCCTGGATGCCGTAGATCAGGCCAGCGCGGAACGCGTCGCCGCAGCCGGTCGGGTCGACCACGCGCCGCTCGTGCGCCGGCGGGATGTCGTAGGTTTTTTCCGGGGTATGCACCAGCGCGCCCTTCGGGCCCTGCGTGGTGATGTAGGCCTGCACGCGCGAGACGATGTCTTTTTCGTCCCAGCCGGTGCGTTCCTGCAACAGGTTCGACTCGTAGTCGTTGACCACCACGTACTGTGCCTGCTCGATGAACTGGCGCAGCTCCGGGCCGTTGAACAGCGGCATCGCCTGGCCAGGGTCGAAGATGAAAGGAATGCCAGCCGCAGCGAACTCTTCCGCGTTCTGGATCATGCCTTCGCGCCCGTCCGGGCCGACCAGGCCCAGGGTCACGCCCGGCACATCCTTCACGTGGTTTTCGTAGCTGCGCATCATCGCGCCCGGATGGAAGGCGGTGATCTGGTTGTTGTCGTGGTCGGTGGTGATGAAGGCCTGCGGGGTAAACAGGTCGTCGATGATCTTCACCCGCGACAGGTCGATCCCCAGCGTCTCGAAGTGTTCGCGGTACGGGCCGAAATCCTGGCCCACGGTGCCCATCGGGATCGGCGCGCCACCGAGCAGATGCAGGTTGTAGGCGATGTTGCCGGCGCAGCCGCCGAACTCGCGGCGCATGCGCGGGACCAGGAACGACACATTCAGGATGTGCACCTTGTCCGGCAGGATGTGGTTCTTGAACTGGTCCGGAAACACCATGATGGTGTCGTAGGCGAGGGAACCACAGATCAGTGCGGACATCGAGTCGGGCCTTTGCGTTGGGAAAACCCGCCAATTGCCGGGCATGGCAGCGGGACGGCGCGTGCGCCGCGGCGCAAAGGGTAACGGCTGCGGCCGATCAGAGCCAGAACCGCATGCCATGGCCGGCGTGACCGCCACATGAAAACGGGGGCGAAATCGCCGATTTTTCCTTGCTCACCCCGGGGGGGGATTGCTAGGCTAGCCGACTTCGTTTTCTGCCCAAAATTTCGCCAGTCTGGCGGCGGGCACGCGACTTACCCAGGAACGACTCCCTCGATGTTCAAGAAACTCCGCGGCATGTTCTCCAACGACCTGTCCATCGATTTGGGCACGGCCAATACGCTGATCTACGTGCGCGGACAGGGCATCGTGCTGAACGAGCCGTCGGTGGTTGCGGTGCGTCAGGATCGCGCGATCGGCGGCACGCGCTCGGTCGCTGCCGTCGGTGCGGAGGCCAAGCAGATGCTCGGCCGTACCCCCGGCCACATCACCACCATTCGCCCGATGAAGGACGGCGTCATCGCCGACTTCACCTACACCGAAGCGATGCTGAAGCACTTCATCAAGAAGGTGCACAAATCGCGCTTCCTGCGCCCCAGCCCGCGCGTGCTGGTGTGCGTGCCGGCAGGCTCCACGCAGGTCGAGCGCCGCGCCATCAAGGAATCTGCGGAAGAGGCCGGTGCGCGCGATGTCTATCTGATCGAAGAGCCGATGGCCGCAGCGATCGGTGCCGGCATGCCGGTGACCGAGGCGCGCGGTTCGATGGTCATCGACATCGGCGGCGGCACCACCGAAGTGGCGGTGATCTCGCTCAACGGCATCGTGTATTCGCAGTCGGTGCGTGTGGGTGGCGACCGGTTCGACGAGTCGATCACCAATTACGTGCGCCGCAACCACGGCATGCTGATCGGTGAGGCCACGGCCGAGCGCATCAAGCTGCAGATCGGTTGCGCCTACCCGCAGGACGAGGTGCAGGAGATGGAAATCTCCGGTCGCAACCTCGCCGAGGGCGTGCCGAAGATGATCAAGATCAATTCCAACGAAGTGCTCGAAGCGCTGCACGAGCCGCTGTCGGGCATCGTCTCGGCAGTGAAGCTGGCGCTGGAGCAGACCCCGCCGGAACTGTGCGCCGACGTCGCCGAGCGCGGCATCGTGCTTACCGGTGGCGGCGCGCTGCTGCGCGATCTGGACCGGCTCATCTCCGAAGAAACCGGCCTGCACGTACAGGTGGCCGACGACCCGCTCACCTGCGTGGCCCGCGGCGGCGGCCGGGCGCTGGAGCTGGTGGACATGCATGGCAACGAGTTCTTCGCGCCGGAGTGAAGCGCTCGGGAATCGGGAATCGGGAAAGAGGAATCGTGAGAGCGGTTCCTGCCTACGGCCCTGAGCGGTTGCATCGCGGTCCCGCCAATGTGAGTTTTCGCCTTACCCGTGGCGTGGGCAGCCACCTGCTCCCCGATTCCCTATTCCCGACTCCCCATTCCCGGCCCTGACAGTGCCCTCCTACGCCGGTCCTCCCGTCGCCTCCCGTCCGGGCGAAGTCACCTCCACGCTGCGCCTGCTGGTCTATCTGGTGCTGGCGATCGTGCTGATTGCGCTCGATAGCCGCGGTGGTTGGCTGAGCCAGGTGCGCATGCAGGCCAATCTGCTGATCCAGCCGATCTGGGCGGTGGCCGGGCTGCCGGGACGCATCGGTTCGCAGGTGCGCGACAACGCCGCAACGCATGCGCAGCTGGTGGAAGAGACCCGGGATCTGCGCAACCAACTGCTGGTCGCCAATGCGCGCCTGACCCGGTTGCAAACCGCGGCCCTGGATAACGCGCAACTGCGCGAACTGCTCAACGTGGCCGAGCGTCGCGGTCTGGATGTGCAACTGGCGCCGATCCTGAACATCGATCTGGATCCCACGCGCCAACGCTTGCTGCTGGACGCCGGCAGCCGCGAAGGGGTGCTGCTGGGCCAGGCGGTGATCGATGCCGGCGGCCTGATGGGGCAGGTGATCGAAGTCACCCCGCTGCATTCCACCGTGTTGCTGCTCACCGACCCCGACCACGCAGTGCCGGTCAGCGTGGCGCGCAATGGCGTGCGGCTGATCGTCTACGGGCGCGGCGACCGCCTGGAATTGCGCGACATCCCGCTCAGTGCCGGCGTGCAGGTGGGCGATGAAATCGTCACCTCGGGCCTGGGCGGCCGCTTCCCGGCCGGCTTCCCGGTCGGCAAGGTCTCCGAGTTGCATCCCGACGATACCCACGCCTTCCTGGTCGGCGAACTGACCCCGGCCGCCAAGCTCGATCGCGGCCGCGATGTGTTGCTGCTGCGTGCCGGCAAGCCGTTGCGGGTAGTGCCTGGGGCCGGGATTGGGGATTCGGGAGACGGGATTGGCAACGGCAACGGCAACGGCAACGGCAACGGCAACGGCAATGCCGCGCCTGCCGCCGTCACCGCGCCAGCGAACATGCCGGTGACCGCAGCACCGCGCACGCCGGCGGGCGCGGCATCGGGTGCTGCCAGCGCAGCCGGCACCACGCCGCGTGTCCAGTCTGCGCCGACACAGCCGGCCAGCGCACCCGCACCCGGCCGCCCGTCCAGCATGCCCTCCCGTCCGCCCGCATCGAACACATCCAGCATCCGGAATTCCGATTCCCGCCCCGCGTCACCGCAGGGCTCACGGGCGTCAGGGAACGCAGGATCGGGAACCGGCAACCGCAACGCCCCACAGCCGCAGAGCACCGCTCCTAACCAATCCCCCATCCCCCATCCCCAATCCCGTCCTTCTCCGCAGGAGACGGACCTATGACCCGCATGCGCAACACCTGGATCCTGCCAGCGAGCATCTTCATTGCGCTGGTCCTGGGCCTGCTGCCGTTGCCGATGGTGGTGCAGCCGCTGCGGCCTTACTGGCTGGCGTTGGTGCTGGCGTACTGGGTGATCGAGGAGCCGGACCGGGTCGGGCTGGGCCTGGCCTTCGTGGCCGGCGTGCTGGCCGACCTGCTGTATGGCGGGCTGCTCGGCGAACAGGCGCTGCGGCTGGTGATCATGACCTTCATCCTGCAGCGCTTCCGCGCGCGCATGCGTTTTTTCCCGGTCTCGCAGCAGGCGCTGGCCATTGGTGGGCTATTGCTCAACGACCGCATCGTGTCTTCGGCGGTGCACCTGGCCGTAGGCGAGCCGACCCTGCCCTGGAGCTACTGGTGGGCGCCGCTGCTGGGCATGGCGCTGTGGCCTCCGTTGTTCGTGGTGCTGGATGCGGTGCGGCTGGGCAAGCGGGGCAAAAAGTAAGCCATGCACGGGCGCCGTCATCCCAAGAATCCGCATGCGGAGGCCGAACAGTTCCGCCGCCGCGCGGTGCTGGGCTTTGCGATGGTGGTGATCTGCCTGGTGGGCCTGGGCGGCTGGTATTTCAAATTGCAGGTGCTCGACCACGAGGTCTACGCCACGCGCTCGGAGGCCAACCGCATCAAGCCCAAACCGGTGGTGCCCGGGCGCGGCATGATCTACGACCGCACCGGCAGGCTGCTGGCCGAAAACGTGCCGGCGTTTCGTCTGGACGTGACCCCCGACAAGGTCGCCGACATGAACGCCATGCTGGACGCGCTGGGCAAGGTGATCCCGATCGCGCCGGAGGATCTGGAGCGCTTCAACCGCGAGCGCCGCGCGCGCCGCAGCTTCCTGCCGGTGACGCTCAAGCTGCGCATGAGCGATGAAGAAATGGCACGGTTCGCGGTGGAGCGCTGGCGCTTTCCCGGCGTGGAGCTGGAGCCGTACCTGACCCGGCGTTATCCCTACGGGCCGTTGTTCGCGCACATCATCGGCTATGTGGGCCGCATCGACGAAAAAGACCTGGCGGTGCTGGGCGAGGGCAATGCTGCGCTCACCCACATGGGCAAATCCGGACTGGAGCGCTACTACGAGCAGGATCTGCGCGGGCAAGTCGGTTACGAGCAGGTCGAAACCAATGTCCAGGGCCGTGCCATCCGCACCGTCGGCCGGGTCGCGCCGCAGTCCGGTGCGGATCTGCGGCTGTCGGTAGACGCCGACCTGCAGCGCGCGATGGTGGCCGCCTTTGGCGAGCACGAAGGGGCGGCGATCGCGATGGACCCGCGCACCGGCGAGATCCTGGGCATGGTCAGCCTGCCCAGCTACGACCCCAACCTGTTCGTCAACGGCATCTCGCATACCGATTTCAAGATGCTCAACGACAACCCGTCGCGGCCGCAGTTCAACCGGCTGGTGCTCGGCGGGGTGGCGCCAGGGTCCACGCTCAAGCCGCTGATCGCGTTGGCCGGCCTGGATAGCGGCCTGCGCCGGCCGGAAGACCGGGTGCTGTCTACCGGCATGTTCTATCTTCCCGGCGTCAGCCGCGGCTGGGGCGACTCGCACCGCGGCGGCCACGGCTGGACCGACCTGCGCAAGTCGATCGCCCAATCGGTCAACACCTATTACTACCGCCTGGCGGTGGACATGGGCATCGAGCGCTTCGACCACTACATGGGCGAATACGGCTTCGGCCAGCCCACCGGGGTGGACCTGCTGGGAGAAATCGGCGGCATCCTGCCGTCGCCGGCCTACAAGTACAAGACGCGCAAGGAGCGCTGGTATCCGGGCGACACCGTCAACATCGCCATCGGCCAGGGCGACTGGAAGGTCACGCCGCTGCAACTGGTGCGCGGCGTCTCGGCGATCGCCAGTGGCCTGCTGCTGCGCCCGCACCTGGTGCTGGAAGAGCGTACCGGTTTCGATCATCCCTGGGAGCCGATGATCCAGCCGCCCGGCAAGCCGATCAGCCAGAGCCTGGCGCATCTGCAGGTGGTACGCGAGGGCATGATGGACACCATGCGGCCCGGCGGTACCGGCTATGCGATCACCCCGGGTGCGCCGTACCAGATGGCCGGCAAGACCGGCACCGCGCAGGTGGTCAGCCGCAAGGGCGTGGCGGCGGTGGACCCGCGCAGCCTGCCGTTGCACCTGCGTCACCGCGGCCTGTTCGTCGGTTTCGCGCCGGCCGACAATCCAGTCATCGCGGTGGCGGTGGCGGTGGAAGGCGGCGGTTTCGGCACCAGCTCGGCAGCGCCGATCGCACGCAAGATCTTCGATGCCTGGCTGCTGGGCAAGATGCCCGCCGGTCTGGAGCCGCTGGACAGCGAGCTCGGCATGACCGCCGTAGGTGTCAACCAGTTCGAAGCCGGCGTCACCGACGCGCGCGCAGCCGGCGACGCGGCCGCTGCCACGCTGGACGAACTGCCGGTGGTGATCGGCCACAGCGCCGTTGCGCTGGACCCCAACACCCCCGCGCAACCGGTCGTGCCGGATGTGCCGGACGCGGTGCAGGAGACCGACCATTGAGCGACATCCTGCGCTGGTTGGTGGACATGGCCGCGCGCTTTACGCGCAGCCTGGACTGGGTGCTGTGCCTGGCGCTGGGGGGGCTGATGGCCATCGGCCTGTCGGTGCTCAAGAGCGCCGGCGGCACTGCCAATGGCGAGCATCTGATGCTGGCGCAGGGCATCCGCTTCATCATCGGGGCGGCGGCGATGTGGGGTATTTCGCGCATGTCGGTGCTGCGCCTGCGCGCCTGGACGCCGTGGGTGTACGGCTTGTCGATGCTGCCGCTGCTGGCGGTCTTCGCGCTGGGCACCGGTAAGTACGGCCGGCAGTGGCTGGACCTGAAAGTGTTCTACCTGCAGCCGGCCGAGCTGCTCAAGATCAGCTTGCCGATGATGGCGGCCTGGTATCTGCACCGCATGCCGCTGCCGCCGCGCATTTCCACCGTGCTGGTGACCGGCGTGATTATCGGCGTACCCACCGCGTTGATCATGCTGCAGCCGGACTTCGGCACCGGTGTGTTGATTGCTGCCAGCGGCGTGTTCGTGCTGCTGCTGGCCGGCCTGCCGTGGTGGTGGGTGGCCGTGGGTGTGGGCGGTGTGTCTGCGGCTGCGCCGGTGGCGTGGTTCTGGCTGCTGCGGCCGTACCAGAAGGACCGCATCATGATGTTCCTCAACCCCGAGAACGACGCGCTTGGCGCGGGCTGGAACATCATCCAGTCCAAGATCGCGATTGGCTCGGGCGGGTTGAACGGCAAGGGCTGGGGCCTGGGCTCGCAATCGCACCTGAACTTCATTCCCGAACAGACCACCGACTTTGCGTTCTCGGTGCTCAGCGAAGAATTCGGCTGGATCGGCGTCGCCACCGTGCTGACCTTGTACCTGATCGTCATCGGCCGCTGCCTGTGGATCGCCTCGCAGGCGCGCGACACTTATTCGCGCCTGGTTGCCGGCGCCACCGGCCTGGCGTTCTTCGTCTACGTGCTGGTCAACGGCGGCATGATTTCCGGCCTGCTACCGGTGGTGGGCGTGCCGATGCCGCTGATGAGTTACGGCGGCACCTCGGCGGTGTCGCTACTGGCCGGCCTTGGCTTGGTCATGGCGGTGAAGTCGCATCGCCCGGTGCACGGTTACTGACGCGTGTTGATTGGCGCGGCGTGTAGCGCGCAGCGATGAATGCCACGCGTCAGCAATGACGCGCACATTTTTTCAGCGTAAGCGCAGTGGGTGCGGCGTTGCGATGAAAACGCCGCAGATTGCGCTTTAGTTTTGCGCACGCCATTGCAACGACGACACAGCGGCGCAGTGCCGCTTCGTTGGCACGGCGTCCGGTTCGCTCGCCTTCTGCGCACGCAGGCGCTGTTCCGTAGAGTCCGCCACGCCGCTATCGCAGCAACGGCCGCGTCGCGTCGCGTCGCTCCGGCAGCACGCACCATTCCTCTTTCGGGTGATCTCTTCCATGAAACTGCTAGGGAAGGTCTGAACAACGA